>NC_017790.1:115000-415000 GCF_000252445.1 Deinococcus gobiensis I-0 | reverse complement strand
GCCCACCCGCGCGCCGGGCTTGTCCGGCAGGCCGCCTCCCAGCACCTCGCCCGCCAGGTCGCCCGCCCGCGCCACCGCGAGCAGCTCGGGCGAGAAGGTGCCGCGCGGCCCCTGCACCGCGAAGACGCCCGCCACGCCCTCGCGGCCCAGCAGGTCGCTCAGGATGGTCTGCGCCGCGCCCACCACCGCGTCGGCGCGGCCCGCTCCTTCCCCGTCCTCTTCACCCGCCAGCTTGCCCGCCGCCCCGACCACGCCCGAGAGCAGGCCGGTCAGGCGCTCCAGGGCCGGTTCGGCGTCGTGCGTCTCCAGGGTGAGCAGGGCGCCCGCCGGCAGCGAGGCCGCGAGGGGCTGCGCCGTCTGCGCGCCCGCGAGGCCCGCAAGGCCGAGCGACAGGGTAAGGGCCGAAAGCGACAGGGAAGGTTTCATCTTCCTCATCCTACGCGGCGGCCTAGACAGGGCGGGGCGAATCTGAGCGGGCGTCATTCCAGCGACCGGAACATGGCGATCTCGTTGCAGTTTTCGAAGAAGGCGCAGCGCTGGCACTCGCTCCAGACCTTGGGGTGCAGGTTGGTCTTGTCGATGCGGGTAAAGCCGCACTTCTCGAAAAAGCCCTGCTGGTAGGTCCAGGCGAACAGCCCCGGCAGCGCGATGTCGCGGGCCTCACGCTCGCAGGCGGCCACGAGGTCGCGCCCCAGCCCGCGCCCCTGCATGTGGGGATGGATGGCCAGCCCGCGCACCTCGGCCAAGTCGGGGGCCAGCATGTGCAGGCCACACACGCCCGCCAGCCCGCCCGGCTTGCCCTCGTGCGGCTCGGCCAGCACGAGGTGGAAGTCGCGGATGGTCTCGGCCAGCAGGGCGCGCGAACGCACGAGCATCAGCCCGCGCGCCGCCCAGTAGCCGATCAGCTCATGAATCGCCTCGATGTCGCTGAGGCGGGCCTTGCGGGTCGAGAGCGGCGCCTGCGGGTGCAGGTCGGGCACGGCGATGGAATCGAGCGAGAGGGTCACGGCCGGCCCTCCCCGCAGCGGCTCCGGGCAGCGCGCCTCAGCCCAGCTGCCGCATCCAGGTGGTGCCGCCCGGGCGCTCGCCCTTGGCGCGGTAGGCCTGAATCTGCGGGGCGTCGGGGATATCCCCCATCACGACGGCTAGGGGCACCTGCGTGAACCCGAACGACCCCCAGTCCCCTCCCTTCGAGAACATGTAGATGGCCCGGTCGCCCCGCCCCTGCGCGTAGTTGATGGCGCTCATGACCAGCCGCCGGCCTAGGCCGCCCTGCCGCGCCTGCGGCACCACGGCCGCCCCGCGCAGCAGCGAGGCCCCGTCGCCGTGCTCCAGCCCGATGGCCCCGATGGCCTGGCCGCCCCGTTCCATCACCCAGTAGGTCGTGCCCTCGGCCAGGGCGGCGTCCGTGTCCAGCCCGGCGTCGTGGAAGACGCGAATGACGGTGTCCCGGTCGGTGTCGTTGGCAAGTCGAATGCTGACATTGGCGTCGGTCATGCTCGGAGCCTCCTGGAATGGTCGTGCCGGAACAGTCCGGCGCGGCGGGTTTGGGTGTGCCCGGAGCATAGCGCACCCCCGCACCGGGTGCGTCACTTGAGTAGTTCACCCGGCCGCCCCTTGTGGCCCGGCCGCTCCCGACGGTGGCTGCGGAATGTCGCGCCGCCAGACCTGTTCCTCGTGAATCCAGCCGCGCAGCAGGCCGCTGCGGACCTGCGGGGCGTCGGGGAGGGCCGCCTCGACCTCGGCCGCCGTGGCGGGGGCGAAGGAAAAGCGTGTCCAGTAGTCGCCTGCCTCCTGGCTGAACAGGTACACCACGCGGTCGCCGCGCAGCGAGGCGTGCGTCAGGGCGCTCTGCACCAGGGCGCGGCCCAGGCCCTGCGAGCGGGCCTCCGGGATCACGGCGGTCGAGCGGATCAGCGAGGCGCCCTCGCCGTGTTCCAGCCCGATGCAGCCGCCCGGCACGCCGTTGAGTTCCGCGACCCAGTAGGTTCCACCCTCCGGGGTCACGCTGGAGGTGAACAGGCCGCAGCGTTCCAGCAGGTCCAGAATCACGGGAAAATCTTCGGGCGCGGCCTGGCGCAGCTTGACGTGCATGGTGTTGATGGGTCCTGGGGTGAGGGTCATAGGGTCTCCTGAGAAGCGGGGGGGCGGAAGGCGAAGGTCGGCATCAGCATTCCCGTCGTCGCTCGGCTTCCCGCTCAGCCTCCAGCCGGGCCGCTTTGAGGAAGTACCGCAGCCCCGCACCGGCCGAGGCCTCGGTCTTCCAGCGCGGGATGACGTGCAGGTGAACGTGCGGAATGTGCTGGCCGCCTGCCGGATAGACGTTCCAGCCCACCGTGTACCCGTCGGGCCGCACCGTTTCGGCCAGCAGCGCCCGGACCTCGGCCAGCAGGGTATGGACCGCCGCCACCTCCTGCGGGGTCAGGTCGAAGACGGTCTGGCAGGGCCGCCGCGTGACGATCAGCCCGGAGTACGGCAGGCCGTCGGCGTAGCGGGCGTCCTGCGTGTAGATGCACAGGTCGTTTTCCAGCACGACCTCTCCCCCAGAAAAATCGGCGCGGGTCGTCAGCGGGTTCTCGTGCGGGCGGGCGAGCCAGTCGGCCCACTCCCGCTCACGCTGGGGCAACAGGCGGCCGTCCAGGGGAAGAGTGACGTTCATGGCCGTTACTCCAACGCCCGCTTCGCGTCAGCAATCGCGCGCGCGACCTGTTCGGGGGCCGTGCCGCCGTAGCTCTGGCGCCCGCGCACGCTTTCCTCGACGGTCAGCGTCTGCGCGACCTCGGCCGACAGCAGGGGGTGGGCGGCCTTCAGCTCGGCGTCGCTCAGCTCCCACAGTTGCCGGCCGCTGCGGCTCGCCAGCCCGACCAGCCCGCCCACGACCTCGTGCGCCTCGCGGAAGGGCACGCCCTGCCGGGCCAGGAAATCGGCCACGTCGGTCGCGGTGGAGTAGCCCCGGGCGGCGGCCTCTCGGGTCTTTTCGGCGTGCCAAACGGTCTTGGGCATCATCTCGGCGTACAGGCGCAGCACGATGCTCAGGGTGTCGTAACTGTCGAACACGCCCTCCTTGTCTTCCTGGAGGTCCTTGTTGTAGGCCAGCGGCGTGCCCTTGACCACGGTGAGCAGGCCCATCAGGTTGCCGAAGACGCGCCCCGCCTTGCCGCGTGCCAGCTCGGACACGTCGGGGTTCTTCTTCTGCGGCATGATGCTCGACCCCGTGGTGTGGCTGTCGGGCAGGGTCAGGAAGCCGAATTCGAAGGTCGAATACAGGATCAGTTCTTCGGAGAGGCGCGAAAGGTGCGCCGAGAGGATCGCGCAGGCCGACAGGAACTCGATGGCGAAGTCGCGGCTGCCCACCCCGTCGAGGCTGTTGGCGGTCGGGCGCGCGAAGCCCAGCGCCCCGGCGGTGGCGAAGCGGTCGATGGGCCAGGGCGTGCCCGCCAGCGCCGAGCTGCCCAGCGGCGACTCGTCCATGCGCTCGGCGGCGTCCCGGAAACGGCCCTCGTCGCGTTCCAGCATCGCCACGTAGGCCATGAACCAGTGGGCGAGCAGGATGGGCTGCGCGACCTGAAGGTGCGTGTAGCCGGGCAGGATGACACCGGTCTCCAGGTGCTTCTCGGCCTCGTCGAGCATGACCGTCCGCAGGGCGCGCGTCTTGTCGGCGAGGTCCAGCGCGGCTTCCTTGGTGAACAGCCGGAAGTCCACCGCCACCTGGTCGTTGCGGCTGCGGGCAGTGTGCAGCTTGCCCGCCACCGGCCCGATGCGGTCGCGCAGCGCAGCCTCGACGTTCATATGAACGTCCTCACGGTCGAGCCGCCACTCGAAAGCTCCAGTGCGGATGTCGGCCAGCACGGCGTTCAGGCCGCCCGTGATCTGCGCGACCTCCTCGGCGCTCAGGATGCCGACCTGCCCCAGCATGGCGACGTGCGCGAGGCTGCCCCGGATGTCCTGCTCTGCGAGGCGCTGGTCGAAGCCCACCGAGGCATTGAAGAGTTCGACGAGTTCGGCGGTGGCTTCGGCGAAGCGCCCGCCCCAGAGTTTCTTGTCCTGAGTCTTGGTCATGGCAGTTCCTTGACCAGCACCACCGGGGGCGGGCTGGCGGGGTGGGCGTGGGCATAGGCTTCGGCGCTGCGGCGGTAGCCCAGGCCTTCGTAGAAGGGCAACACGTCCAGGTTGTACTGGCTGACCGCCAGCAGGACCCGGCCGTAGCCCTGGGCGCGGGCGTGGGCCTCGACCGCCTCGACCAGCTGCCGCCCGACGCCCTGGCCCCGCACGGTGGGCACGGTCGCC
Organism: Deinococcus gobiensis I-0; assembly: GCF_000252445.1. Taxonomy (GTDB): domain Bacteria; phylum Deinococcota; class Deinococci; order Deinococcales; family Deinococcaceae; genus Deinococcus; species Deinococcus gobiensis. Next base: position 410,713 of record NC_017790.1, on the reverse strand, counting down.
AGCTTGTTCAGGGTCAGGGTGCGGGGGCCGTCGGGCCGGTAACCGACCACGCCCACCACCCCGGCCTCGGTCTGGGCGACGAGACCGCCCGCATCGGGGGCGAACAGCGACGCCTGGAGGTCGGCCACCGTCACGCGGCTCCAGCTGCTGCGCGGGTCCATGCCCGCCGCCATCATCACGGCGTGGAAGGCGGGGAGGTCGGCGGGGGTCACGGCGCGCAGAGCGACATGCACAGGCGCGCTCATCGCGGGGCCTCCCACTTCATCTCGGCGGGCTGCGGGGCAAAACCCAGCGCGAGGTAGAGGTCGCGGGCCTGCGGCGTGCTGCCCAGGCCGACCGTGCCGATACCCCGCGCCCGTGCCCGTGCAAGCAACCCCGCGCACAGGGTCCGGGCCAGCCCGAGTCGGCGGTGCTCCGGGTGCGTCCAGACGTTGACGAGGCGGCCCCGCAGCGGCTCCAGCTGTCCACGGGTCGGCCCCCACTCCAGCAGGGTCAGGCCTGCCCCCGCGACGACCTCGCCCCGGCATACGGCCATGAGTCCCAGGTAGCGGCCAGCGGCGAGCGCCCCCGCGAGCCAGGCGGCGTAGGGCGGGCGCTCGGCGGCGTCGGCCACTTCTGGGTAGCGGTGGACAGCCACCGCGTCGGCATCGGCCAGCGTGACTTCGCGCAGGGGGTATCCGGCGGGCAGGCTCACGCTCCCCCCTCTCCGGGCAGCGTCAGGCGCAGTTCGTTGGTCGGCGTGAAGCCCAGGGCCTCGTAGATGGGCCGCCCCGCCTCGGAGGCGTGCAGGGACACGAGGCGCACGCCGCGCGCCGCGCACTCGGCCAGCAGATGCTCGACCAGCCGCCGCGCGAGCCTGCGGCCCCGGTGGTCGGGCCGCACGTACACGTTCAGGACGTAGGCCCGCACGGTCAGGGCCGTGTTCGCGTTCGGCGGCAGGTCCTGCCACAGCACCCCCGCCCCGGCGACGACCTCTGCGCCGTCTTCGGCCAGCACGCCGGTATACAGGCCCCGGCCCAGTGCGCCGCGCAGCCACGCCGCCCCGACCTCATGCACCTGCGCGATCTGCGCGGGGTCCTGGCCCATGTCGGTGAACATGGCGTCGCGCTGGTGCTGGATGAGGACCGCGTCGGCGACGGTCGCCGGGCGCAGGGTGTAGTCGGGGAAGGTCACAGGGCTGCTCCCGCCAGATTCAGGCGCAGCTCTGGTGACGCCGCCTCGACAAAGCCCAGGCGTTCGTAGATCCCCCGTCCCGACACGGAAGCGTTCAGGTTGGCGGCCCGGTAGCCCCGGCGCTGCGCCTCTTTCAGCACAGCGCGGGTCAGCATTTCGGCCAGTCCCCGGCCCCGGTACTCCGGCAGGGTATAGACCCCCTGCACATGGGCGCGCCCACCCGAGCGGTCGGAGGGCAGCGGCACCATCGGCAGCACCATCAGCCCGGCGCAGGCGACAGGGCGGCCACCCACGGTCGCCAGCATGGCCCAGTAGCGGCCGTCCACGAGCGCCTCCCGAAAGTAGGCCGTCCAGCACTCCTCCCAGCCCTCTTCCAGTGGGGCCTGCATGTCCAGGAACATGCCCGCCCGGAAACGGGCCAGGACCGGCGCATCCTCAGGGAGCGCCGGGCGCAGGGTGTAGCCGTACCCGTTCATCTCAGACCGACTCGACTTCCCGGCTGGCCTCGGCCTTGGCCGCCACCCGCGCCTGTACCCGCATCCGCAGGGCATTGAGCTTGATGAAGGCCCCGGCGTCGTGCTGGTTGTAGTCGCCGCCCGCCTCGAAGCTCACGAGGTCCTTGTCGTAGAGGCTCTGCGGCGCCTTGCGGCCCACGACCGTGCAGTTGCCCTTGTACAGCTTCAGGCGGGCCGTGCCGGTCACGCTCTGGGCCACGTGGTCGATGTAGACCTGAAGGGCCTCGCGCTCGGGGGCGAACCAGAAGCCGTTGTAGACGAGTTCGGCGTACTTCGGCCCCAGAGCGTCGCGCTGGTGGAGCACCTCGCGGTCCAGGGTCAGGCTCTCGACGGCGCGGCGGGCGTGGTACAGCAGCGTGCCGCCGGGCGTCTCGTACACGCCGCGCGACTTCATGCCCACGAAACGGTTCTCGACGAGGTCGATGCGGCCGATGCCGTGGCGGCCCCCGATCTCGTTCGCCTTCGTCAGCAGGGCGGCGGGCGAGAGCTTCTCGCCGTCGATCGCCACCGGGTCGCCGTTCAGGAACTCGACCTCGACGTACTCGGCCTCGTTCGGGGCCTCCTCGGGCGAGACGGTCAGCTTGAACATGTGCGCGGGCGGCTCGGCCCAGGGGTCTTCGAGCACGCCGCCCTCGTAGGAGATGTGCAGCATGTTGGCGTCGGTGCTCCAGGGGTCCTTCTTGGTGGTCGGCACGGGAATGCCGTGCTCGCGCGCGAAGGCCTCCAGGTCGGCGCGGCCCTGGAATTCCCAGTCGCGCCAGGGGGCCACGGTCACGATGTCGGGCTTCAGGGCGTAGGCGGTCATCTCGAAGCGCACCTGGTCGTTGCCCTTGCCGGTCGCGCCGTGCGACACCGCCACCGCGCCCTCCTTCTGGGCGATCTCGACCATCTTCTTGGCGATCAGCGGACGGGCGATGGACGTGCCCAGCAGGTAGTAGCCCTCGTACAGCGCCGAGGAACGGAACATGGGGAACACGTAGTCGCGCACGAATTCCTCGCGCAGGTCCAGCGCGTAGGCCGCCACCGCGCCCGTGTTCAGCGCCTTGACGCGCGCCTCCTCGACCTCGTCGCCCTGGCCCAGGTCGGCGGTGAAGCACACCACGTCATAGTTGCGCTCGGTCTGGAGCCACTTGAGGATGATGGAGGTGTCGAGGCCGCCGCTGTACGCGAGAACGATCTTGTCTTTGCCTTGTTCGGTCGCCATGAGGGTCATTGTCTCCTGTGTGTGTGATGGGGATGCATGGGCAGCGCGAAGCCCCCGACGTGAGCGCGCCGCCTGCACCTGCAAAGAGGTCAGGCAGCGCGTCAGCGTCGGAGGGTCGAGGTCTGCATATGGTGTATGGATATGCGAGCTAGCGCATAGCTATGCATGCAGGGTAGCAAGCCGGGCTGGAGGGGGTCAAGGCGGGCTGTCTGGCCCAGGCGGCCACCGGCAACGAAAACCCCCGGCACAGACGGCCGGGGGGCAGCGGGCAATGGCTGGGCCTCAGTTGCCGATGACGTAGTTCACGCCGATGCGCGCGCCGATACCGAAGAACACGCTGGTGTTGTTGCCCACCGTGATGCTCGGGCCGGCGTTCAGCTCACCGAAGACGCTCAGGGGAGCCGTGACGTTGTAGCTCAGGCCGCCGAGGACGTGGGGGTACAGCCGGACGTTGTTGTTGCTGTTGCCCAGCGAGATGCCCGCACCCAGGCCCAGGCCGTAGTAGGGGTTCAGCCCGCCCAGCGAGCCGGCCGTCGCGTTGCGCAGGTAATCCACCGTACCCCCCACGGCGAGGCTGTTGAAGTCGAAGTTGGTGGCGTCGAGGTCGAGGCTGTAGCGGGTGGCCGACAGGGCGTCCACGTCGCGCTGAAGGTACAGCGAGCCGCCCGAACCGATCGAGCCGCCGATAGAGGTTGCGGCCGAGGCGCTGGACACGGCGCCGAGGGCCAGGAGGCTGAGGAACATCTTCTTCATGAGAGGAATTCTGCCAGTCGCCCCAGACCCGGAACAGGGCGGCTTCCTTTATGGAATCTGCGCCGCAGTTTGAATGGTTTCTCACGAAGTTGTCAGGCGGGCACCAGGGCCGCCGCGAGCCGGTCCAGCGCCTGTTCGATCTCGCCGCGCGACTTGCAGAAGGCCAGCCGCACCATCCCCTGCGGCGCGCCGTGGGTGGGATAGAAGGCTTCGAGCGGGATGGTCGCCACACCGCCCCTCTCCACCAGCGTTCCGGCGTCGGGGGCGGCCGGACCCAGTTGAGCCGTCAGGAAATACGTGCCGCCCGGCCGGTAGACGGTGGCCCCCAGCGCCTCCAGCCCCCCGGCCAACAGCGCCATGCGCCCGGCGTACTCCTGACGCAGCCCGGCGTAGAAGCCGTCTCGCCGGGCCACGGGCAGCGCCGCCGCGACCGCCGCCTGGAGGGGCGTCGGCGCGCAGAAGGACCCCTGCTGCCGGATGCCCGCGACGTTGCCCGCGAGACCGGTACCGGGAGGGCAGGCGATCCAGCCCACGCGCCAGCCGGTCGCTTCCAGCCGCTTGCCCGCGCTGCCGACCGTGAAGGTCCGCTCGGGGGCCAGGGTCCGCAGCGCCACGGGCCGATCACCGAAGTACAGCTCGTCGTAGACCTCGTCGCTGACGATCCACAGGTCGTGCTGCCGGGCCAGGGCCACGACCTCTTCCAGCTCGGCGCGGGAGAACACGGCTCCAGTCGGGTTGTGGGGGGTGTTCAGCAGCAGCGCCCGCGTGCGCGGCGTGACGGCTGCGCGCAGCGCCGGGAGGTCCAGCCCCCAGCCCCGGGCGTCCAGGCGCATGGGGACCATGACCGGGGTGGCCCCCGCCAGCCGCGCCTGGGGCACGTACACGTCGAACACCGGCTCCAGGGTCAGGACCTCGTCGCCCGGACCGTAGAGCGTCAGGGCCAGCACGTTCAGGGCCTCGGTCGCGCCGGAGGTGACCACCACGTCGGCCCCGTCCACCCCCAGGTCGGCTCCGAGGGCCTCCCGCAGCACGGGCAGGCCTGCCGGGGGCGCGTACTGGTCGAGCCGCCCCACCGCCCCGCGCGCGGCGTCGAGCAAAAAGGCGGGCGGCGCGTCCGAGGGAAAGCCCTGCCCCAGATTGACCGCCCCGTGCTGGACCGCCAGGCGGCTCATGCGGGCAAAAATACTCTCTTGCGAGGCGCGGGCGCGCGGCAGAAGTTCGGGCATGGAGAGCAGTGTGCGCCGCCCGGAAAGGCCGTGTCCGGCCCCGGGCTGCACAGCCCCCGCCCGGTCCCGCCGCCCTCAGCGCGGGTCGGGAATATTCAGCCAGGGGTCGGGCAGCGGCGCGGCCTCGCCCGTGCGGGGCTGGTCGAGCTGCGCGGCGACCTCCAGCGCGAAGAGGCGCGAATGCCCCACCAGCCGCAGCAGCAGGCTGTAGAGCCAGCCGAAGAGGGCCAGGAACGCCGCGACGAGCGCGAACAGGCCCCCGGCACCCACCGCCGCGTCGGCCCCCCGCTCGGAACCCAGGGCGGCCGGCAGCAGCAGGGCGGGCAGCAGCGACAGCGCGCTCAGCCCCACCGCGATCCACAGGAAGACGTACACGAACATGAGCCAGCCCGACGCCGCGCCGGCGGCCGGCCCGACCGGCTGCTGCGAGCCGCGCGCCCGCAGCGAGACGTGCGAGAAGAAGCGCTTGACCGAGGCCAGGATCAGCCAGGTCAGGACGATGGTCGGGAGATTGCCGATCAGGCCGCCGAAGAGCACGAAGGTGGACGGGACCTGTGCGTCGGACGACAGGGCACCCGCCATCCGGCTGGTCACCACCCCGAACAGGAGCCCCAGCACGGCGCCCACCAGCGTCCCCCACTGCCCCAGCGTGAGCCAAGCGTTCAGGCGCCGCACGTCCTGGTCCAGCGTCGGGGACACCCGGCCCTCGCCCGCCTCCGCCGCGCCGGCGAGCGCCCGCTTCGCCGCACGGATGGCGAGGACATACAGGACGAGGCTCACGAGCACCAGCAGCCCGGAGGCCAGCACCAGCGCAACGAGCAGCGGGCCCCCCGGCGCGTCGGCTCCCGGCAGGCCCGACACCGCGAGCAGGGCGACCACCGCGCCCCCCACCCCCAGCAGACCGAGGATGCTGAAGAGGCCGTAGAGCCAGATGAGCTGGGTCAGCCAGCTTTGCAGACGGTCACTCCGGCGGCGCAGGTCCGTACCGGCGGACGAAACGGGGGAAAGGGAAGAAGTCACAGGTCCTTTGTAACCTGCCCGTCCTGTGCGCGGGAACGCATCTGCGGCTGCCCCCAGTCAGGGTGATCCAGCACCGCTGCCGCCCCGAGCGCAAAGAGACGCGAGTGCCCGGCGAGCCGGAGCAGGACGCTGTACAGCCAGCCCAGGGGGACGAGGGCCAGCCCGCCGAGGACCACCTGAACGGTCTCGCCGTCGCCCGGCCCAGTTCCACCGAACAGATTCGGGAGGGAAGAGAGGAGATTGAGCAGGCCCAGGAGCACGCCCAGCCCCAGCGCGACGCGGCAGAACTGCATCCAGCCCGCCGCCGCTCCGGCCGCGGCCTGCACCCCGGCACCGGCCCCGGCGATGGCCTGACCGATGCCGGTGAACAGCCGCCGGACGGCCGCCAGGGTCAGCCCCGCGAGCACCAGCACCGGCAGGCTGCCCACGAGCCCGCCCATCAGGGCGAACGGGAACATCCGCCGCGCCGTCTCGCCGGGGGTCTCCCGCGCCAGATCGGTCGGCCAGATCAGCCGCAGCGCCTCCGAGGCCGACTGGGCCAGAGCAGTGAACAGGACCGTCAACAGCACCACCTGCAAGGCCCCCGTGACGAGCACCAGGAGGGCGCCGCTCCATTGCCAGACCGTCAGGGTGCGCAGCCAGCGGCGCAGGGGCAGGGCGCCGTCCCCGGCTCCCATCCGGCCGGACAGGATCGCCGCCACCGCCGCCAGTGCCTCACCGGCCGCCAGACTGCCCCAGCACAGCAGCGCGGCCGCCAGTGTCAGCAGGGCCAGCAGACCCGCCACAGCCAGTTCCAGCGGCCCGGCCAATTCCGGAAACAGCGCCGCTACGCCGGAGCGGAGGGGGGGCAGGCCATAGCCTCCCGCCAGCAGCGTCACGGCCGCGCACAGGCCCACCGCCCACCGCAACTGGAGCAGCAGCCCGCGCAGCACCGAGGCCCGCCGGGCGAGATCGTCGGTCAGGGCGCGGGGAGGAGCGGGCACGATTCATTGTGCGGGAAGGGATGACTGCGGGGCAGCGCAAACGAGCGACCGGCGCGGCGCGGCGGGTCCAGGGGCCGAGCTGCATAACTTTGCAGCCTCACCTGACACCCCCACCCCCCCGCCGTGCCATACTCCTTTTCTGGAATGCCCAAGCGCACTGACATCCAGACCATCCTGATCCTCGGCAGCGGCCCCATCCAGATCGGGCAGGCGGCCGAGTTCGACTACTCCGGCACGCAGGCGCTCAAGGCCCTCAAGGCCGAGGGCTACCGCGTGGTGCTGGTCAACAGCAACCCGGCGACGATCATGACCGACCCCGACCTCGCGGACGCGACCTACCTGGAACCGCTGACGCCCGAGTTCGTCGAGAAGATCATCGCCAAGGAAAAGCCCGACGCCCTGCTGCCCACGCTCGGCGGCCAGACGGCGCTGAACCTGGCGATGGACCTGCACGAACGCGGCACGCTGGCGCAGTACGGCGTCGAACTCATCGGCGCGGGCGTGGAGGCCATCAAGAAGGGCGAGGACCGCGAACTGTTCCAGGCCGCCATGAAGAAGATCGGCGTGGAGACGGCGCGCGGCCAGATGGTGCACAGCATGGCCGAGGCCATCGAGTACCAGAAGGAGATCGGCCTGCCCATCGTCATCCGGCCCTCCTTCACGCTGGGGGGCACGGGCGGCGGCATCGCGCACACCTACGAGGAATTCCTGGCGATTACGGAGGGCGGCCTGCGCGACAGCCCCGTGACGAGCGTGCTGCTCGAAGAGAGCATCCTGGGCTGGAAGGAATACGAGCTGGAAGTGATGCGCGACACCGCCGACACGGTGATCATCATCACGAGCATCGAGAACTTCGACCCGATGGGCGTGCATACCGGCGACTCCATCACGGTGGCCCCGGCGCAGACCCTCAGCGACGTGGAATACCAGCGCCTGCGCGACCAGTCCCTGGCGATCATCCGCGAGATCGGCGTGGCGACGGGCGGCAGCAACATCCAGTTCGCGGTGAACCCCGATAACGGGCGCGTCATCGTGATCGAGATGAACCCGCGCGTGAGCCGCTCCTCGGCGCTGGCGAGCAAGGCGACCGGCTTCCCCATCGCCAAGATCGCCGCGCTGCTGGCGGTCGGCTACCACCTCGACGAGCTGCCCAACGACATCACCCGCGTCACGCCCGCGAGCTTCGAGCCGAGCATCGACTACGTGGTGACCAAGATTCCGCGCTTCGCCTTCGAGAAGTTCCCCGGCACGCCCGACGCGCTCGGCACCCAGATGCGCAGCGTGGGCGAGGTCATGGCGATCGGCCGCACCTTCAAGGAGTCGCTGCAAAAGGCCCTGCGCTCGACCGAGGGCGACATCCGGGGCGTGTACGCGGCGATGGACGACGCGGGCCTGCGCGCCCTGCTGTACGGCAATCCCCGCCGCCTGGAAGCCGTGCTGGAACTGCTGCGCCGGGGCGAGAGCGTGGACGCGCTGTTCGAGGCCACCAAGATCGACCGCTGGTTCCTGTCGCAGCTCAAGGAAATCATCGACGCCGAGAAGGAACTGCTCGACCTCGGCCCCGTCGGCGAGTGGAAGTACGAGATCTGGCGCGAGGTCAAGCGCCTGGGCTTTTCTGATGCCCGGATCGGCGAAATTGTCGGCCTGAGCGAGCTGGAAGTCCGCGCCATCCGCAAGGAGGCCAAGGCCACGCCGGTCTACAAGACGGTGGACACCTGCGCCGCCGAGTTCGAGGCGCACACGCCGTACCACTACTCGACCTACGAGTGGGAGGACGAGGTGCGCGCCACCGAGAAGCCCAAGGTCGTGATCCTGGGCAGCGGCCCCAACCGTATCGGGCAGGGCGTGGAATTCGACTACGCGACCGTGCACGCGGTCTGGGCGCTCCAGGAAGCCGGGTACGAGACCATCATGGTCAACTCGAATCCCGAGACGGTGAGCACCGACTACGACACCGCCGACCGCCTGTACTTCGAGCCGCTGACCTTCGAGGACGTGATGAACATCGTCGAGCACGAGAAGCCCGTGGGCGTGATCGTGCAGCTCGGCGGGCAGACCCCCCTGAAGCTGGCGCGGCGGCTGGAGGCGGCGGGCGCGCCGATCATCGGGACGAGCCCGGCCGCCATCGACGAGGCCGAGGACCGCGCGAGCTTCAACGCCCTGTGCGAACGCCTGGGGCTGCCGCAGCCGCTGGGCAAGGTGGCGCAGACGCCGGGGGAGGCCCGCGAACTGGCCGCCGGGCTGGGCTTCCCGCTCATGGCGCGGCCCAGTTACGTGCTGGGCGGGCGGGCCATGCGGACGGTGCGCAGCATGGACGAACTCGGCACCTATCTGGACGAGGTGTACGCCGCCGTCGAGGGGCAGCCGAGCATCCTGCTCGACCAGTTCCTGGAAGGGGCACTGGAGCTGGACGTGGATACCCTATGCGACGGCGAGCGCGCCGTGGTGGCGGGCATCATGGAGCACGTCGAGGCCGCCGGGGTCCACTCGGGCGACAGCGCCTGCGTGCTGCCCCCGGTGAACCTGAGCGCTGAGCTGACCGCCCGCGTGAAGGCCGACACCGAGCGCCTCGCCCTAGAACTGGGCGTGCGCGGCCTGATGAACGTGCAGTGGGCCGTGAAGGACGGCGTGGCCTACATCCTGGAGGCGAACCCGCGCGCCAGCCGCACGGTGCCCTTCGTGTCCAAGGCCGTGAACCACCCGCTCGCCAAGAGCGCCGCCCGCATCGCCGTGGGGCATACGCTGGAGCAGATCGGGCTGACGGAAACCCCCGTGCCCGCCATGTACTCGGTGAAGGAAGTCCACCTGCCGTTCCTGAAGTTCAAGGGCGTGCGGCCGGTGCTGGGGCCGGAGATGAAGAGCACCGGCGAGAGCATGGGCATCGACGCCGACCCGTACCTGGCCTTTTACCGTGCCGAGCTGGGGGCCAAGAGCAACCTGCCCCTGAGCGGCACCGCCCTGCTGCTGGGCGAAGGACTGGACGACGTGGCCGTCACGCTGGAAGGCGCAGGGTTGAGCGTGCTGCGGCAGCAGGACGGCGATACCCTGCCCGCCCTGCTGATCGACGTGACGGGCAGCGAACTGCTCCGCACCGCTCTGGAACGTGGCGTGCCGATTGTCAGCACCCGCGAAGGCGCCGAATGGACCGCCAAGGCCATCGCCGCCGCGCAGGGGAAAGAGCTGGGCGTTAAGAGCTTGCAGGAGTGGGTAAATCTATAGTACTTGTGGATATATCTACTTACCCAATACCATGATCTGATTATATTTTTAATCTGTATCTTGTAGTGCTTCTATCTGTCCCTGGGACTTGCTCTATCATCTCCCTCTCAACCAGACGATTAAAAATTGCCTTGACTCTGTAGTCGGCAGAGATATAAGTTACTTTTCTAGCCTCAGAGTTATTGATTGATCCGTTTTCGCTCAGATACTGCATGATGGCATCCTCTGGTGAGGCCAACTTCTCATGCCGAATCGAGACTAAGACTGAATTACCGGCCTCAGAGATTACAGGCTCTCTGAGGCCAAGTTGTTTCATGGCATCAAATGCAGTGTTAAGCCCTTCTCCAACGTCTTTGTTAGGAGGGGTCGGAAATTTGTTTAGAATTCTAACTATTTTACCGTTTCGAGCGAATCTCTCATCGAGTATGTTTTCTACCGTAATGTGAGCAGGAAGCCTACCTGGGCTTTGAACCTCAACTCTATTGTCAAAAATTCGAATATGCACATCATCGGTTACTCTGTAATCTCTATGTATTATAGCGTTAGTAATAATCTCATGAAGTGTTTCATTAGGATATTCTATATTTTCAAGCTTCCTTTCTCCAAGCCTTTTTATGTTCTGAATTATGTCAGTAGTCTTTGCAACTGCGGAAGCAATCTGATCGTAAGCACACCCCTCAATAGTGATAGGGTCGAAGTCAAGAGATTCTCGACTTCCGACGTTATCACTTGTCTTATAGCGGTATATCTTAACCCCACAACGCTTAGGAATTACAGCTTGAGGTTCATCACAGAGAAGAACGAGGGCGGCTATATTTGGTTTATCATCAACAATTAATCTTTGCTTACGCAACCAATCTGCTGGGTCAGCCTTGGGAACGACGTGTGTAGTCAATAGCTTAGCTGCCTCAGAATCGGTAACCAGCTCAATTTCTGCATCACTCACTTTTTCATTTTCAAAGGAGCTTATACCTTTATCGTATTCAAGCAGTTTTATCTTATCCGGATTATTTACCGGTAGCCCTTGAGCACCTCTTCTAATATAGATTACACCATCAGATGCATATTTAATGTCTTGGGTTTTAAGCACATTTACGTGTAGCAACTTTCCTGGCATTCCAGGCATTGAAACAAATTCATATTGAAAGTCATTTCCAAGAGGGAAAAGGGTTTCAAATATTTGAAGATGACCATTAGCATCTTCATCGCTATCAAATCCCCGCCAAGTCCTTGTCTTTTTTACCTTGTCTTCTTCTACGCCGATATAGAGCTCACCCCCATCCGCATTAGCAAAAGCGGATAGAGTTTTAGTCAGCTTACCGGGAGCAATATCTCTAGACTTAATATCAAAAAAATGGCTTTCTCCCGTATCGTAGATTATTTGCCACTGAGATTGGTCTATCATCACCGTAGAGATGGGCATAAGGACAGTATAAGACACGCACCCCTCCCCTCATCTCCCAGCTTGTGCAGTCCTTCACTCTAAGCACAGATACATGCTCCCATCTCAGCCTTCATTTTTATCGATTATAGGCGCGTCAGCGACGAGGATTTCCAGCCCCAATTGCAGTCTGATACGCATATCTGGTTTACGCATAAGGCCGTGTAGGAGATGTTCTAGGCGGCGGCGAACCCTGGACAGGGCCAAGCTGCGAATCTACTCGACTTCACCTCTCTTTTCTCTACCCTCGGGTCTATTACCGTCTCCCCATTTAGCGTGGCAACATCAAATCAAGTCTCTATCGTATGGAGCAGCCGCAGCATGGCCCCGGGCGAAGCGGAGGCGACTATGTACATCACGAACCACCCGGTGTGGGATTAGGACCCGGATATGCTTGTTAAAGCTTCAGTCCAGGCAACAGCTGAGTGCCGCGCTTTGTCGAGGGGCGGGCTGCCCACTCCCCTTCTGTAACCCCTACCCTTGCTTTACTTTCCAAAGCGATTTAGCCTGTCCCCATGACCATGTTCTCCCCTTCTGCCCCCGACAAGATCCGCGTGGACATCTGGTCGGACATCGCCTGCCCGTGGTGCTACGTGGGCAAGCGGCGCTTCGAGTCGGCCCTGGGCCAGTTCGGGCACGCCGAGAACGTCGAGGTGGTGTGGCACAGCTTCGAGCTGGACCCCTCCGCGCCGGTGCGCAGCCCCGTGTCCATGCGCGATGGGCTGGCGCGCAAGTACGGCCGCAGCCCCGCCCAGGCGCAGGAGATGATGGACCACATGACCGGCGTGGCGGCGCAGGACGGCCTGGACTACCACTTTGACCAGACCCAGATCACGAACACCTTCCAGGCGCACCAGCTGCTGCACCTCGCGGCCGAGAAGGGCCTTCAGGACGCCCTCAAGGAACGCCTGATGCGCGCCTATCTGACCGAAGGCGAATTCCTGGGCGACCCAGAGGTGCTCGTGCGTCTGGCGACCGAGGCCGGGCTGGACGGGGCCGAGGCCCGAGCGGCCCTGAGCGGCGGCGACTACGCCCAGGCGGTGCGCCAGGACGAGGCACAGGCCCAGGCCCTGGGCATCAGCGGCGTACCCTTCTTCGTGCTGGGGGGCAAGTACGGCGTGAACGGCGCGCAGTCGCCCGAGGTGCTGCTGGGCGCGCTCAATCAGGTCTGGGCCGAAACCCACCCCGCCCCCCTGACCCTGCTGGGCAGCGCCGAGGTGCAGGACGGCTGCGAGGACGGCCAGTGCGCCGTGCCCCAGCGCGGCTGAGCCGAAAGCGCACGAAGAGGCCGCCCCGAGATGGAGGCGGCCTCTTCGCTGCCCGCTTCAGGCGGCCTGTTCCAGCGCGATCCGGCGGTCCAGGTCGTCCAGGGCGCGGCGGTACAGGTCGTCGCCCACACGCGGCAGCGTGGCGAGCACGAGCGCGGCGTCGTCCAGCGTGTCGTGCAGGGTGCTGGACTGCCAGCCCTGGCCCTCGGCCACCAGCACCACCCGCCCGGACAAGACGAGAAACCGTACGCGGCCTTCGTCCGTCCGCGTGTCGCTGAAATGGCGAGTCACATTCATGCCCCGAGCGTAACGCGCGGACATGACGGGAACATCACCCGAAATGATGAGGACCCTGAAGGTGCTGGGGGGCGCCGGGGGCTCCACCTCCGCCAAGCTCCCCGAAAAACCGTGTCCAGCACGCTTTTTGCCGCTTCATGACAACCGGGGGGGCGGCGGAGTACACTGCCCGCCTACCGGCAAGCCGGGGAGGTGAGGGCAACACTTTGGGCACCAAGGAAGACGTTCGTTCGCGGCTGAACATCGCGGAGGTCGTGGGCGAATATGTGCGCCTCACCCCCGCCGGCAAGGGCCGACTCAAGGGCCTGTGTCCCTTTCACAAGGAGAAGTCGCCCAGCTTTCAGGTGGACACCGAGCAGGGCTACTTCTACTGCTTCGGCTGCAAGGCGGGCGGCGACGTGTTCAGCTTCGTGCAGCGCACCGAGAACCTGAGTTTCGGGGACGCCCTGCGCAAGCTGGCCGAGAAGGCGGGCGTGCAGGTCGAGGCCAAATACGGCGAGCGCAGCAGCCGCGACCTGTACGACGTGAACGCCTTCGCGCTGGGCTACTTCCGCGAGCACCTGGGGGGGCCGGCACTGGACTACCTGCGCCGCCGGGGCCTGAGCGACGCCACCACCGAAGCCTTCGAGCTGGGCTACGCACCCGACGGCTGGGACGGCCTGCTCAAGCACGCCCGCACGCGCGGGGTCAGCGAGCGCCAGCTGCTCGACGCGGGCCTGCTCACCGAAAACCCCGAGTCGGGGCGCGTGTACGACCGTTTCCGGGGCCGGGTCATGTTCCCCATCCGCGACCACCTGGGGCGGCTCGTGGGTTTCGGCGGGCGCGTCCTCGACGACTCCAAACCCAAGTACCTCAACACGCCCGAGACCGAGGCCTTCAAGAAGGGCGAGCTGCTGTACGGCCTCGACAAGGCGCGTACCCATTTCAAGGAGGGGGCGGCCGAGGTCGTGGTGGTCGAAGGCTACATGGACGTGATCACCATGCACCAGCACGGACTGACCTCGGCGGTGGCGAGCCTGGGCACGGCCCTGACCGCCGAGCACGCCACGCTGCTCGAACGCCTGGGCGCGCAGAGCATCGTGCTGCTGTTCGACCGCGACGAGGCGGGCCTCAAGGCCACCCTTTCGGGACTGGATCAGGTGCTGGGGGCCAAGTTCAGGGTGCGCGCGACCTCGGTCCCCAGCGGCAAGGACCCGGCCGACGCCCTGCTGGCGGGCGACGAGGCCGAGCTGCGCCGGGCGCTGCGCTCCGGGCTGGACGAGGTGCATTACCGGGTGCAGGCCGCCGTCGAGGCCCACGGCCTGGACACGCCCGAGGGCAAGCGCCGCGTGCTCATGAGCCTGCTGCCCCGCATGCAGAACCTCGATCCCCTCGACGAGATCGCCGGGGCGATGCGCGCCGCCGCCTGCGAGCTGCTGGGCATCCGCGAGGAGGCGCTGCTCGAATGGATCGGCTCGAAGGCCAAGCGCCGCACCCTGACCGACACCCACCTTGCGGGCATGAGCAGCGGCCGTTCCGAGGAAGACCGCGAACTCGCGCTGCTGCGGCAACTGCTGGTGGACCCCAGCCTGCTCGCCAAGCTCGACGGCACGACGGCCTGGCGCAACGAGGCCGTGCGCAAGGTGATGCTCGCGGCGCGCGGCGCCCAGAGTCCCGACGACATTCTCGACGTGTTCCGGGGCCAGCCCGAGGAACAGCTCCTGATCCGGCTGATGTTCGAGGGCCGCGACGCCGGGACCATCGGGCGCGCCAACTCCGAGCAGTACGAGCAGAAGGTCGGGGCCTACGCCGCCGCCGCCGTAGACGACATCCAGGTGACCCTGAGCATCGACTCCATGCGCGCCGAGGTGGACCTGCTGAAAAAACAGGTCGCTGGAGCCGCGCCCGCCGAGCAGCTCGGGATGCTCCGGCAGATTCAGGAATTGCAGCGGGCCATCGAGGCCGAGAACCGGGGCCGGCGCAGTCTGGCCTGAGGCGGGCGCGGGGACGCGGGTGGCCAGGGACCGGGGGCGCTGGAGACAGGTGGGGGGCGCTGCCCCCCGGCCCTCAGCCCTGGCCCTCCCGGCGCATGAAGTCCGGCGCGCGCTTCTCCTTGAAGGCGGTGACGCCCTCCAGGTGCTCCCAGTGGTCCCCGGCGAGCTGCTGCAACTCGGCTTCCTTGTCGAGCGCCTCGTCCAGCGAACTCGTCATGGCGGCGTTCAGGGCCTGCTTGGTCAGGCGCAGGGCGTTCGCGGGTCGGGCGGCCAGGCGCTCGGCGTAGGCCTGCACGTCCTCCCGGAAAGTCTCGTCGGGGTACGCGGCCTCGCACAGGCCCAGGCGCAGGGCGTCGTCGGCGCCGACCTTGTCGGCCAGGGCCATGAGCTCGAAGGCCTTGTGATAGCCCACCAGCCGGGGCAGGAACCACGTGCTGCCGCTGTCGGGCACGAGCGCGATGTTGGAGAACACCTGGGTGAGCATCGCCGAGCGCGCCCACAGCCGCACGTCGCCGGCCAGGGCGAGGCTGGCCCCCGCCCCCGCCGCCACCCCGTTGACGGCCGTGATCACCGGCTTGCCCAGCCCCCGGATGGTGCGCACGAGCGGGTTGTAGGTGTGCTGGAGGTGCTCGGTGAAGGTCATGTCGCGCCCCGACACGTCGCCCAGGTCCTGCCCGGCGCAAAAGCCCCGCCCCGCCCCCGTGATGACGACCACGCGCACTTCCGGGTCGGCGTCGGCGGCCTGAAGCGCCTCGGTCAGGCCCAATAGCAGGGCGTCGTTGGCAGCGTTCAGGCGGCTTTCCCGGTTCAGGGTCAGGGTGCGCACGCCGGCGCGGGTGTCCGTGAGGACCACAGGTTGTTCGGTCATGGCCCCAGCGTAGCGTGAGAAGGGCCGCGCGAAAGCCCGGAACGGGGCCCTGCTACACTCGCCCGCACATGACTGTTCCCGACCCCGGCGCTCCCGATTCCGGCCCGCTCCACACGGCCCTGCCCGTCATCCTGGCCCTCGACGTGAGCAAGTCGCGCATCGGCTTCGCGGTCAACCGGGGTCGGCTGGCCTTCGGGCGCGGCAGCGTGGACCGCAAGAGGCTGCCGCTGGACCTCAAGGCGGTGCGGCTGCGCGTGCAGGATACGGGCGCGGCGGTGCTGCTGCTGGGGCTGCCGCTGCGCACCGACGGCGCCCACAGCCCGGCGGCCGACCGCGTGCGGGCCTTCGGGCGCGTCCTGCGCGAGCAGGGCTACGAGGTGCGTTACCAGGACGAGCGTTTCACGACCCAGCGGGCGCGCGCCCTGGGGGCCGCCGACGAGGACGAGGCGGCGGCCGTCGAAATTCTGGAGCTGTATCTGCTCGGCCAATCGCCTGCCACCGACCCGGAATGAGCCGCGGAAAAGCGGAGTCGTAAAGGACGCCCCCTCTTTGTGAACTTTGACTTAATTCGGCCAGTTTTCGCGATTTGCCTTGATACACGTGAAATTTGCTGTTTATGAGAATAAAACCAGATGAGACAAAATGATCCGAATCTGATCGGAGATTCTTGCATGTGGCACGTGGTCCTCCTAGACTCATCATGTCTCAGATAATTCCCAGTTTCTGAGTGAAAGCGCTCGGAAGACAGCACGAAGGAGAACTATGAACAGAAATCT
Organism: Deinococcus gobiensis I-0; assembly: GCF_000252445.1. Classification (GTDB taxonomy): domain Bacteria; phylum Deinococcota; class Deinococci; order Deinococcales; family Deinococcaceae; genus Deinococcus; species Deinococcus gobiensis. The sequence continues at coordinate 393,997 of NC_017790.1, read as the reverse complement.
CGGTTTCCTCGCCTTGACCGGTGTCCTGACCCTGGCGGCCTGCGGTCAGAACGCCACCCCGACCTGCGCCACCGGCCAGACGCTCGTGAACGGCGTCTGCACGACCCCCGGCGCCACGACTGGCGTCCTGAACGTCCAGAACCCCAACGGCTACACGGTCGCCGTGACCAACTCCGCCGGCACGGCCGTCCCGAGCAGCAGCTTCGGCTCGCTGACGCCCGGCAACTACACCATCACCTTCAGCCGTGACGGCTTCGCCAGCCAGACCACCAGCTTCAGCATCACGGCCGGCAACACGACGACCGTCGTCGCCCCGACCCTGGTCGCCGCGAACACCGCCGTCGGCGCGTACTACATCAACGCCAGCGGCGCGCGCGTCGCCATCACGGCCGCCGACACCGCCAACGCCGGCACGCGCTTCGTGTTCTACTCGTGGCTCAAGGACGACAGCGGCAGCGGCGTGACCCCCGCCAACCTCGCCACCGGCGCCGCCCCCACCGCCAGCGAGAAGACCGAAGTCGCGCCCCTGAACACCCAGAACCTCGCCGGCGCCTACGTGGGCTACCGCACCTCCGACGGCACCGTCTTCCCGGTCGTGGGCGCCAACGTGCGCTGGGACATCACCGAGCAGACCGGCAGCGTGCGCTTCTCGGCCGCCGACGACGGCACCCAGGCCTCCGGCGCGCCCATCAGCGGCCAGGACATCAACGACAACGCCCTGAACGCCAACACCTACACCAACGCGGCGGCGGGCACCAACGTGCGCTTCCCCAGCAGCGCGACCTACCCCACCTACAACCTGACGGGCATCAACACCCCCGACACCAACGGTTTCTCGTGGACGGCCCTGAACCACGACCCGCGCTCGACTACCGCCACGGCCCGCGTGCGCGTGATCGCCTCGGTCAACGGCACCGAGATCGACAAGCAGTGGCTCGACAAGACCTTCGCGCCCAGCGCCAACCTGGTCATCACCAAGACCCCGGCCGACAACGCTGCGGGCATCAACCAGGCGCGCAACATCACCGTGACCGTGACCAACAACGGCGCGGGCGCGGCCACCGGCATCAAGCTCAACGACGTGCTGCGCTCGGGCGACGGCGCCGCCTACAGCATCACGGCCCCGACCGGCACGACCGCCAACACCACCGACGGCTTCGACACCAGCTTCGACCTCGCGCCCGGCGCCAGCCGCAGCTTCGTGCTCTCGGCGCAGGCCAGCGCAGTCGGCGTCTACTGTGACGTGGCGACCGTCGTCAGCTACATCAACGGCCAGTTCGGCACGGTGACCCCCTCGAACCTCAACGCGCAGGCCTGCCTCACGGTCACGGCGCCCAACCTGAACATTGTCAAGACGCTGGGCACGCTCTCGGCCGACGGCGCGACCTTCACGCCCATCGCCAGCGGCGTGACCGTGGCCCCCAACACGCCGGTCTACGCCCGCGTCACCGTGTCCAACGGCGGCACGGCCACCGCGACCAACGTCGTCGTGACCGAAGGCCTGGCCAACAACACCAACGCCGCGAACTACAAGATCAGCGGCGCCGTGGTGTCCAACCCCAACACCGCCGTGACCCTGAACGGCGACGACGGCTTCACCAGCGCGGCCTTCAGCCTCGCGGCGGGCGCCAGCCAGACCTTCACCTTCCCGGCCACCGGCAGCGTCGACGGCACCTACTGCGACACCGCCTCGGCCACCGCGACGAGCAACAACGGCGGCGCGGCCACCGTGACCGGCAGCCCGACGGCCGCCGTGTGCTTCACCGTCACCAGCCCCAGCCTGAACATCACCAAGGTCAACCAGTCGACCTCGGGCGGCGCAGTGTCCAACCTGTACCCCGGCAGCAGCTACCGCAGCGTGATCACGGTGCGCAACAGCGGCACGGGCGCGGCGACCGGTGTGGCCGTCAGCGACCTGCTCGGCAACCTCAACAGCCGCTTCGTGAGCTTCGGCAGCGGGACCTACAGCGTCACCAACGCCGACGGCAGCGTCGCGAGCAGCGGCAGCCTGGCGACCTCGACGAACAACGCCAACACCGTCGTGACCTCGCCCGCCTCCGTGACCCTCGGCTCGGGCCAGACCATCACCCTGACCCTGACGAGCAGCGTGCCCGCCGGGACGCCCGCCGGCCAGTACTGCGACACGGCGACCTACGCCAGCACCAACGCCGGTACCAACACCGCCAACGCCTGCGTGACGGTCATCAACTTCGTCTCGACCCGCACGCAGATGTCCGACGGCGACACGGCCCTGGGCGCCAGCAACCGCGACCCGATCCCCGCCGACGGCACGACGGTCCTGACCCTGACCAGCGGCATCAGCGTCGAGAACAGCTCGAACCAGGGCGTGAACAACAACAGCGTCGTGTTCAACTTCGGCTCGACCGACGCGCGTGGCAGCACCCCCGGCCTGTTCAAGGTCAACGACACCACGGTGTACTACGACCCCACCCCGACCATCAACCCGGTCGACGGCAAGTTCACCAGCGACTACACCAGCGCTTCGAGCCGCCGCCTGACCCTGGGCACCGACTACACCCTCAACCCCGGCGGCGCTTCGACCACCGGCACCCAGACGCTGAACATCCTGGCGGGCAGCACCATCGTCCCCGGCGGCACCATCGGCATCGGCGGCGTCATCTGGGTCCGTCACAGCATGGTCGCCCCCGTCGGCACCGCTCCCCGCACCTACAACAACAGCCTGCTGTGGGCCGGTACGGGCGCCAACGACGGCGCCTCCACCGGCGGCGCGTCGAGCGAGCCCACCACCACCATCGTTCCCCAGTAAGCCCCCGCGCTTGCCGGACCTCCCTTCGGGGAGGTTTTTTCTTTTGTTGCGGCAGCTCACGTACAATGACCGGCACCCACAGTTCAGCCGGTCAGCGCCCCTGCCTGACCTTCACCCCTTTTCCCTGGAGGTCCTTTCTATGCAAGGCAACATGATGCACGTCCCCCTGACCGTCCCCTTCATCCTGGAACGCGCCCGGACCATCTACGCCGGGCGCGAGGTGGTCAGCCTGCTGGCGGCCGGGCGGGACGCGCAGGGCCAGCCCATTCCCCACAAGCACCGCACGACCTACGGCGCGGTGGCCGACCGGGCGCTGCGGCTGGGCGCGGCCCTGGGATCGCTGGGCCTGGAGCCGGGCGACCGGGTGGCGACCTTGGCGGTCAACTCTTTCCGGCATCTGGAGGCCTACCTGGGGGTGCCGTCGGCCGGCTACGTGCTGCACACGGTGAACATCCGCCTGCACCCCGAGCAGGTCGCCTGGATCCTGAACGACGCCGGCGACCGCGTGCTACTCGTCGAAAACGCCTTCGCCGCCATGATTCCGGCCCTGAAGGCCGCCTGTCCGCAGCTGGAGCACGTGTTCGTGCTGGGGCCGACGCCGCAGCCCGTACCCGGCGCGCAGGACTACGACAGCTGGATCATGGGCCACGAACCGCTGGCCGCCTACCCGGCACTGGACGAGGACAGCGCGGCGGCCATGTGCTACACCAGCGGCACGACCGGCAACCCCAAGGGCGTGCTGTACACCCACCGCTCGACGGTGCTGCACTCGCTGGCGAGCGCGCCCAAGGACGCCCTGAACGTGGGCGAAGCCGACACGCTGCTGCCGGTGGTGCCCATGTTCCACGTGAACGCCTGGGGGCTGCCCTACACCTGCGCGATGTACGGCGCGGCGCAGGTCTTCGCCGGGGTGTTCTCGGACGGCAGGTCGCTCGCCGGCCTCATGCAGGACGAGGGCGTGACCATCACCGCCGGCGTGCCGACCATCTGGATGGGCCTGCTGGGCGAACTCGACCGCGCCGCAGGCGAGGGGACGCCCTACGACCTGAGTCGGCTGGAGAGCCTGATCGTGGGGGGCAGCGCCGCGCCCGAGGCGATGATCCGCGCTTTCGACGAGCGACATAACCTGACCCTGCGCCACGCCTGGGGCATGACCGAGACCCACCCCCTGGGCACCGCGAGCACCGTGCCCCCCGGCGTGGACCCCCGCAGCGACGAGGGCTACACGCTGCGCGCCAAGCAGGGCCGCCCGGTGCCGCTGGTGTATCTGGAACTGGTGAACGAAGCGGGCGAGCGCCTGCCCCACGACGGCAAGACGATGGGCCGCCTGCTGGCACGCGGGCCCTGGGTGGCAGGCAGCTATTTCGGCGGCTCGGGGCAGGCCAGCTTCCTGACGCTGGACGGCGAGGAATGGTTCGACACCGGCGACATCGCCACGCTGGACGAGCGCGGGTACATGCACATCCAGGACCGGGCCAAGGACCTCATCAAGTCGGGCGGCGAGTGGATCAGCAGCGTGGACCTGGAAAACGCCATCATGGCCCACCCGGCCGTCGCGCAGTGCGCCGTGATCGCCATGGACGACCCCAAGTGGGACGAGCGCCCGCTGGCCGTGGTCGTGCCGCGCCCCGGCCACAGCGTGACCCACGAACAACTCGTGGAGTTCCTGGCACCGAAGTTCGCCAAGTGGTGGCTGCCCGACGCGACGGTCCTCACCGACCACCTGCCCATCGGCGCGACCGGCAAGTTCCTGAAGCGCGAGCTGCGCGAGGAATACCGGGGTCACCGCGCCCAGCAGACCGCCGAGCGGTCCTGACGTGCCGGCGGGCGCGGCTGGGGGGGTGACTCGGCAGCCATGACCTCTTTTCTCACGCCCCTCTTGGCCGAGCTGATGGCCGAGGAGGGCGTGCGGGCGGTCTTTCTCACAGGGAGTCACGCCCGGGGAGAAGCCGACGCCTGGAGCGACCTCGACCTCTCGGTGCTGGTGACGGAAGACCGCTTCGCGCGCGACACCGTGAGCTACCGGGAAGGCCGACTGGTCAGCGTGGAGCGCCGCACCGTCGCCGAGCGCGGGCGGGCCTTTACGGAGCCGGAGGCGGCGCTGTGGAACCTGGAGGCCCTGCGCACGGCCCGTGCGCTGCACGACCCGGACGGGGTTTTCGCGGCCATCCAGGCGCGGGCACGGGCCTTCGCCTGGACCGAGGTGGAGGACCAGGCCCACCGGCACGCGGGCCAGCTCGTCGCCGGAATGGCCGAGGAGGTCCACAAGGTAGTGGGCGGCCTTCACGCGGGCGACGGCAGCAAGGTGGGGTATGCCGCCGCCGGGCTGACCTTCGCCCTGGGTACGGCGGCGCTGCTGAGCACCGGCACCCTCGTCCCGACCGAGAACCGGTATCTGGCGCTGGCGCAGGGGGCCTGGGCCGACCCGGCGTGGCGCGGGGCCTACGGCACCCTGGCGGGCCTGACGGACGCGGCGTGGCCCGAGCGGGGGCGCGCGGGGCTGCGGGCCTACGGGCGGGCGGTGGCCCTGGCGCGCTGGCCGGACCAGGCCCTTCAGACCCTGGCGCAGGAAGCGGCCAGCAAAGCGGCGGCCTTCCTGTCGGCCTAGGCCGCCGCGCCCTACAATCCCCGGTATGGCTGTTTCGGTGCAGGGACAACAGGTCACATTCACGCCCCCGGCGGGCGCGGCCGGGCTGGTGGGCGACTTTACCGACTGGCGCAAGCGCGAGCCCCTGCCCGCGGCGCCCGGCGTGCCCCTCAGCCTCACGCTGCCGCGCGGAGCCTGGGTCGAGTACGCCTGGGTGGACGCGGCGGGCGAGCCCTTCGCGGACCCCGACAACCCCCAGAAGTCCCTGAATCCCTGGTGGTCCTACCCGCGCGCGGCGGTGGTGGGTGAGTACGCCCGGCACCCGCTGTGGCTGCGGCCGGAAGCCACCCGCAAGGGCACGGCCCACCGCCTGACCTGGGAAGGCGAGGTCTTCGGGGGGACGCGGCGCGCCATCGTGTACACGCCGCACGGGCACGACCCCGCGCGCCCCACCCCGGTGTACTACGTGCAGGACGGTGTGGCCTTCTACCGCACCGGCAAGCTGGGCGAGGTGATGGACCGCGCCGCCGAGGCCGGGCTGGCGACGGGCGCCGTGCTGGTCTTCGTCGAGCCGGGCGACCGCAACGAGGAGTACTACCTCAACGGCCGCTACCTCGACTTCCTGCGCCGCGAGGTGTTCGCGCGGGTGGAGGGCGAGTACGTGACGCCCTCGGCGCGCGGGTTGTGGGGCGCGAGCCTGGGCGGGCTGATCTCGCTGTACCTGGGCAGCCGGCACCCCGAGCTGTTCTCGCGGGTGGTGAGCCACAGCGGCGCCTTCATCGCGCGGCCGGGAGCGCAGTCTCCCAGCGGGGTCATCGACACCACGACCGCCGGCGAGTGGCTGCTCGAACAGCTGACGGCCACCCCACCCACGCACCTGAAGACGAGTCTGGACACCGGCACGCTGGAGTGGCTCACCGGCCCGAACCGCCGCATGGCGGGCCTGTTCGCCGACCACTTTTTGCCGCACCAGTACCGCGAATACCCCAGTGGCCACAACTGGGTGACCTGGCGCGAGGCGCTGCCCGAGGCCTTCTTGTACATGCAGGGAAGCTGAGGGGCGGCCCCGGCCCTCACCCGCTCCCCCGCCCCGCATGGCACAGTGGCCCTGTCCATGCGGAAAATCCCCCTGTTCAGCGTGCTGGCCCTGGGCCTCGCGGCCGGTGCGCCCGCCGGAGCCAAGACCATGACCTTCCCTGCCAGCACCACCACCATCCACGAACGTGCCGCCGACTGGGCGGGCGCGGCCCTCAGCGGCGCGGCGCTGCGCGGCGACACCCTGAGCCTGCCGCCCGGCGTGCGCGAGGGCACCGTCACGGGCGCGCCCCTGACCGTTCCGGCCTTCGACGAACTCGTGCCCTCCTGGAACAGCGTGACGGGCGCGGCGGGCAGCGTGACGGTCGAGGTGCGCGCGGGCCTCGCGGGCGGCGGCTGGACCCGCTGGTACTCCTTCGGGCGCTGGAGCGCCGCCGAGGGCCGCACCAGCCTGAATGGCCAGAAGGACGGCGCCGGGCAGGTCCTGACCGATACCCTGCGGCTGAACCGTCCCTCGGCGCAGGTGCAGTACCGCGTCACCCTGCGCGGCGAGGGCACGTCGCTGCGGCTGCTGGCCCTGACCACCAGCGACCGCGCGCGTCTGGCGCAGGGCGCGGGGCAGGCCAGCGACCGCCGCGCCTGGGGCCACACCGTGAACGTGCCGCAGCGCTCGCAGATGATCTACCCGGGCGGCGGCGAGGTGTGGTGCAGCCCGACCAGCGTCAGCATGATCCTGGCGAACTACGGCGTAGATGTGCCGGTGCCGCAGGCGGCCGGGGGCATGCACGACCAGGCCTACGACGGCACGGGCAACTGGCCCTTCAACACGGCCTACGCGGGCGAGCGCGGGATGCGCGCCTTCGTGACGCGGCTGCCGAGCCTCGCCGCCGCCGAGCGCTTCACGGCCGCCGGGGTGCCGCTGGCCGTCAGCCTGGGCTGGAAGAAGGGCGAGCTGCCGGGCGCGGCGATTCCCAGCAGCACCGGGCACCTGATGGTCCTCGTCGGTTTCGACGCGCAGGGGAACCCGGTCCTGAACGACCCGGCGGCGCCCGGCAACGACACGGTACGCCGGCCCTATCCGCGCGCGGCCTTCGAGCGGCTGTGGCTCTCGCACAGCGGCGGCCTGAGCTACGTGATCGCGCCGGCCGGCACGCTCCTGCCGTAGGGCGGCCGTGCCCTTTCCCGCCACCTGTCCGCACTGCCGCCGCGAGCAGCCGGTCGAGTTCGCCGACAGCCTGATCCACGACCTGAAGTGCCCCCACTGCGGGGGCCGGTTCTGCCTGTTCGTGCGCAAGCACAAGTTCGAGGTGCTGTTCGACCTGGGCACCCAGGCGCTGCTGGGCGGCTACGCCCGCGAGGCGGTGGCGAGCTTCGCGGCGGCGCTGGAGCGCTTCTTCGAGTTCTACGTGCGCGCCGCCACGCTGGAACGCGCCGCCACCCGTGGCCAGGAGTTCGGGGAGGCCGAGGCGCTTCTCGACCGCACCTGGCGGCACGTCGCCAGCCAGTCCGAGCGCCAGATCGGCATGTTCGCGCTGGCCTACCTGCTGCGTGAGGGCCGCGAGCCGGAGTTCCTGGGCAGTCAGGCCCTGGGGGCCGACTTCCGCAACCGGGTGATCCACCGGGGCTACCTGCCGCCGCGCGCCGAGGTCGAGGCCTACGCCGCGCGCGTCTTCGCCCTCATCGACCGGCTGCTGGGCGAGCTGGGCGAGGGGGCCGGGCACGCCGAGCTGGCGCAGGAGCGGGCCTTCGCCGCGCATCTGGCGACCCTGCCCGACGCGGTGGTGGCCGTGTTCGAGGAGCATCCGGGCATGTTCCGGGCGCGGCGCTTCGGGGGAGCGGGCCTGGAAGGCCTGGGGGCGGGCAAGTCGGCGCGGCGACCGGCAGCCCCGCCCCTGACCCCCACCCGGCTCAACGACGCGCAGGCTTTCGGACAGGCGCTGCGCGAGCGCGCCCCCCTTCTCGACCGGCTCAAGAGCCGCTGAGCCGCCCTGTACGCCGGTCCCGGCCCCCCAAGGCCGGGGTCCTTGCCTGTCCCCAATGATTGCCTCCGGTATTTCCTTTACTTCAGTCAACTATTGCGGTAGATTCAGGAAATGGCGATTTCTCCACCCCCCCCTCACGAGACGGAAGAGACCAGCCGGTTTCTCCAGGCGATGTGGCAGTTCAACCGCGCGTTGGGCCAGGAACTCCAGCCCCTGCTGCAAGACGCGCACGACACCGATCCGCGCAGTTTCATGCTGCTCAAGACCATCGAGAGCGGCCTGACCTACCCCAAGGTGATCGCGCAGGAACTCAAGCTGCCGCCCACCCTGCTGAGCCGTTACCTCGACGACCTGAGCAAGCGCGGGCTGCTGGAGCGGCACATCGACGAGCAGGACTCGCGGCGCACCCGCCTGAGCCTGACCCCGGCGGGCGAGGCGCTGCTGCAGGCCACACAGTGCACCGTCCATACCCACGTGGCGCGGCGACTCGCGCGGCTGCGGCCCGAGCAACTGCGCGCCCTGAACGACGCCCTGCACGCCCTGAACAGCGGCGAGGAACAGGCATGACCGCCGCCGCCCAAGCGCCCGCCCGCGTCTTCAGCGCGCAGGAAAAGACCATCACGCTCGTCGGGCTGATGGTCGTGTTCCTGCTCTCGGCGCTCGACCAGACCATCGTCAGCACGGCGATGCCGCGCATCATCGAGCAGCTTCAGGGCCTGGAGTACTACACCTGGGTCACGACCGCCTACCTGCTCGCCAGCACCGTCATGGTGCCCATCTACGGCAAACTCTCGGACCTGTACGGCCGCAAACCCATCCTGGTGCTGGGCATCGTGCTGTTCCTGCTGGGCTCGGTACTGTGCGGCATGAGCGGCGAGCCGTTCCTGGGCAACCTCTTCGGCGGCGGCATGTTGCAGCTCATCGTGTTCCGGGCCTTGCAGGGCCTGGGCGGCGCGGCCCTGTTCACGAGCGCCTTCGCCATCATCGCCGACATGTTCGCGCCGGCCGAGCGCGCCAAGTTCGGCGGCCTGTTCGGGGCCGTGTTCGGGCTGTCCAGCGTGCTGGGGCCGATCATCGGAGGCTTCCTGACCGACCACGGCAGCGTGTCGCTGCTGGGCTATTTCGTCGAGGGCTGGCGCTGGGTCTTCTATGTCAACCTGCCGCTGGGGGCTGTCGCCCTGTTCATGATCATCGCCAAGATGCCCAGCCTGTCGCACCGCGCCTCGGGGAGGATTGACTTCCTGGGCGCGCTGCTCATCGTCCTGACGACCATCCCGCTGCTGCTGGCCCTGACCTGGGGTGGCGTGACCTACCCCTGGGACAGCGCGCGCGTGCTGGGCCTGTTCGCCGTGAGCGCGGTGAGCCTCGTGCTGTTCATCCTGGCCGAGCGCCGCAATCCCGACGCCATCTTGCCGCTGGGACTGTTCCGCAACGCCACCTTCACCTTCGGCAACCTCGCGAGCTTCGTCATCAACATGGCCTTCATCGGCATCGTGATGTTCCTGCCGCTGTTCATGCAGACCGTGCAGGGCGTCTCGGCGACCAACTCGGGGCTCGCCATGCTGCCGCTGATGGCCGGCCTGATCCTGTCGAGCATCACCGCCGGCAATCTCGTGAGCCGCACCGGCAACTACAAACCCTTCCTGCTGGGCGGCACGGCCGTCCTCATCGCGGGCGTGTTCCTGCTCGCGCAGATCACGGTGGACACCAGCCGCCTCGACCTGGGCTGGCGGATGTTCATCGTGGGTCTGGGCCTGGGCCCCTCGATGAGCCTGTTCAATATCGCCATCCAGAACGCCGTCTCGCCGAGCCTGATCGGCGTGGCGACCAGCAGCAGCCAGTTTTTCCGCCAGATCGGCAGCACCATCGGCGCGGCGATCTTCGGCACCCTGCTCCTGAACAACCTCCAGAGCGAGCTGCCCCGCTACCTGCCCGACGTGCCGGGCATGGAAAACGCCGCCAAGAACATCAACCTCGGCGAGATGCGGGCCAGCAGCGGCGGCAGCGACACCGACAAGCAGATCCGGGCGGCCGTGGACGCCCAGTACGCCCAGATCGAGAAGGCCTTCGGCGGCGACGCGGCGGCCACGCAGGCCCTGCTGCAAAACCCGCAGATTCCGGCGGACCTCAAGGCCACCCTCAAGAGCGGCGGCGTGGCGGCGCAGGTCCGCGCCCAGCTGAGCGCGCAGGCCGACGCGGTGGCCGGAGCCCTGAACCGGGGCGAGGCGGGCCGTCAGGCGCTGCTGGCCTCCGGCACCACCCCCGCCGCCCTCAAGACGCAGCTGCGCGCCCTGCCCGCCGCCGCCCTCGCCACCCCCGCCGCCGCGCAGGCGACCGCTGCCCAGGTCCGTCAGGGCCTCCTGGCGAGCGCGCCCCAGGTCGCGGCGCAGGCGACCACCCAGGCGCTCGCGCAGGTGCGCCGGACGCTGGACACGCAGGCCAAGCAGCTCGCCGCGCAGGTGGGCAGCGGCATGAAACAGGGCTTCACGGCGGCCGTGCGCCACATGATCGCCACGAGCATCTGGATCATCCTGGTCGGCCTGATCCTGACCGCCTTCCTGCCGGTGGTGCCCCTGCGCCAGCAGCCGCAGGGCGAGGACCGCGCCGCCGCCGTGCCCATGCACTGACCTCCCGGCAGCCTTCCGGAGCGGCGCGCAGGTCCAGCCTGCGCGCCGCTCTTCCGGCGGCCGCCGTCCCTGTGCAAACCTTAATTTTCCCCCTACACTGCGTCATGACCGAGGCTTCTGACCGGCGACGGGTGGTGCGCGCAGCGCGCGGAGAGGAAGCGGGTGACCTGCTGGTGCGCGGCGCACAGGTGGTTCAGCCCGCGACCGGAGAAATTTACGGGGCCGACGTGCTCGTGGCCGGGGGCCGCGTGGCGGCGGTGGGGCAGCTCGGCGGCGCGCAGGCGGCCCGCACCGTGGAGGCGCGCGGGGCCTTCCTCGCGCCGGGCTTCATCGACGGGCACGTGCATATCGAGTCCAGCCTGCTGACCCCGGCGGGCTTCGCGGGCGCGGTGCTGCGCCGGGGCACGACCACCGTGGTCGCCGAGCCGCACGAGGTCGTGAACGTGCTGGGGGGCCGGGGCCTGGACTGGATGCTGGAAGCCGGGCGGACCTCGGGCCTGCGGGTCTACGGCTCGGTGCCGTCGTGCGTGCCCGCCAGCGAGTTCGAGCGGGGCGGAGCCGTGCTGGGCGCCGCCGAGGTGGCCGAGCTGCTGCGGCGCCCCGGCGTGCTGGGCCTGGCCGAGATGATGAACTACCCCGGCGTGCTGGGCGGCGACGCGGCCGTGTGGGACATCCTGGCGGCGGGCCGGGCCTCGGGGCTGCGCCTGGACGGCCACGCCTCGGGGGTCACGGGGCGCGACCTGCTGGCCTACGCGGCGGCGGGGCTGCACTCGGACCACGAGGCGACCACGCCGCAGGAGGCCCGCGAGCGCCTGCGCGCCGGCCTGTGGCTGATGGTGCGCGAGGGCTCGGCGGCGCGCAACCTCCAGGCCCTGCTGCCGGTGCTGCGCGAGAAACCCCGGCGCGCGATGCTCGTGAGCGACGACGTGAGCGTGGACGAACTGCTGGACCTCGGGCACCTCGACCGGCTGATGCGCGCCTGCGTGGCGGGCGGCCTGCACCCGGCCGACGCGGTAGCCCTGGTGACCTGCAACCCCGCCGAGTACTGGGGCCTGCACGACCACGGCCTCGTGGCGCCGGGCTACCACGCCGACTTCGTGCTGCTGGACAACCTGCGCGACTTCGGGGTGCTGGAGACCTTCGTGGGCGGCGCCGAGGCCCGGCCCGGCACCGCCACCCCTCCCCTGCCCGGCGGCGGCGTGGACCTGGGGGCGGGCTGGGACGCGGCGCGCTTCGGGGTGCCCGCCCACTGGCCGGTGATGGAGGTGAGCCCCGACCAGATCACGACCGGGGTGGGCGCGCCCGGCAGCGGCGACGCGCGGCTGGTCGTGGCCGACCGCTACGGGCGCGGCGAGTGGGCGACCTGCTGGACCTCGGGCACCGGCCTCACCGGCGGCACCCTGGCCCTGAGCGTGCTGCACGACGCGCACCAGGCGGCCTTCCTGGGCGGCAGTGACGAGGACATCCGCGCGGCGGGCCGGGCGCTGACGGCGCTGGGCGGCGGGGCGGTGGTGGTTTCGGGCGGCGAGGTCCTCGCGCAACTCCCGCTGCCCTACGCGGGCCTGATGACCGACCTGCCCCCGCAGGAAGCCGCCGCGCGTCTGGGCGAGATCACGGCGGCGGCGCGCTCGCTCGGCTGCCGCCTGCCCTACCCCGTGACCACCCTGAGCTTCCTGGGGCTGAGCGTGATCCCGGCCCTGAAGCTCACGCCGCGCGGCCTGCTGGACGTCACCGCGTGGCGGCTGCTGGACGGCGACGCCCCCGGCCGGCCCGCCCAGCCCGGAGGCCAGTCCAGTGGAGCGCCGTCCAGCGTGGGCGCGCCGGGTGGGTCAGACTAGGCCCATGACCGACTTGCCCCAGGACTGGACCGAACGCAGCGTCATGGCGGGCGACGTGCGCCTGCATGTGGTGGAGGCCGGCCCCGCAGACGGCCCGCTCGTCGTGCTGCTGCACGGCTTCCCCGAGTTCTGGCGGGCCTGGGAGCGCCAGATCGGGTTTCTCGCGCGCGCGGGCTTCCGGGTGGTGGCCCCCGACATGCGCGGCTACAACCTCAGCGAGAAACCGCCGGGCGTCTCTGCCTATAAGGTGAGCCTGCTGCAGGAGGACGTCGCGGCCCTCATCCGCGCGCTGGGCCGCACGCGGGCGCGGGTGGTCGGGCACGACTGGGGCGGCATCGTGGCCTGGGCGCTGGCGATCCGGCAGCCGGAAGTCGTCGAGAAGCTGGTCATCCTGAACGCGCCGCATCCGGGGCGCTTCCGCGAAGTCCTCAAAAACTCGGCGCAGAAGAAGAAATCCTGGTACATCGGCTTCTTCCAGCTTCCGTGGCTGCCCGAGCGCGTGCTGCCGCAGTTCGGGCGCTGGGCGCTGCGGGGCGTGAACCCCGACGCCTACACGCCACAGGAGCTGCGTGAGTACGGGGCCGCCTGGGCCCAGCCCGGCGCGGCGGGCGCCATGATCAACTACTACCGCGCCATGCGCGTGGCAGGCACAGGCGGGGGCCGCCAGGGGGGCGAGGTGCGCGTGCCCACCCTGGTGATCTGGGGCGAGCGCGACGCCGCGCTGCTGCCCGAACTCGCCGACGGGCTGGAGCGCTGGGTGCCGGACCTGCGGGTGGTCAAGCTGCCGCGCGCCAGCCACTGGGTCATGCGCGACGAGCCGCTGCGGGTCAACAACCTGCTGGCCGAGTTCCTGGCCTGACCGGCGAGGGGGGCAGCCCCGCGCCGCCTCGCGCTCGCCACCTGCGCGCGCACATGTGCCATGCTCGGCACATGACCCAGAGCAGCAGCGAACAGCCCCTCCGCATTCAGGTCGAGGGCCACAGCGAGATCACGGCGCAGGAGGGCGAGCGGCTGGTGCTGGCGCTGGAGCGCGGCGGGGTGGACATCCTGCACCGCTGCGGCGGCGTGGCGCGCTGCACGACCTGCCGCGTCGAGTTCCTGGAAGGCGAACCCGACCTGATGACGGCCGCCGAGTACGACAAGCTCACCGAAAAGGAACTGCTGAACGTGGCCCGCCTGTCCTGCCAGATCGAGTGCGCGCCCGGGATGCGCCTGCGGCCCCTCCAGACCGTGAGCAGCAGCGGCCTGGAGGCGGGCAAGGCCCCCGCCGAGACCATCATGCCCGAGCCGGTGTGGACGACCCGTCCCGGGGCCTCGACCGAGGGCTAGGCCGTCGCCGCCGATCTTCGGACCAGCCGGGTGGGGCAGGTAGGCTTGCCCAGACAACGGTCGAGCGTCGTCATCGGCGCCGCCCTGACCGGGACAGTCCGTTCTGCCCAATAAACGAACAAAAGACATTCCAGCGGGAGAGGAGAGTGTTCGGCGCTCGCCCTCCCGAAAGCCCGCACGGAGGGCGGCGACCTCCTCAGCTTCCCGAATGCGGCGCCGGTACCTCGGCCTCGCCGAGACCCAGCCCGGCGAGCACCTGCGCGCGGCTCCAGCCCACCAGGGCCATGAGCTGCCCGAGCGTCGCCTCGAACTCCGGCTGCTCCGGCGGCGTGGCCCGCAGCTCGGCCCACAGGGCGTTGCGCCGCCGCAGGAAGTCGGGGGACAGGCGCGTCACGGCGCTCCCCGGCCGTCCGCAGGCGTCCACGCCGCGAGCGTCTCACGGGCCTCTAGGGCGTGCATCGTCTCGATGAGCGCTCCCCGGAAGGTGGCGACACTCCGGCCCTGCGCGCGGGCCTCGTCCCAGGCGGCGAGCAGGGCGCTGGCCTCGCGGGCGTCCTCCTCGCTGACCCCGTAGGCGGCGTTGGCGGCCCCCACCTGCCCCGGATGGATGACCGTCTTGCCCGCGAAGCCCAGCGCGCGGCCCTGGGCGCACTCGCGCGCAAATCCCCCCGGATCGCGCACGTCGTTGTAGACGGCGTCCAGCGGCACCCGGCCGTAGGCGCGCGCCGCGAGGACCACCGCCGAGAGCGCGTGCAACAGTGGTCCGCGCTCCGGGTCCGGCCGGGTCCGCAGCGCGCGGGCGAGGTCGTTGGCCCCGGCGATCAGGCCCGCCACCCCGGGGGCCGCCGCGATCCGGGGGGCCGCCAACACCCCCAGCGGTGTCTCGATCATGGCCCACAGGGGCACCCGCAGATGCAGTTCGGTCACGGTCTGGGCGTCCTCGACCTTGGGCAGCACCAGCCCGTCCACCCCGGCGAGCAGCGCGGCCTCGCGGTCCTCGTGCTCCCAGGGCGTGCCCACGCCGTTGACACGGACGAGGACCGGTACCGGCCAGGGCGAACGCAGCGCCTCCTGGACATTCTCCCTCGCCGCCGCCTTGTGCTCGGGGGCCACGGCGTCCTCCAGATCCAGGATCACGGCGTCTGCCCCCAGCGTCCGCGCCTTCTCGATGGCGCGGGGCTTGTCGCCGGGCACGTACAGGACCGAACGGAAGGGAGTCATGCCCCGGCCTCCAGCGCGGCGGCCAGCGACCAGCCGCTGAGCAGCGCCGCCTCGACGCGCGTGCCGTGGTCGTCGGGGGTAAAGCCGTCGCCGCAGGCCCCCAGCTTCAGCTCGGCGTCCCAGAAGTGCGCCCCGGCGGCCCGGCGCGCGGGCTGGGCGTAGCGCCAGCGGTGGGCGAAGGTGTGCAGCGGCGTGAACCCGCCCAGAACCTCGGCAGCGGCGGCCAGCAGGGCGGCCTGCACGTCCCCCGGGCGGTCTTCGAGGTGCGCCCGCGACCAGTCGGCGTGGGCGTGGAGCATCAGCGCGGGCGGATGTCCGGCGGGGCGCTTGGTATGCTCGCGCGCCGCCCAGTCGAGCGCCGGATGACCCTTGAACCGCAGGGCAGGCCAGTCGGCGGCGAGGTCCTGCTCCAGCACGGCCCCGACCGCCCAGCACGGGTCGTAGGTCACCCCGGAAAGGGCCGCGCGCAGCTCCGGCGCGTGCTCGCCCAGCAGGGCCGAGGCCTGCGCGGCGGGCAGGTTCAGGACCAGCCGCCGGGCCTCGTGGGTGCCGCCCCCATCGTCGTGGACACGCCAACCCGCGCCCCCCCGCTCCAGCCGCGCCGCCGTGACGCCGTAGGCCACGTCCAACCCTTCACCCAGATGACGGCCCAGGGCGCTCAGGCCATCCACGGGCGCGTAGCGGGGATGCTCGCCGCCTCCGTCCACCCGAATCTCGCCCGCTTCCCAGGTCGGGAAGCCGGTGGCCCAGGCACGCAGCCAGCCCGCCGCCTCACCGGCGCGGGCCAGGGAACGCAGCCGTTCGCCGCGCGCCGTAAAGAAGCGGGCGCCGTGGTCGAGCCGGGCCTCGCGGCCCCTGTCCAGACGCACGCGCCGGGTCGCCGCCCGGCCCGCACCGCCGCGCGACTTGTCCAGCAGGCGCACGTCCGCACCCGCCGCGCGCAGGTCGCCGGCCAGGGCCAGCGCGCCCAACCCCGCCCCCACGATCAGGACGTCACTCATGGGCCGCCGCCGGGCGAGGCTGGACGCGCTGGGCCGCGCTCGACACCAGCAACAAGGGCAGCAGGGCCAGCAGGAACTTCAGTGGACGGGGCATGGCGACAGCCTAGCGGCTCGGCCACGGCGGGCGCGTGACTGTGGAGGGCTCCGCAAGGCCCGGACCCGTGGTGGGCGGACCCCGCGCGGCGGCTAGGCCTCCGATCCACCGGGCAGCGAGGCCAGGAAGCGGCCCAGAAGGTCGCCGAAGGCCCCGGGCCGCTCCAGCGCGGGCAGATGCGCCGTATCCGGCACGACGTGCAACTCGGCGCGGGGCATCACGCGGGCGGCGTGTTCGCTGGCCGCCCGCAGGTGGGGCAGTTCCAGGCTGCCCACCACCAGCAGGGTAGGCACGGTCAGTTCGGGCAGGCGCGGATACGCCGTTCTCTCAGGAGGGGTCCCCTCCTCCGGCGCGGCCCGCAGCACCGGACCGTTCATGGCCAGGAAGAGGTCCCGCAGCGGCCCCTGCACGCGGCCCGGCGGGTTCGCGCCGTCGAGCCACAGCTGCGCCTCCAGTTCGTTCAGGCGGTCCAGGTCGCCGGCCTCTCTGGCCTCCTGCATCTCCCCGCCCAGGCACTCGGGCACCTCGCTCCAGTCGTCCGGCACCGGCATCCCGCCGATGGCCGTGCCGACGAGGACGAGGGCGCGCACGCGTCCGGGGGACGCCAGGGCGAAGTCCAGGGCGATTTCGCCACCCTTCGGGCTGCCGACCAGGACGGCCTGACTGATGTCCCCCGCGTCCAGGACGGCCAGCAGGTCGGTCACGTCGCTGTAGGGCTCGTCGGCGGCGGGCGTCTCGCCGTAGCCCCGGCGGTCGTAGGTGACCACGCGGTGGCCTGCCCGCAGCCGGGCCACCTGCGCGGCCCAGACCCGGCGGTCGGTGACGCCGGCATGGAGCAGGACCAGGGGTGGCCCCTGGCCCACGGCCTCGGCGGCCAGGACCGCGCCGTTACTGGCGACCGCCAGCTTTGAGGCGGCGTTCAGGGCAGCACCAGGCGCGGCTCGGGGGCCGGGCCCTGGGCGCGGCGCTGCACCTCGCGCAGGGTGGCCTCGGTATCGGTCTGGATGCCGTGCTTGCGGAAACTCGTCACGAGGCTTTGGGCGTCGCGGCGCAGGAGTTCGGAGAAGTTGGGGTTCGTTCGGGTGGTCAGTTGGGGAAAGTCGATGATGGTCACGGTGTTCTCCCACCACAGGAGGTTGTAGGTGCTGTAGTCGCCGTGGGCGTAGCCCAGCCGCAGCAGTCCGGCCATGCCGTCCAGGCTCTGGTCCCAGGCGCTGCGGGCCTGTTCGGGCGTGAGGCGGGCGTCGCTCAGGCGGGGGGCGGGCTCGTCCTCGGTGCCGATCAGGGCCATCAGGACGGCCGGACTGGTCTCGCCGTAGTCGATGGCGTGCGGCCCCACCAGCGGCTCGGGCACGCTCAGGCCGGCGGCCCACAGGGTCCACAGGTGCGCGTACTCGGCGTTGACCCAGCTCGCCTGAAGCATTTCCAGGCCCTTCTTGCTGCGGGCGGTCATGGCGCGCGCGGCGCGTTCGTCGGTGACGACCTGGCCCTCGCGGTAGATGGCGTCGTTCTTGAACGAGCGGGCTTCGAACTCGCGGTAGAGCTTGAGCAGCAGGCTGCCGCGCGGGCCACGCGCGATGTAGGCGGTCGCTTCCTTGCCGCTCTTGAGTTCGGCCACCACTTCGGTGATGTGACCCAGTCGCGTCAGGCGCTGGATGGTCGCGTCGCCCACCGTTCCGGTATCTGCGCCCGTCAGCGTTCCCAGGCGGCGGCGGCCCAGAGGCTTTTTGGTCTTGTACTTCTCACGGCGTTCGGGGCGCACGTCGGCACCCTCGATTTCGGCCTGAACGTCGCGGGGACGCCAGCCGCCGTTCATGGCCGGGGCCGCTCAGGCCAGGGAGAGACTCTGTAGGGCAGGTGCTGCGGCGTAGATATGGACACGGGAACTCCGGGTTGCGTCGAGAAGGCTCGGGGTTGCGGGCCGGCGGCCGATGTTGTTGTGATCCATGTGCAAGCACCTCCTTTCAGGTACGCCCCGATGGTAGCAGGGCCGGGGCGCGAAAGGGGACGAACATGACCGCCCTAGGCCATCCAGCCTAGCGGCAATGGCGGGCGCGTGGGAGGTGCCCACCGGCCGGGCGACCCGCCCCGAAGCCAGCGAAACCAAAGAAAAACCTCCGCCGAAGCGGAGGTTTTGCTGGTGACCCCAACGGGATTCGAACCCGTATCGCTACCTTGAAAGGGTAGTGTCCTAACCGTTAGACGATGGGGCCACACCACTTCAGTTTTCTGGAGGCTCGCACCTTTGGGGTGCTTCGCTTACCTGAACTGCCTTTCAAGGGGCGCCGTTTCCGGCACGCACAGAAAGATACAGGGGAAACGCAGATTCGTCAAGCGCTTCCCACGGGCCTCCGCCACCTTGCCTTATTGATAATTATCTATCAATATGAGGTATGACCGATATGCGTATTCCTGTCACCGTGATCGGCGGTTTTCTGGGGGCCGGCAAGACCACGCTGGTCAATCACCTCGTCCGCGAGGGCGCGGCGCACTTCGCCCGGACCGCGCCGGGACGGCGCATGGGCGTCATCGTGAACGAGTTCGGGCAGACCGGCGTGGACGGCGGCCTGATCGAACGGATGACCGACCGGCCCGAGGACGTGCAGGAACTCACGGCCGGCTGCCTGTGTTGCGTGGGCCGTGACGACCTGATCCGCGCGCTGGTCATCCTGGCGGGGCGCGGCCAGGAGGCAGGCGGCGCCCCGGCCCACGTCCTGATCGAGCTGAGCGGCGTGGCCGATCCGGTGCCGGTGCTGCACACCCTGCTCGATCCCTCGGTGCGGGCGGTCTTCCGGCTCGACCACCTCGTGGCGGTGGCCGATGCCCGACACCTCGCGCGGACGCTGACCGAGAACCCGGAGGGGGCCGCTCAACTCACCTACGCCACCACCGTCCTGCTGAACAAGACCGATCTCGTGCCCGCTGCCGCGCTGGAGCAGGCGCGTGGGCTGGTGCGCGCCCTGAACCCACTGGCCCACATCGAGGAGACCCGTCAGGCCCGGGCCGACGCCCTGCGGCTGCTGGACACGCGGGCCTTCGGGGCCGACTGGACGCCGCCGGAAGCCGCGACCACACACACCCGCGCCCTGAAGAGCTTCACGCTGGAGAGCCGCGCGCCCCTGACGGCGGCGGGCTGGCACGCCCTGATCGGGCGGATCGTGTCGCGCCCGGCGCAGGTGTTGCGGGTCAAAGGCGAGCTGAGCCTGGAGGCGCACCCGGAGCGCCTGACCCTGCACGCCGTGCGCGACCTGATCACCCTGGACCCGACCGGCGAGCCCCGCAGCGGCCTGACCCGGCTGGTCATGATCGGGCGCGACCTGAACCCCGACGAGGAGCGCGCCGCTTTCGCCCGCCTGAGCGGGCAGACCCGCCCGCAGGTACTGCGCCGCGTACCGAAGGGCAGTGGGGTCAGGCTGTAGCCGGGGGCGGGTCTCGGCCGACAGGGGGGATGGCCCGGCGCCCGGACCTCCAGCACTGTGCCGGATGCCCGTTGATCGCGGGGCGCCGAGCTCCTGTGCCCGGTTTCGCCCGGAGGCTTCCGCACCGTTTCCGGAAGCCTCCGGCCTTCGCTTTACATGTGCAGCGCGCGCTTGTCGGCGGCCAGGGCCGCTTCCTTGACCACTTCCGAGAGGGTGGGATGGGCGTGGACGGTGCGGGCGAGGTCCTCGCTGCTGGCCCCGAACTCCATCAGGGCGACGATCTCGCCGATCAGCTCGGAGACGTTCGGCCCGATCATGTGGACGCCCAGCAGGCGGTCGGTGTCGGCGTCGGCCACGACCTTCACGAAACCGCGCGGGTCGCCGTGCCCCAGCGCGCGCCCGTTGGCGCTGAAGGGGAACTGCCCGGTCTTGACGGTCAGGCCCTTGTCCTTGGCGCCCTGCTCGGTCAGGCCCGCCCAGGCGATCTCGGGGCTGGTGTAGATGACCCAGGGGATCACGTCGTAGTTGACGTGTCCGGCCTGGCCGGCGAGCATCTCGGCGACGGCCACGCCCTCTTCCTCGGCCTTGTGCGCCAGCATCGCGCCGCCGATCACGTCTCCGATGGCGTAGATGCCCGGCAGGTTGGTGCGGTAGTGGCTGTCCACCTGCACGAAGCCGCGCGCGTCGAGGCCCAGGCCGACCGCCTCGGCCCCCAGGCCGGCGGTGTGCGGCACGCGCCCGATGCTCACGATGAGCTTGTCGAAGGTCGCGGTGACTTCCTGGTCCTTCTCGGTGTAGGTGACGCTCACGCCCGCGTCGTCTTGCGTGACGGCCGAGATGTTCACGCCGAAGTGGAATTCCAGGCCCTGCTTCTGGAACTGCTTGAGGGCCTCCTTGCCGATGGCGGCGTCGGCGGCCATCAGGAAGCCGGGGAGGGCTTCGAGGACGGTCACCTGCGCGCCCAGGCGGCGCCACACGCTGCCCAGCTCCAGGCCGATGACCCCGGCGCCGATCACGCCCAGCTTGCCGGGCACGGCGTCGAAGGCCAGCGCGCCGCTGTTCTCGACGATGTGGCCGCCGAAAGGCGCGAGCGGCAGCGCGCGGGGGCTGCTGCCCGTCGCCACGATGACGTTCTTGGCCAGGACCTCGGTGCCGGCGGCGTCCACGACCCAGCCGCCTTCCTCCTGACGCACGAGCTTGCCCAGGCCGAAGAAGGACGTGACCTTGTTCTTCTTGAACAGGTAGGCGATGCCGCCCGTGAGCTTGTCCACGACGCCGGCCTTGCGCGCGAGCATCTTCTCCAGGTTGACGCTGGCGCCCGTGACCTCGATGCCGTGCTCCTGGGCCTCGTGCGAGATCATCTCGAACTTCTCGCTGGAGTCGAGCATCGCCTTGCTGGGAATGCAGCCCACGTTCAGGCAGGTGCCGCCCAGCGAGGCCTTGCCGCCGCGCTCGAAGGCGTCCACGCAGGCGGTCTTGAGACCGAGCTGCGCGGCGCGAATGGCCGCCACGTAACCTGCCGGGCCGCCGCCGATCACCACAACGTCGTAGGAGTCCATAACGCCCCTGAGCGTACCACCCGCCTCCCAGTCGGATTGGGGGACGTTCCCCAGGCGGGAACACCTGCCTCCCTGCCCCCGGGACGCTGGGCGCCTACGCCCTCCTGTAGCGTTTGGCCGGGCGGCCCACGGTGCCCGCATCGGTTTCGGCGACGGCCTCGCCGCTCTGGGCGAGCTGTTCGAGGTAACGCCAGGCGGTCACGCGGCTCAGGCCCAGGGCCGCGCCCACCTCGGCGGCGGTATGGCCTCCCCCGGCGCGCAGGGCGGCGCGCACCCGCTGGAGGGTTCCGGGGTCCAGGCCCGGCGCGGCGCTCTCGGGACTGCCGCGGAACAGGGCGTCGAGGTCGTTCTGGCGCACGTCCGGGCGGCGCCACAGCGCGGCGCGCTCGCGGGCCCGCTCCAGCCCCTGCCGGAAGCGTTCGGGCGTCACCGGCTTGACGAGGTAGTCGGCCGCGCCGTACGCCAGGGCGTCCTGCACGCTCGCGGTGTCGCTGGCCGCCGTGACCAGAATCGCGTCGAGCCGCGCGCCCCCGGCCCGCAGTTCGCGCAGCAGGTCCAGGCCGCGCCCGTCGGGCAGCTGCACGTCGAGCAGCAGCAGTTCGGGGGCCAGGGTCGCGGTCATGGCGCGCGCCACCCGCAGCGTCTCGGCGTAGCCCAGCACCTCGAAGCCGCCCGCCTCGGTCAGCAGCCGGCGGTGCAGGGCCGCGATCTGCAGGTCGTCCTCGACGATGAGGGTGCGGATGGGGGTCACCGGGCCTCCGGGGGCAGGGCGCCCCCGGAGGGGGGGCGCGGGACGGCGGGACGGCGGGACAGGGGAAAGGTGGCGGCGCGGCTCATGTCGGCTCCTCCGGCAGGGGCAGGTCGAGGGTGAAGCGGGTCCAGGGCCGCCCCCCCTCGTCGGCGGGGCGGTCGTAGGTCAATTCTGCGCCCAGCGCGCGGGCCCGGGTCCGCACGAGCGACAGGCCCACGCCCCGCCCCTGGCCCTTGCTGCTGCGCCCCCGCTCGCCCAGCACGGCGGCCAGCTCAGGCGGCACGCCGGGGCCATTGTCGCGCACCTCCAGCACGACGCCCTCGGGGTCGGCGGCGATCAGTACGCGCACCTCGGCCTCCGGCTGCCCGGCGAGCGCCTCGAAAGCGTTCTCGATGAGGTTGCCGGCGGCCAGTTCCAGCAGTTCGGGCACGCCGGTCGGCAGCTGGGCGGGCAGGGCGCACAGCGGGTCCAGGGTCAGCTGCACCCCCACCTCGGCGGCGCGGTCGTATTTGCCCAGCAGCAGGGCGGCCAGCCGCAGGTGCCGCAGCCGCCCCACCGCCCCGGCGTGGGCCTGGTGCCGCCCGGCCTGGGTGTGGATCAGGCGCAGGGCCTCGCCCGTCTCGCCCAGGTGGATCAGGCCCGCCAGGGTGTGCAGGCGGTTGGTGAACTCGTGCGTCTGGGCGCGCAGCAGCTCGGCGTAGCGCTGCGCCTGGGTCAGCTCGTCGGCCAGCTCGCGCACGCGGGCGAGGTCGCGCAGCGTGATGACCTGGGTGGCCGCGCCCGCCGGGGTCAGCGGTCCGGCCTCCACCTCGCGCGCGCTGACCAGCACGGGCCTGCCCCCCACATCCAGCGGCGTGGTCGTGTCGGGCAGGCCGACCAGCGGCGCGGGCAGCGGCACCGGCAGTTCGGGCGACTGCACGCCCAGCAGCGCGCGGGCCTGCGGGTTCATCACGTGGATCTGGCCCGCACGCGCGACCACCACACCCTCGTCGAGCGAATTCAGGACCGCCCGGAAGCTCAGCAGCGCCCCGGCGATCTGCTCGGGTTCCAGGTTCAGCATCTCGTGCCCGATGCGCCGGGCCAGGGCGCGCGCGAGCCCCAGCGCGAGCAGCAGCGCGCCTAGATACCACGGCAGCGCCGCGCGGATCACCTGCCAGAACACGTCGCGCACCTGCGGCAGCAGAAAACCCACGCTCGCCAGCCCCAGCACCTCGCCGCTCCCCGACAAGACCGGCACCTTGGCCCGCACCGAGCGCCCCAGCGTGCCCTCGACCGTCTCGGTGACGCTCTGGCCGCGCAGGAAACTCTGGAAGTCGCCGCCCACCATCTTCTCGCCGACGCGGGCCAGCTCCGGGTGGGTCAGGCGGCGGGTGCTGCGGTCGGTGACGACCACGTAGGCCGCGCCCAGCGTGAGGCGGTAGCGGCCGATCAGGGTGTTCAGGCCCGCACGCTCGGCCGCGTTGCCGCTCAGGGCCGCGACCACCGGAGGCAGGGTGGCGACGAGCCGCGACTCGCGCAGCGCCCGCTCGGCGAAGGTCTGGTGGACGCCGCGCAGCAGCGCCGCGCTCGCCAGCCCCGCCAGCGGCAGCGCCAGCAGCAGAAAGGCCCCCAGCGTGAGCAGAAAGAGGCGCGAGCGCACCTGAAGCAGCTGCGGGGTATGGGGCAACGCCACCTCGCGCGCCAGGGCCGGCACGCGGGGCGCGGCGGGACGGGAACGCCGGAGGCTCACGGTGGAGGCAGTGTGGCACAGCGCCGGGGGTTGTGTTCAGTCGCTGCACAAATCGCCGGGGCGGCGACGGCGGCGTTTTGGCTGTCCTGGCCGCAGGAATCCAGAATCCCGGACGGGACGGGCCGGCCGCCGCCGTGCGCGCGGCTCCCCCAGGGCACACACTGACCCCCAACCAAACTCGCCGAGCCTACCCCGCAGGTTCTTGCCCCCCCCGCGCCGTCGCCACGTTCCGGGCCGTCGCCCTGGCCCCTGGAGGCCCCCTATGCCCAAAGTGTTCCGCAGTCTCTACGCGCAGGTCCTGACCGCCATCGTGCTCGGTGTGCTGGTCGGCCACTTCTTCCCGACGGTGGGCGAACAGCTCAAGCCGCTCGGCGACGGCTTCATCAAGCTGATCAAGGTCGTGATCGGGCCGATCATCTTCTGTACGGTCGTGGCCGGCATCGCCAGCATGCGCGACACCAAGCGCATCGGGCGCGTGGGCGGCAAGGCCCTGATCTACTTCGAGATCGTGACCACCCTGGCCCTCCTGATCGGCCTGTGGGTCGTGAACCTCATCGGCCCCGGCCGCGGCATGAACGTGAACCCGGCGGCGCTCGACACCTCGGCCATCACCAAGTACACCGAGGCGGCGGGCGAGCAGACGGTCGCGGACTTCATCCTGCACGTCATCCCGACGACCTTCGTCAGTGCCTTCACCGAGGGTGACCTGCTCCAGGTGCTGCTCATCGCGCTGCTCTCGGGCTTCGCGCTGCTGCGCATGGGCGCGGTCGGCCAGCGCGTGCTGCACGGCATCGAAGCCGTGAACACGCTGGTCTTCAACATCCTGGGCTTCATCATGAAACTCGCGCCCATCGGGGCCTTCGGGGCGATGGCCTTCACCATCGGCAAGTACGGCGTGGGCAGCCTGCAACAGCTCGCCGCGCTCATGGGCACCTTCTACCTCACCTGCGCGCTGTTCATCTTCGTGGTCCTGGGCCTGATCTGCCGCGCGGCCGGCTTCAGCATCTTCAAGTTCCTGCGCTACATCAAGGAAGAACTGCTGCTGGTGCTGGGCACCTCGAGCAGCGAGTCGGCGCTGCCCCGCCTGATGGCGAAGCTGGAAAACGCCGGGGCCGACAAGAGCGTGGTCGGGCTGGTCGTGCCGACCGGGTACTCGTTCAACCTCGACGGCACCAGCATCTACCTGACGATGGCCGCCGTGTTCATCGCCCAGGCCACCAACGTCAACCTCTCGTTCGGCCAGGAGATCGCGCTGCTGGGCATCCTGCTGCTGACCAGCAAGGGCGCGGCCGGCGTCACGGGCTCGGGCTTCGTGGTGCTGGCGGGCACGCTGGCCGCCTTGGGTACCGTGCCGGTCGCGGGCCTGGCGCTGATCCTGGGCATCGACCGCTTCATGAGCGAGGGCCGCGCCATCACCAACATCATCGGCAACGGCGTGGCGACCCTGGTCGTGGCCCGCAGCGAGAAGGCGCTGGACATGAACCGCCTGACCCGCATCCTGAACGGCGAGACGCTGCCCCCCGTGAATGCCGAGGTCGCCGCCGAGCAGGGCGCCGAGGGCCGTCCCCTGGGCGGGGCGCCCCAGCACGCCTGACATCCGCGCCCACCTGCCGCGCCCCGCTTCCGCCCTGTCCGGCGGGGCGGGGCGCGGCGCTGCACTTCGCGGTGGGAGGAGCCGGACACCAGGGCCCGCCGCTGCCCACAGCGTCCGGGCCGCGCCGCCGGGCATCCCCAGCGGCGCGGCCCGGATGCTCAGGCTCAGGCCAGGGCGGCGTACTCGGCGGCCACGCGGGCGGCCACGGCGGCGTTGTGGCGCACCAGGGCGATGTTGGTCGCCAGGCTGCGGCCCCCGGTGATCTCCACGATGCGGCCCAGCAGGTAGGGGGTGGTGTCCTTGCCGGTCAGGCCCAGGGCGTCCATGTCGGCCAGGGCGCGCTCGATGTTGGGGGCCATGTCGGCGGCCGGAATCTCGTCGGCCTCGGGGATGGGGTTGGCGAGCATCACGCCGCCCGCGAGGCCCAGCGCCCACTTGGCCCGGAGCACGCGGGCGACCTCGGCCTCGCTGCCCACGCTCAGGGGCGACTTGAAGCCGCTGCGGCGCGAGTAGAAGGCCGGGAACTCCTCGCTGCCCAGCGTGATGGCCGGCACGCCCTGGGTCTCCAGGACCTCCAGGGTCAGGCCGATGTCCAGGATGCTCTTGACCCCGGCGCTCACCACGCACACGTCGGTGCGGGCCAGTTCCAGCAGGTCGGCGCTGATGTCCATCGTCTCGCCCGCGCCCCGGTGGACGCCGCCCGTGCCGCCCGTCGCGAAGACCCGGATGCCCGCCAGCGCCGCAATCCGCATGGTCGAGGCGACGGTGGTCGCGCCGTGCTGCCCGAGGGCCACGGTCACCGGCAGGTCACGCGTGCTGATCTTCTGCACGTTCTTGTCGGTGGCGAGCAGGTGCAGTTCGTCGGGGCTCAGGCCCACCTTCAGGCGACCGCCCAGCACGGCGATGGTCGCGGGCGTAGCGCCGTTCTCGCGCACCACGTCCTCGACCCCGCGCGCCATCTCGACGTTCTGCGGAAAGGGCATGCCGTGGCTGATGATGGTGCTTTCCAGCGCCACCACCGGCCGCCCGGCGCTGAGCGCCTCGGCGACTTCGGGGTGCAGGTCGATCAGGTCGTGGGCGGGCATGTTCGTCTTCAGGGTCATGACAGGTCTCCTTGAGGGGGGGTCTGGGGGGCAGGGGCAGGGACGCCAGGCGGGGGCACGAGACGCGCGCGGATGGCGGCGGGGGACAGGGTCGGAAGGACGGTATGGCTGCTCTCGATGGTCAGGGCGGCGGCGGCGTGGCCGTGGCGGGCCGCCTCGGCGGCGCCCAGACCACCGGCGAGGGCGGCCAGGAAGGCGGCGAGCATCGCGTCGCCCGCTCCGGTCACGTCCACCACCCGCGCCGGCAGGGCCGGGAAGGTCTGGACACCGGGCGCGCCGCCGTCCACCCCCGCCTCCGAGAGCAGGCTGCCCCGGCGGCCCCGGCGCACCCAGACCAGCGTGAGGCCCAGGGCGTGCAGCTCGGCCGCCGCCCCGGCGATGGCCCCGTCCTCGTCCGCGACGTCGCGCCCCACGAGCGCCCCGAGTTCCCCGAGGTTGGGGGTCACGGCGTAGGGCACCGGGCCGGCGAGCAGGGCCGGGCGCAGCCGCGCCGCCTTGGGCACGCTGACCGGCTCGAACACGACCGGCGTGCTGTTGCCGGCAGCCAGGGTCAGCAGCTGCGCCAGGGCCTCCGCACTCAGGTTGCCGTCGGCCACGATCCAGCCCGCGCCGGCCAGCACGCCCCGGCGTGCGCGCAGCACTTCGGGCGTGAGTTCGTCGGTCACGTCCATCGCCGCGACCGCGATCACCAGTTCGCCGGCCGCGTCCAGCACCGCCGTGTAGGTCCCGGTGGCGCAGTGGGGCGAGAGCAGCGCCGGCCCCACGTCCACCCCCGCCGCCGCCGTGCGCTCCAGCAGCAGGTCACCCACCGGGTCCTGGCCGACCGCCGTGATCAGGCGCGTGTCGGCCCCCAGACGGGCGAGGTTCTCGGCGACGTTGCGCGCCACGCCGCCGGGGGCCTGCGAGGCGCGGCCGGGATTGCTCGTCGCGCCGATGACCTCGCCCGTGATGCGCGCCTTGATGTCCAGGTTCGCGCCGCCGACCACCACCACCCCCGTGCGCGCCGGGGGCAGCAGGTAACCGCGCCCCAGCAGCGCGCCCTTGCGCGTCAGGTGACCCACGTAGACGTTGACCGCTGCCCGCGAGATGCCCAGCCGCCGCGCGAGGTCCTCGGGCGAACTCAGGGGCGCCTCCCGGATCAGGTCCAGCACTTGCTGTTCACGCGCGGTCAGGGACATGGATTTATTCTAGCAAAGATATTTATTTTAATAAAGAGACTGGGAATCCGCCATCTTGCTTAAGGCGTCTGCACGTTCGGCACATGTGCGGCCAATCTGTCTGGGGCAGAATAGTCAACGGCTTAGCAGGCCTGCCCAGCGAGAAGACGGCGGGGCAGGAGCCGGAGGGAGACGCCCACCTCTTGATTCAACGGGCGCGCGAGGTGGGCGGTTCCAGGCCGCCGCTGGGTTCGAAGCCCGCACCCACCCCCACATCAGGCATATACAGACAGGCACCCTAGCCGCGGGGTGCCTGTCCGTTTTGCTCTCTGCTGGTCACAAGCGGCCGTGGTCCGCCCTGACCCGGCTCAGCCGTCCTCGTCCTCGGGTTCGTGTTCGGGATGCCGCTGCTCTTCCAGGCGCACGCGGCGCTGGGTGGGACTGAGGTTCTCGCGCGTGGCCGCGTCCGGCCCGGTGTCCAGACCGCTGATGAGCACTTCGCCGTGCGCCGGGGTGTCCGGGCCTGCCTGATCCTCGGGTCGGGTCATGCGGCCAGCGTACTCCTGCGGAGGCCGGATGTGGGGGCCGGAGGCGGCGGTAGCATCGGGGCATGACCCCCCCCTCCCCTCCCCCTCCCCTCCGACCCACGAACGCCGAGCGTCTGCGCGAATTTCACCGCGCCATCGGCCTGACGCCACCCACGCGCCCGGCCGTGCCCACCGCCGACGTGCTGGCGCTGCGCCGCACCCTGATCTCCGAGGAATATGCCGAAACCGAGGCCGAATTCGCGGCCCTCGCAGAACGGATCGGGGCGGGCGAGGCCGTGCCGCCGGGTGACCTGACCCCACTGGCGCACGAGCTGACCGACCTGCTGTACGTGACCTACGGCGCGCTGGACCTGCTGGGCATCGACGCCGACGCCGTGCTGGCCGAGGTCCACCGTGCCAACCTGAGCAAGGCCAGCGGTCCGCGCCGCGCCGACGGCAAACAGCTCAAGCCCGAGGGCTGGCAGCCCGCCGACGTGCGCGGCGTGATCGCGGAGCTGGGCCGCCGCGACCTGGGCTGAGCCGCCCTGCGCCGCCGGCCCGGAACCGGGCACGGCGGCGGAGCATCCGGGCTAGGGCCCGGCCCGGGTCAGCGGGTCGGCGTGCGGCGACCGGCGCTCAGAAGGGCGGTTCCTCGTCGGCCACTGCCGCCGCGACCGGAGCCGGGCGGGCCGCCACGGGCGCGGGACGACCGGCCGGCGCGGCCTGAGGCCGGGGTCCGTTGCCGGCCGGCGCGGCGGGCCGGCTTCCCTGCGCCGGCTGGGAACGGCCCGCCGGCTGGGCGAAACGCTCCTGGCGCTTGCCCCCCCGGAAGATCGCCAGCGTGACGTACTCGAACTCGCCGTCGGCCTTTTCACGCACATGCTCGGGGTCGGTGTTCTTGGCCCCCCGGCTGTACTTGATGGCGGCCGGCAGCTTGAGCTTGCGGCTGTCCACGGCCTCCAGCTCGCGGCGGCGGTAGGCGTGGCCCCGGTGCATGACCATGTCCTCGCCCTCGTTGTTGGTGAACTTCCTGGCCCCGATCAGCGACCAGTCGAAATCCTGCTCGTTGTCCAGCGGGAACAGGTAGCCGCCCTGCGGCACCTCGCCGCTGGTCCAGCCCAGGCGACCGTACTGGCGCTGTACCTCAAGCAGCTTATCGGCGCTCTCCACCTCGACACTGACCCGTGCCCCCAGATCCGTCACAAATTCAATACGCAGCATGAAGCGGCCTCCTTATGTAAATAACATAACACGCCCGGCTCAGGAATGCTAGGGGCGTGGCCCTGTCCGGTACGGGCCGGAGAATGACAGCCTTCTGACTGCGCGGCGGCGGTCCTCCGTCAGATTCGCCGCATCTGCGTCCCGCACCCGAAAAGCAGGGGTTATGCTGCCTACACAATCCCGTCGCCCCAGGGGCAGCTGCGCCCCGGAGCACCTCCCGGCACGCCTTTTCTTTAAGGAGGAGGCGTAAGACTTGCGTGGAGGCGTTCTCTATAGGGTCGGTCATGCCCAAGCCGACCCCTGCCCGTACCGTCCTGACCCTTCTGACCCTTGCCCTGCTGCCGGGCGCGGCGCAGGCAGCGACCATCAAGGTGGCCACGGTCAGCCCGCTGTCGGGCAGCCTCGCGCCCATCGGGACCGAAGTGCGGCGCGGCGCCGAACTGGCCATCGAGGCGAAGGTCCGCACCTTCAAGTCGCAGGGCTACGACCTCGTGCTGGCCCCCTTCGACGACCAGGCCTCGGCGACCCGCGCGGGCAGCATCGCCCGTGACATCCTGGCCGACAACAGCATCGTGGGCGTGGTCGGGGCCCTGAACTCCAGCGTCTCGAACGTGCTGGCCCAGGCCTTCGAGCCGGCGCGGCTGGCGAGCGTCTCGCCCGCGAGCACCAACGACGCCCTGACGGGCCACGACTGGAACTCCTTCAGCCGCGTCGTCGCCCCCGACCGCGCGCAGGCGGTAGCCGCCGCGACCTACCTGCAAGAAGAGGTCGGGGCCAAGAACGTCTTCGTGATCTCCGACAACACCGCCTACGGCAACGGACTGGCGACGACCCTCCAGGCCAACCTCAAGCGCCGCAACATCGCCCTGAGCGGCTACGCGGGCGCGTCCGACCCGGCGGGCATCGCGGCGGCCGTCAAGAAGGTCAGCGAGGCGGCCCCCGACGTCGTGTACTACGGCGGCACCGACGACATCGGCTCGGCGCTCGTCAAGGCGCTGCGCGCGGCGGGCGTCAAGGCCGTGTTCATGGGCGGCGACGGCCTCGACTCGCCCAGCTTCGCCCAGCGCGCGGGCGGCAGCGCGACCGGCGTGGTGTACTCGACCGGCTTCGGCCCCGTGAGCGCCTACTCGGGCAGCGAGGTCTTCGCCCGCCAGTACCAGGCCAAGTACAAGACGGCCCCCAGCGGCGTCGCGATGATGGCCTACGACGCCACCAACGCGCTGCTGAGCGCCATGAACACCACCCTGAAGGCCGGCGGCGCCCTGCCCACCCGCGCCCAGGTGAGCGACGCCGTGCGCAAGGTGAACTTCGCCGCCTGCGTGAACAAGAGCGCCCTGCTGTGCGACAGCGTCTCCGGCCCCGTGGCCTTCGACGCCAGCGGCGAGCGGATGCGTTCGCGCGTGCTGGTCATGCGCCTGGGCGCCGACGCCAAGGCGAGCATCGTGACCATCAAGACCGTCACTGCCGACAGCCTGCGCTGAGAAGCAGGATTCAGAGGGACCGAGGGTAGCCCCTGGTCCCTCTGAACCGAGCGGAGCGAGCACCGAGGAAGGACGGCGGAGCGGAATACCGCTGAGAGCACAAGAAGAAGGAGGCGCACCCACCGACCGGGGGTCGCCTCCTTCTGGCCTGGCGGGGCCTAGCGGCGGCCGCCGTATTTGGGGCCGCTCTTGCGCACGCCCGCATAGCGGTTGCGTTCCTTGCGGCGCTGGGCACTGCTCCCGCTGCGGCTGCCCGCCGCCCCGGCCGGGCGCAGGGGTTCGCGGCGCGGCGCGAAGGTGTCGATGGTCATGAAACGCGCGAAGGGGATGTACAGCACGAAGACCAGCAGCATGCTGCCCCACCACGTGTTCAGGTAGGGCCGTAGCGGCGTGAGGCCCAGCACCCCGCTGACGAGTGTGGCGACGATGGCGAACAGCAGCACCCGCACGGCCAGCTTCAGGAGTTTGTTGGTCGTGAAGCCGGGCGCGGGGTCGGCGGTGGTCAGCCACACCCAGGGCCGGAAGTTCTTCATTCGCCGGCCTCGCGGATCGCCGCGCCGTGCTGGAGGCGCTCGGCGAAGGCCCGCAGTTTGGGGCCGCCGCCCTGCCCCGCGTCGAGGTCCAGCAGGAGCGTGGGTTTGTGCATCTTCGCGGCGATCCGCGAGAGGGACGCGTGGGTCGCGCCGTCGCGCGCCGGGGCCACGAACACCAGGCCGCGCACCATGCTCTTGCCGCCCAGCAGCGAGGCCGCGCCGAACAGTTCGCGGTCGCCGTTCTGGGCGCGGGCGGCGTTCTCCATGCGCTCGGCACGCTTGAAGACCTCGGTCAGCGGCAGGTCGCTGCTGTACACGGCGTGCAGTTCCAGACTTTCCAGCGCGGCGCGCAGTCCGGCGGCCAGCACCGGTTCGTCGAGCAGGGCGCGCGGCCCGATCACGCCGACCGTCGCGTGCGAGGCGCGGGTCAGGGGGGGCATTTCGGCCTTCGGTCCGGCCGCGAGCGGCTTGGCGCGGTCGAGGGCCAGCCGCACCCGGCCGCCCCCCGGCGAGAGCCGCAGGCCGATCTCGGCGGCCACGCGCTCGGTTTCGCCGGGCTCGGCCGGGAGGTCCGGCAGGGCGATCAGGGCGGGCAGGCCGCTGAGCCGCCGGGGCAGCAGCTCGGTCAGGGCCTCGCCCCAGGCGTCTCCGGACACGGCGGGCAGCTGGGACACCAGGGCGGCGTCCACCCGGCCCAGCGCCAGCACGCGCCCCAGGGCGAGTTGCACCGTCACCGGCTCCTGCGGCAGGCTCTCGCGGCCCAGGGCCAGGGCCTCGTCGTCGCCCAGACCCGGCGACGTCAGCTCGACACCCAGTTCCCGCAGATATGCCGCCCAGTACCCCGACAGGCGCGCCGCGCGCGATTCAAGCAGACCAACCTTCATTCTGAACAGTGTATCCGCAGCGGCCTTCCGGAAGTGGAAGGTGCACCCGCAAGGGGGGCGCGCCGCCTAGTCCTAGTCGCCGCCCCCGTCTCCGCCGTCCACCCGGCCCTCCAGCTTGGCCCGCGTGGCGTCCTCGGCGCGCTGTACGTCGCGCTCCCCGATCTGGCGCTGCTCGTTGCCGTGCTCGAACAGCTCGCGCCGGGCACGCAGCTTGGCCTCGGGCTGTTGCAGGTCGCTGCCCTGACGCCGGTGGACATACTGGAAGGCCACGAGCGCGCCACCCGCCAGCGCCAGCGCTCCCGCGAAATACAGCGTCTCCAGCGGCTCCTGCCAGCGGATGAAATGCTCCAGAAAAGTGACCCCCAGAATCACCACGATCACCGACACGACCTTCTGTTCCAGGTCGGCCAGCGTCTCGACCCCCAGCGCCGACGTGAGGTTCAGCGGCCGGATGAACAGGCTGTAGAGGCCCACCCCGATGATGTAGAACACCACCGCCTTGAGCATGGTGCTCACGACCTCCAGAAACTGGACGGCCAGCTCGCTCGTGGTGCTGTCCTCGCGCTGCCCGAACAGGTCGCGCCACGTCTCGTAGATGGTTTCGAGCGCGACCCAGGTGCCCTGGAGAAACAGGCTGAAGGCCACCAGCAGCACGGCGATCACGGCGATGAAGACCACGAAACGGGTGCGGCCGATCAGCACACTGAACCAGTCGTCCTGGAGAGGGGACGGCTGCGCCTTGGCCGGTTTGTCGCGAAACACGTTCCTATCCTGGGGCGGGCGCGCCCTTCGCGGGTCCGTTCCTGGCCTATCTTCCCTTCATGACCCTGCCCGACGCCCTGACCCTGCCCGGCGGCCTGCGCCGCGTCCTGCCCGCCGCCCGCTGGGAGCGCGTCACCCTGGGCCACAGCGGCGCGGGCGTGTGGCGCTCGTCACGGCATGTGGTGAAGGTGCAGTCGCGCGGCGGCCTGCCGGTCAGCACCCTGCCCCAGGAGCGCGAGCGGCTGCGCTACCTCGCCGGGCGCGTCCCGGTTCCGGCGGTGGTGGGCCTGGAGTCGGAGGGCGACTTCGATTACCTCGCCATGACGCGCCTGCCGGGGATTCCCATGAGCGACCCCGACGCTGCGCTGCACCCGGCGCGCATGGCCGGACTGCTGGCGCGGGCGCTGCGCGAGCTGCACGCCCTGCCGCTGCGCGACTGCCCCTTCACCATGACCCTGGCGGTGACCCTGCCCCTGGCCCGCGAACGCGTAGCGGCGGGCGTGGTGGACGAGACCGATTTCGACGTGTCGCGCAGCGGGCGCACGGCCACCAGCGTCTTCAACGAACTGGCGCGCACCCGGCCGGGGCAGGAGGACCTCGTGGTGACGCACGGCGACCCCTGCCTGCCGAACCTGCTGGTGGCGGGCGAGTACGTCGAGGGTTTCGTGGACGTGGGCCGGGCGGGTATCGCGGACCGTCACGCCGACCTCGCGCTGGCCTACCGCAGCGCCGCGCGCAACCTCGGCCCGGAGCATGCCGAAGCCTTTCTCGACCAGTATGGCCGCGCCCTGGTGGACCCACACAAACTCGCCTACTACCAGCTGCTCGACGAACTGTTCTGAGGCGACCCGGAACGGAACGGCGACAGGGCCGCCCCCATATCGGAGGCGGCCCTGTCGCTCAGAGGTTATTCCTCGTCGGTGCGGCGGTTGGTCCAGCCACGGTCGGCGCGGGCGCGGGGGCGGAACTCGCCCTGGTCGCCGCCACGGTCCTCGCGGGGGCGGAAGTCGCCGCCCTGGCCGCCACGGTCGCCACCGAAGCTCGGACGGTCGCCGCCACGGTCTTCACGGGGGCGGAAGCCGCCCTGGCCGCCACGGTCGCCGCCGAAGCTCGGACGGTCGCCGCCGCGGTCGTTGCCACGGAAGCCGCCACGGTCGCCCCCGCCGTAGCCGCCGCGGTCTTCACGGGGGCGGAAGCCGCCGCCCTGGCCGCCACGGTCGCCGCCGCCGTAGCCGCCGCGGTCTTCACGGGGACGGAAACCGCCACGGTCGCCGCCGCGGTCGCCGCCGAAGCTCGGGCGGTCGCCGCTGGGACGGTCGCCGCCACGGAAGCCGCCCTGGCTGCCCTGCGACTCGCGCATTTCGCGCATCTCACGGCGCAGGCCACGGATTTCCTTGCCCTGAGCCTCGATCATGGTCTTGAGTTCGTTCAGCAGGTCAATCAGGTCGTCGGCGTCGATGTACTCGTCTTCGCCGTCTT
Organism: Deinococcus gobiensis I-0; assembly: GCF_000252445.1. Taxonomy (GTDB): domain Bacteria; phylum Deinococcota; class Deinococci; order Deinococcales; family Deinococcaceae; genus Deinococcus; species Deinococcus gobiensis. The sequence continues at coordinate 359,296 of NC_017790.1, read as the reverse complement.
CGCCTTCGCCTTCACCCTGGGCAGCCAGTTCGGTGCCCTCGGCCTCGGCCTCCTGGGCGTCGAGAACCGGGTCCTCGTCGGGTTCGCCCTGCAGTTCGGGCAGAACGTCGCGCAGTTCTGCGGGGGTCGCGTCGTGCGTCTGAGCCGCCGCCTGCTGCTGGTCTTCGGGATTCGTCATGCTGTGCTCCTTTGTGCCCTGCTCTCGCACAGGGCTGTCCTATGTCGCGGCTGCGGCAAGTGCTTGCGCGCCGCTCAGGCCGTACCCTGTATCCTACCCCATTTCCTGCCGCGTGCCAGTCCCCTGAGCCGGAGGTGCAGGCCCCAGCGCCCGGCCCTCACCCCGCACTCAGACGGACGCGGCGTGGCATAAAGGTCACAGAAGGGTCCGGCGCGGTGCCTATACTCGCCCCATGTCCCGCTCCCTCCTGGCCACCCTCGCCCTGCTCGGCGCGTCTGTCGGCGCGGCCCAGAGCGCGTCTGTCCGCACCGTCAACGTCGGTCTGGGCTACGTGCCCAACGTGCAGTTCACGCCCTTTTACGTCGCCGACAAGCTGGGGTATTTCAAGGCCGAGGGCCTGAACGTCAAATTCCAGCACGGCTACGTCAACGAGCTGATGCCGCTGCTGCTCCAGGGCAAACTCGACTTCGTGGTGGGCGACCCCGAGGACGCCATCTTCGCGCGCACCCAGGGAGCCGACGTGCGCTACGTCATGGCGATGTACCAGAAGACGCCCGTCACCGTCTTCAGCCTCAAACCCCTGAATTCGGCCGCCGACCTGCGCGGCAAGACCCTGGGCATCCCCGGCCCCTACGGCAGCACCTACAACGCGGTGCAGGCCCTGCTGGGCAGCGCGGGGCTGGACGGGAACGTGCGCCTCGCCAACATCGGCTTCACGCAGCTCGACGCCGTGCGCGCCGGACGGGTGGACGCCGCTGCCGGGTACGTGAACAACGAGGTCGTGCAGCTGCGCGCCTCGGGCCAGAAGGTCTATACCCTCGACGTGACCGGGGCCTACCCCATGGTCGGCGTGGGCCTCATCACGACCGGCAAGAACCTGAGCGGCGACCTCGCCCGCAAGGTGGTCCGGGCCTCGCAGCGCGGCCTGAAGTTCACGACCAGCGACCCTGCCCGCGCCTTCAAGCTCGCGCAGCCGGTCTTCGGGGCCAGCGGCGGCGGCCTCGACATCCTGAAGGCCAGCGTGCCGCTGATGGGCAGCACCTACACCGCGCAGAACGGCCTGGGAGCCAGCGACCCCGCCGCCTGGACCAAGGCGGTCGCGGCGCTGGTCAAGCAGGACAAACTGCCTGCGGTCGCGAAGGCCAGCGAGTTCTACACCAATACCCTGATCAGCAAGACCGTCCGCTGACGGCCGGGCCACTCGCACGGGCCCCGGACCCCCGCACACCGGGGGAGGTCCGGGGCTCACGACTCAGTTGGCCGACTGGAGGTCGTAGTTGTTCAGGAGGGTCGTCTGGATCTGGCCGGTGTTGCCGTCGTAGATGTTCCAGCCGTATTTGGTCCCGTTGAAGACGGCATTGTCGCGCGCGGCATAGACCAGCAGCTTGCCGCTGTAGCGGCTCAGGACCGTATCGCCCGCGTTGTAGCGGTCGTCGTTGTTCGCGTCACGGAACACGATCACGCGGTAGGTGCCGTAGGGCACGTCGCGCGGCAGGGTCAGGGTGTAGCCGCCCGTCAGGAACTTGTCGATGACCTGGGCCTGCGAGCCGTCGGCGGTGTACTGGCCGTTGTTGTACCCCACCAGTGCGAGGCGCAGGTTCTGGTCGGCGCTGAAGCCGCGCAGCTGGCCCGACACGGCCGCGCTGCGGGTCCCCACCACGCTGCACGCGCTCAGCAGCAGGGCACTCAGACCGGTCGCCAGCATCACTCTGTTCATAGGTCCACCGTACCCGGCCACCCGCCGGGGAGCCAGCGGACCTTTTCTCACGGAGCGCACATTTCAGGGCGGCCAGGACCGGAAAGCTGACGGCGCCCTTGAGACTGCGCCTGAGCCGTTACAGTGACGGTCATGCAGCATCCTCCCTTCACGGCCCTGGCGGCGGTCTACGACGCCATCATGGCGGATGTCGAGTACGACGCCTGGGCCGACTTCATCCTGAGTTACGCCCGTGACGGTGGCCTCACGCCGCGTTCGGCGCTGGACCTCGCCTGCGGTACGGGCGGCCTGACCCGCGAACTCGTGGTGGCCGGCCTGGAGGTCACGGGCCTGGACGGCAGCGCCGAGATGCTCCGGCTGGCCCGCGAGCGGCTGCCGCGCGTGCCTTTCGAGCAGGGCGACCTGCGGAGCTTCGTGCTGGACCGACACTTCGACCTCGTGACCTGCGTGTTCGACAGCCTGAACAACCTGCTGACCCCGGAGGACCTGGGACGGGCCTTCGCGCGCGCGGCGGCGCATCTGCGGCCCGGCGGCCTGCTGGCCTGCGACCTCAATACCCGCCTGGGCGTGCGGGAGCTGTGGGAAGGCGACGCCATCGAGGGTCTGGCGACTGCCCCGAACGGCCAGGAGGTCCACTACCACTGGTCGCACCACCACGACCCCGACACCGACCTGGGCGTGGTGCAGGCGTTTTGCCGCGTGCTGGAGGACTCGGGCGAGTCGCGCGAGTTCGTCGAGACGCACCGCGAGCGCGGCTACGACCCCGCCGATGTGGCCCCGCTGCTTTCGGCGGCCGGCTTCGCGCGCTGGGAGATCGTGGAGTACCCCGACTACGCCGACCCCGGCCCCGAGACGCCGCGCATCTGGGTCTTCGCCTGGGCTGCGGGGGCGCAGTGACCCCCGCCGCGCCGGTCCCGGTACTGGGCGCGGGCGGCTGGGGCACCGCGCTGGCCGTCGCGGCGACCCGCGCCGGTCGCCCGGCGACCCTGTGGGCCCGCCGACCCGACTTCGCCGCCCGGCTGGGCGAGGTGCGCGAGAACCGCGAGTATCTGCCGGGCGTGACGCTGCCCCCCGGCGTGACGGTCACGGCCCGGCTGGAGGAGGCGGTGGCCGGCGCTCCCTTCGCCCTGGTGGTCGTGCCCAGCGTGGGCGTGCCCGACCTGCTGGAGGCCTTGCCACGCTCGCTGGGGCTGGTGCTGTGCGCCAAGGGCCTGGCCCCCGACGGCGGCGTACTGAGCGACCTGGCCGCCGGACTGGGCTTCGCGCGGGTGGCGGTCCTGAGTGGCCCCAACCATGCCGAGGAGATCGGGCGCGGCCTGCCGGCGGCCACCGTGGTCGCCAGCCGCGACGAGGCGCTGGCCGGGGCGGTGCAGGCGGCCCTGATGTCCCCCAGCCTGCGCGTGTACACCAGCACCGACCTCGTGGGTGTGGAACTGGGCGGCGTGCTGAAAAACGTGATGGCCCTGGCTGCCGGCCTGGGCGACGGCCTGCGCCTGGGCGACAACGCCAAGGCCTCGCTGCTGACCCGGGGCCTGCGCGAGATGAGCCGCTACCTGACCAGCCTGGGCGCGCAGGAGGACACGGTATACGGCCTGAGCGGCCTGGGCGACCTGATCGCCACGGCCACCAGCCCCCACAGCCGCAACCGCGCAGCCGGCGAGGCCATCGCGCGCGGCGAAAATCCGCAGATGGGCGGCAAGGCCGTCGAGGGCCTGCGCACCGCCGGGCTGCTCGACGCCTGGGCCAGTGCCCACGGCCACGACCTGCCCATCGTGCGGGCGGTGGCGCGCGTATGCGCGGGCGAGTGGACCCCTGCACGCGGCCTGAGCGAACTCATGGGACGCGAGGCGAAGGCGGAGTAAGGCCCCCTCAGCCCCTCGGCTTCTCTAGGCGCACGACCAGCATGGGCTCGGTGTGGGCCAGCAGCGCGCCGTCCGGGCCGAATTCCAGTCCGGCGCGCCCGCGCTGCTCAGGCGTCAGGCCCGCCGCCAGCGCCCGCAGTTCGGCCACGGCCGCCGCCGGGGTCCCGGCCGTCTCGGTCCACCACGCGAACTCCAGGTGGTAGGGCACCAGGGTGTCCCGGACCCAGGCGAAGCCCGCCGACGCGGCCAAGTCGCGCCAGTCCTGCACCGTACGCTGCGTGAAGTGGCTGGGGTCGCGCAGGGTCTGGTAGCGGTCTATCCAGCGGCGCGTCTCGGGGTCGGGGCTGATCTGGTCGGCCAGCACCAGCCGCCCGCCGGGGCGCAGGACCCGCCAGGCCTCGGCCAGAAACTGCCCCGCGTCCCGGAAATGGTGGGGGGCATGGCGCGAGGTGACCAGCGTGAACGAGCGGGCCGCATAGGGCAGCGCCTCGGCCGACCCCTCCACGAAGCGGGCGTGGGCGTGTCCCTCGGCCCCGGCCCGGAGGCGGGCATGGTCCAGCATCTTGCGGGCGAGGTCCACGCCCGTGACCTCGGCCACCAGCGGCGCCAGGGCCAGGGCCGTATTGCCGGTGCCGGTCGCCACGTCCAGGGCCAGGTCGTCCGGGCGGGGAGCGGCATACTCCAGCAGGACCGGAAGGCTGGCCCCGGCGCGGTGCACCTCGCTCGCGGCGTAGCGGTCGGCCTGGGCGTCAAACTGCCGGGCACTGTCGGTCATGCCCCGATCATGCGCCAAAGCAGGGGGGAGGGCCAACCTGCGGCCCTCCCCCCTGTCCTGCGGCGCGCCTGCGTTACCAGGCGTAGAAGATGGCGACGATCAGGAGCCACACCACGTCCACCAGGTGCCAGTACAGGCTGGCGGGCACGATGCTGCCGTGGTTGTACTTGTCCATCTTGCCGGTCATCGCCTGGTAGTACGGCAGGGCCACGCCCACGCCACCGATGATGATGTGCAGGCCGTGCAGGCCGACGATGATGAAGAAGCACGCCTGCCAGAGGTTCTGCTTCCAGTCGCTCTCGGTGCCGAACAGCGCGAACTCGTATACCTGGAAGATCATGAACAGGCCGCCCATCAGCAGGGTGATGAACAGGCCCAGGCGGCCCCAGGTCGCGCGGCCGTGGTGCAGGTCCTGCTCGGCCTTGTGGACCACGAAGGACGACGACACCAGGATCAGGGTGTTCACGGCGGCCAGCCAGACGTTGGGACGCAGGGCGGGCGGCTCGGCGGCCCCGATGACGCGCAGGTACACGTACCCGGCGATCAGCACCGCGAACAGACCCACTTCGCTGATGATGAACCAGCTCATGCCCATGAAGCCGTTGTCGTACTTGGTCAGGTGATGGTGCTCGACCGGCACGGCGTATTCACGCGTGCCCGCCCACTTGAACAGGCTGTAGAAGAACACCGGGAAGCTGAGGTACAGCACGACGCTCGCCAGCACGTGGCCGAAGGACGCCTGGAAGAAGGGCTGGAGACCGCCGGCCGGGGTGTAGTTGGTGAACCAGCCGAAGCTCAGGCCGTAGCCCATGAGCAGCAGCCCGACGGCCGTCATGAAGGGCCAGATGCTGTCCTGCGGCAGGTGGATGCTCTTGGGGTCCACCGGGGTCAGCGTCTCGCCGTTCTGCTCCCAGTCGTACAGGGGGCGCTCGGTCGGGAAGTTGCGGGGGAACTCGTGGGCGAAGTTGTACGCGGCGGGTGGGCTGGCGGCCGTCCACTCGAGCGTGAAGCCGCCCCAGGGGTTGGGTCCGGCGGTGATGGGCTGCTTCATGCTCTGGTACATGTTCCAGACGAACACGATGCCGCCGGCCAGCAGGGTCAGCGCGCCCAGGGTCGAGACGAAGTTCAGCTCGGTCCAGGCGAGGTTGCCCTCGGGGTAGGTGTAGTAACGCCGGGGCATGCCCAGCAGGCCCAGCACATACTGCGGCAGGAAGGTCATCCACGAGCCGACCATGAACAGCCAGAAGTGCAGCATGCCGGTCTTCTCGTTCAGGAAGCGCCCGGTCATCTTGGGCCACCAGTAGTAGATGCCGCCCATCGCCAGGAAGGCCGTACCGAACATCATCACGTTGTGGAAGTGCGCCACGACGTAGTACGACATGGTGACCTGATAGTCGAAGGGCACCATGCCCAGCGACACGCCGGTGATCCCGCCGATCAGGAAGTTGAAGATGAAGCCGATCAGCCAGTAGGTGGGCGTCTTCATCAGGATGCGGCCGCCCCAGAGGGTGCCGATCAGGTTGAAGATCTTGACCCCGGTGGGCACGGCCACGATCATCGTGGCGATCATGAAGGCGATCTGCCACGCCTCGGGAATGCCCAGGGCGAACATGTGGTGCAGCCACACCAGCAGCGACACGAGCACGATGCCCAGGATCGAGTAGACCATCACGCGGTAGCCGAACAGCGGCTTGCGGGCCATGGTCGAGGCGATCTCGGCGCCGATGCCCAGGTAGGGCAGCAGCATGACGTACACCGCCGGGTGCGAGTAGAACCAGAAGAACTGCTGCATGAGCACCGGCACGCCGCCGATGCCGGGGTTGAACATGCTCAGGCCCAGCTTGATTTCCAGGTAGGTGACCATCGCCGCCGCCGTCAGGCCGCCCAGCGAGGCGAGCTGAAGGATGCTGGTCGCGAAGATGCTCCACACGAAGATGGGCATCTTCCACAGGCTCATGCCCGGGGCGCGCATGTTCACGATGGTCGCGGCGAAGTTGGCCGAGCCGAGCAGCGAGCCGATACCGTTGAGGATCAGCGCGACCATCAGCACCGACACGCCGGTCTGGTTGGCGTCCACCGACAGCGGGTAGTAGAAGGTCCAGCCGACGCCGGGCGCGCCGCCGTTGGCGAGACCCAGGATCACCAGGATGAGGCTGAAGATGAACAGCCAGACCGCGAAGGTGTTCACGCGCGGCAGCGCCACGTCACGCACACCGAGCTGCAGCGGCAGGAAATAGTTCCCGAAGCCGAACAGGCCGATGGGAATGAGGAAGAAGAAGATCATGAGCGCCGCGTGCAGGGTCAGCACCTGGTTGTAGGTGTTGCCCACGAGCAGGGTCTGCTCGGGCAGCGCGAGCTGGAGCCGGATGCCGACGGCCAGGACGCCGCCGATGCCGAAGGCGAGAATGGAGACGATGATGTAGAGCAGACCGATCTTCTTGTGATCGGTGGTCATCATGTAGTCCTTGATGACCTCCCAGGCCCCGCGCCGTTCGGCACTGGCCTGCTGCGGAGTCGGAGCGTGTTGAACGGTCACTGACCCACTCCCTGGCCGCCATTGACGGGCGTGCCGCGCCAGTAGTCCGCTTCCTCGGGCAGCTTGAGGCTGCGCAGGTAGGCGGCGATGTCGTCGATTTCCTCGTCGGTCAGCGTGCCGCCCTTGGTGACCTTGCCGGCGATGACCGAGGTGCCGCCGTCATAGCGGGGCATCAGGCTGCCGGGCTTGACCACGGGGCTGTGCTTGAGCCAGGCGTGCAGCTCGGCCGCGGCCTTGGGCTCTTCCCAGTGCTGCGCGGTCATGGCTTCCCACATCCCGGCGCCCAGCGTGCGGCGGGTGCCGAAGAAGCTCAGGTCGGGGCCGCTGACGCCGCCCGCCGGGGTGCCCTGCACGCGGTGGCAGGCCGCGCAGGCGACCGCGCCCGTGCTGGACTTGCCCTGCATGAACAGCGCGTAGCCCGCCGCTTCCGGCGAGCCGGGCGTGGGCGTGGGGGCCACATAGGCCTTCGCCGCCGTCATGACCGTGTTGAAGCGGTCCTGATCGAGCGCGACGACCTTGTAGCGCATGTTGGCGTGCGAGGCCCCGCACAGCTGCGAGCAGTTGCCCTGGTACACGCCCTCGCGGTCGGTGTCCACTTCCCAGACCTTTTTCACGGTCGGGATGGCGGCGCGCTGGCCGCCGATGTTGGGGGCCCAGAAGCCGTGGATCACGTCGCCGCTCGTCAGGGTGATGGCGACCTTCTGGCGGGTGGGCATGATCATCTCGTTGCCGTTGGTCACGACGCCGCCGCCCTGCACCGACGAGGCGGGGTAGGCGAAGTTCCACCAGAACTGCCGGCCCAGGGTCTCGATGGCGACCGATTCCTTGCTGGTGGGGTTCAGGCGGGCCATGCTGCGCACCGTCAGGACGCTGAGGAACATGACGATGATGACCGGCACGACCACCAGGATGACTTCCAGGCGGTTGTTGCCGTGAAACTGCGCGGGCGCCTCGGTGTTGTTCTCTTCACGGAACTTGTTCACCGTGTAGAACAGCGCCGCCGAGACCCCGATGAAGATGATGACCGACAGGGCGATGGCCCAGATGCTCATCCCGAGGATCTCGCGGTTGTACGACGACGCCATGTCGCCGAGCGTGAGGGACTGGTTGCTCTGGCAGCCGCTCAGCAGCAGGCTGCCCAGGGCCGCGCCCGCGAGCAGCCGCCAGGGCACGCGCCCCGGTCCGCTGCGCCGGCGCGACTCGCCTGGCCTCTGGTCATGGTTGGTATTCAACGTCACTCCTTTCCTGTTCGCCCCAGTCTAAAGCGTCCCACAGCGAAATGCGCGCCGCCCAGACCCCCCGGCGGAGTCTGCGGCGTGAACGCGCGGGTCATACACTCGACCGACCGGTCAGGCACACCCCCCATGAGAGCAGCTTGAGGGGTGGGCAAGTGTCCCCCGGCCCCCCTCACCGGCCCGCCACGCACTTCGGCCCGGCGCATGAAAAACGGCCCCCGGAGGAGCCGACACATGGGAAAGCTGAAGGCCGGGCCGCCTAGCCCAGCAGGCCCCGGTCCACCGCCCCGGCCACGAACAGCAGCGCGAGGTACAGCATGGAATAGAGGTACAGCGGCACGGCGACCCGGCGCTCGACCGCCTGCCCGCCCATGACGTGCCGGTAGAGCCGCCACGAGAGCACCAGCAGCCACGCGCCGAGCGCCACGGCACTGACGAAGTACAGCAGCCCGACCTCGCCGAAGAACACCGGCATGACCGACAGCACGACCGTATAGATGGCGTACAGCCCGATCTGGGCCACCGTCAGGCGGTCGCCGTGCACCACCGGCAGCATGGGAATGCCGACCTCGCGGTACTCGTCCTTGATCATCAGGGCCAGCGCCCAGAAATGCACCGGGGTCCAGAAGAAGATGATGGCGAACAGGTACCACGCGAACAGGTTGAGGTCACCCGTTACGGCCGCCCAGCCCACCAGCGGCGGGAAACAGCCGGCCGCGCCCCCCAGCACGATGTTGTGCCAGGTGTTGCGCTTGAGCCACAGCGTGTAGACGACCACGTAGGTCACGAAGCCCGCGAGGCTCATCCAGGCGGCCAGGGGCGTGGCCCAGACCCACAGTGCGAGGAAGGACAGCACCTGGAGCGCCCCGCCGAACACGGCCGCGTCGCGGGTGCTGATCAGGCCGCTGGAGGTCGGGCGCTTGGCGGTGCGGGCCATCTTGAGGTCGATGTCGCGGTCGATGATCATGTTGAACACACCCGCCGACCCCGCCGAGGCGTAGCCGGCCACGCTCACCACGACGAGCAGCCACAGCCCCGGCCAGCCGCGCGCCGCCATGAACATGGCCGCGACGGTGGTCCACAGCAGCAGGCTGATGACCTTGGGCTTGGTCAGGGCGAGGTAGTCGCGCCAGGTGGCGCGGGCGGGCGGGACCACGGCCGCCGGAGCCTCGGCGGTCACGCGGCCCCCCGCAGCGGCGCGGGTGCGGGGCGCGCGGCCCGCAGGCCGGTCAGGGCGGCGTAGCTGAGCATGACGGTCACGAGCCACATGATGCACGCCAGAAGCAGGTGCGTGAGCTGAAGCCAGCCCGGCGCCTTGAGGGCGATGTTGGCGAAGCCCGCGAGCATCTGGAGGCCCAGCAGGGTCCACAGCGCGGCGCTCCAGCGCGACACCTGCGCGCCGGGCCGCTCACGGCGCAGCCACGCGGCCAGCCACGCGAGGTAGGCGCTCGTCAGGATCGCCAGCATGGGGTGGATGACCCGCAGGTTCTGGATGAGGTTCACGGCCCCGAGGTCGCCGCGCACCGTCTGGACCGGGGTACTGCTGTCGGCCGGCAGGAACAGCAGGTCGCCCAGCGCCGTCACCGCGCCCGCCATACCCAGCACGAGCAGCAGGGCCAGCCCGGCGCCGACCAGCGCGCCGGGGCGACCCTGACCGCGCAGCCGCAGCCGGGGCCCGCCCGACGCCCACAGCGCCGTGAGCAGCAGTGCCCCCAGCAGCAAAAAGGTGTTGGCGAGGTGCACGCCCTGCACGAAGCCGCGCGCCGGGTCGGTGCTCGTGGCGGTCAGGCCCAGGAGCACCTGCACGCCGCCGACCAGGCCCTCCAGAATGATTAGGCCCAGGCTCAGCAGGGCGCCGAAACGGGCCGGGTGGCCCTTGGTCGTGCCCACGAAGGCCAGCGCCACCAGCCCGATGGCGAGCAGGCCACTGGCCCCGCTGGTCAGGCGGTGGCTGAACTCGATGACGGTGTGCAGGGTGGGGCTCTGCGGCACGACCACGCCGTTGCACAGCGGCCAGTGTTCGCCGCAGCCGGCCCCCGCCCCCGTGAGGCGCACGACCGCGCCCCACAGGATCACCAGCACGTTGTAGATCAGGGCCGCCCAGGCCACCCGTGGCAGCCACACGCCCGCACCTGCGCCCACGCGCCCGGTGGCCTTCAGCGTTCCGCTCAAGCTCGTTCACCTTCCTCTGCGTTCCGGGCCGCCTCATCTATGAAGGGCCACGCATTTGACAGATCATTGTACCCGCCCCTCTGGCCGGTAAATTGTCCCCCCGACCCCGGTCGCCCCTGGCCGCGCCGGGGGCCGGACACCTGCCCCGCCGCCCCCGCCCTACACTGACCGCGATATGGCCGAAACCATCAACCAGTGGGCCGTCATCACCATCGTGCTGAGCGGCATCGCGCTGGTGATCGGCGTCTATTTCATCCGTACCGGCAACCGCGAGGCGCATATGCGCGCCATGCTCACCGCCAGCGCCCTGGCGACCGTCTTTCTCGTGCTGTACCTCACCCGCCTGGGCCTGGGCTACGAAAAGAAGTACATCGGACCGTACCGGGGGGCGTACTTCGCGCTGCTCATCAGCCACATCATCCTCGCGGCCGCCAACCTGCCGCTGGCCCTGGGCGCGCTGTGGAACGCCTGGAAGGGCCTGAAGGCCGCCGGGAATCTGGGCAACATCACGGCCCCCGCCGCCGCGCCGTACTTTCGCCGTCACCGCGCCTGGGTGCGCTGGACGGTCCCGGTGTGGCTGTACGTGGCCGTGACGGGCTGGATCATCTACCTGCTGCTCAAGAGCTACGGCGAAGTGATCAAGGGGGGCTGAGCCGGGGGCGGGTGCTACCCTCGCCGCATGTCCCCTAGCAAGCGCAGCGTGCCCGAGCTGACGGCCTCGGCCGATCCCCTGGTGATGGTCACGGCCTACGACTACCCCGGCGGCCGGCATGCCGAAGCGGCAGGTGTGGACCTGATCCTGGTGGGCGATAGCCTGGGCAACGTGGTGCTGGGCTACGACAGCACCGCCCCCGTGACCCTGGCCGACATGATCCACCACGGCAAGGCCGTGCGCCGGGGCGCGCCGAACACCTTTCTGGTCGTGGACCTGCCTTTCGGGACCTACCACACGGGCGTACACGACGCGATGCGCCACGCCGTGAAGGTCATCCAGGAGACGGGAGCCGACGCCCTGAAGCTCGAAGGCTCGACACCCGAGGTGCTGGACGTGGTCGGCACGCTGACCCGCAACGGCATTCCGGTCATGGGCCACGTCGGCCTGATGCCCCAGACCGCCACCGCGCAGGGGGGCCTGACCGTGCAGGGCAAGGACGACGCCTCGGCGCGGCGCACCCTGGACGGCGCGCTCGCCCTGCAAGACGCCGGGGCCTTCGCCGCCGTGCTGGAGGCGATTCCGGCGCGGCTGGCCCGGCTGATCACCGAGCGGCTCGCCATTCCGACCATCGGCATCGGGGCGGGGGTCCACTGCCGGGGGCAGGTGCTGGTCACCCACGACCTGCTGGGCGTATACGAGGGCGAGCACAAGAAGATCGCCAAGCGCTACGCCGAGGTCGGGCAGGTATCGCGCGAGGCCATCACGGCGTACGCGGCCGAGGTGCGGGGACGGACCTTCCCGGCCAGGGAGAACAGCTTCGTGATGAAGGACGACGTACTGGACAAGCTGTACTGAGCAGGGTTTACGCTGCTGGTTCCCCAATCCCCCAGCCCCCTCTCCCCAAGGGACAGGGGGAGCTCAGCGCGGCGCTCGGCAAGAGTCGTTCCGGATGTCGGCAGAGCCGCTCTGCCCTGCGGCGTGACGGCTCAGCTCGGGGCCGGTCTCAGCCAGGTTGGAAGCGCCCGCGCGCTTCGCGCACGACGGCCTTCGGGGGAGCTTGGGCGGGGGAGCCGTGGCTGGGTCAGACCTGGGCTTCCGCCCCCTCTACGCACCACCGGCCTCGCCGCTTCCCCACACCCCACAACAAAAAAGGAGCCGTACAGGCTCCCTTCTTCTGCTCCTTCCTCAGTTCCAGCGGCCGCCGCGCTGCTGGCGGGTTTCGGGTTCGGGGGCGGCGTACAGTTCCTCGGCGCGCGAGAGCTTCTTGCGGCCGTACAGACCTTCGAGAATGAACTCGGCGGCCGAGACGCGCACGGCGTCGTCGCTGCTGCCCGCCACCTGCGCGGCGAAGTCGCTCAGGCCCGGCACCTCGCGGGTGGCCTTGACCCCCGCCGAGGCGTCGCCGCTCTGCGGAAAGCGGAAGACGTTGCCGCCCTCGAACCACTTTTCCAGCTCGCGGGTGTCGGCCGAACCGAAGTTGCGGGCGTACACGGCGCCGGCCGCCTTGCGGATCACGTCCTTGGCGACCTGATCGGCGCCCTTGAGTTCACCCTCGTACTCCAGTTCCATCTTGCCCGTGATCGCGGGCAGGCCGGCGTACACGTCGCTGACGCGCACGACCGGGGCGTCGCCCGACACGAGCGAGCGGCGCTCGGCGTTGGCGCTCGCCACTTCCATCAGCGAGATGGGCAACCTCTGCGACACGCCCGAGAGCTTGTCCACGCGGCCGTCCTCGCGGGCCTGAAAGGCGATCTCCTCGATGAGTTCGGCGATGAAGTCCGGGACCACGACCGCCTCGTCGCGCACGGCTTCCTGGGCGGTGATGTCCATGCCCAGGCGCACGTCGGTGGGGTAGTGGGTGCGGATCTCGCTGCCGATGCGGTCCTTGAGGGGCGTGACGATCTTGCCGCGCGCCGTGTAGTCCTCGGGGTTGGCCGAGAAGACGAGCATCACGTCGAGTTCGAGGCGGATCGGGTAGCCCTTGATCTGCACGTCGCCTTCCTGAAGGATGTTGAACAGCGCGACCTGCACCTTGGGCGCGAGGTCGGCCAGTTCGTTCACCGAGAAGATGCCCCGGTTGGCGCGCGGCAGCAGCCCGAAGTGCATGGAGCGCACGTCGCCCAGGCTGGTGCCCAGGCGGGCGGCCTTGATGGGGTCCACGTCGCCCACGAGGTCGGCCACCGTCACGTCGGGCGTGGCGAGCTTCTCGACGTAGCGGTCGGCGCGCGGCAGCCAGCGGATGGGGAGCTCCAGCCCGTGCGTCTCCAGGAGGTGGCGGCCCTCGGCGCCCACCGGGTTCAGGGGATCGTCGGGCATGTCCACGCCGTCGATGACCGGCACCACGTCGTCGAGCAGGCCGGTGATGGCGCGCAGGATGCGGCTCTTGGCCTGACCGCGCAGGCCCAGCAGGATGAAGTTCTGGCGCGCCAGCAGCGCGTTGACGAGCTGGGGAATGACGGTGTCGTCGTAGCCGACCACGCCGGGGAACAGGTCCTCGCCCGCCCGCAGCTTGCGGGTCAGGTTTTCACGGACCTCGTCCTGCACGAGTCGGACTCGGCCGTCGAAGGGCTGACGGCCCACGTATCCCGGCGTCTGGAGCAGCTCGCCGAGCGTTTTTGCGGAAGTGGCTTCGCTCTGGGCAGTCATGTTGCGCGGAAAGTAGCACGCGGCCCAGCGGGGGAATGTGCGGCAAACAAAGATGCGCGGCCCAGGGCCGCCTAAGCGCCCGACGAGGCCCCCGCCGCCGAGGCCTGTTCGTCGTCCTCCAGCACCTTGTAGGCGCAGACCGCCGCGAGCGCCGCGACCTCGGCAGGCGTATCCTGCACGTCCAGCTCGACGTCCTTGCCCTCAAAGACCCCGCCGATCCGCCCGCGCAGGTGGCCCCGGTGCAGGGTCAGGTCCACGTCCTTGCCGCTCAGTCGCCCGGAAAAGCGGCCTGTGACGCGACCCCCGTCCAGCGTCAGCTCGACGTCGTCACCGTCGAAGCGGCCCCCCAGGCGCACCTGCACCCGCGCGGGGCTCAGCTCGCCCACGGCGCTGAACCCGTGGACCTGGCCCCCGATCCGGCCCTCGACCTGACCGCCGCCGCAGGTCAGCCGGAGGTCCTTGCCCTGAAACCGCCCGCCGATGCGGCCCGTGATCCGCTCTCCGTCCCAGTGTGCGTCCAGGTCGTAACCCTGCACCGCGCCGCCGATCCGTCCCGTGAGGTCACCCATGCCACCGGGTACGCGGGCGGCGCGCGGGCGTTCCCGCAACCCCGCGCGCCGCCCGCGTACCCGGTGGCATGACGGTCCGGTCTTCCCTGTGGCTCTCCACCCCTCTCCTGCTGTGTGCCGGGCTGGTGGGCCTGCTCGCGGCACTGGCCCTGACCGGGGTGCTGGAACCCTCGCAGGCCACGCGGTTCGGGCCGTACGCGCTGATGTTCGGCTGGCTGTGGCTGCTGGCCGAACGCCAGTTGCCGACCCGCTGGGGCTTCGTGCTGAGCCTGGGCTGGGTGCTGGGGGTCATGGGCGCGGCGCAGGCCCTGGGCGGCATGCTGGCGCCCGCCGTAGGGGGACTCGGGGCAGCCTCGGCCCTGGCGGCGCTGCTGGCCTTCGGGCGACTGTCGCCGCGCGGCCCTGCCGCCTGAGCCCGGCCCTGGCCGCGCCTGCATGGTTCTGCCAGAGGTCGCATGGGAGGGGTCCGGTCCGGTGGCCTCCTCCGCCCTCTGCGGACCATCCGGCCGCTTACCCTGACCACGCTTCACTATCTAAGGACGATCTCGGGCCGGACCATCGGCAGCGACGTGAATGTTCGCCCCGGCACGGCCCGCACCCTGACCGGGGTACCCGTAAACGGTGACCTCGGGGCGGGCACAGCTTCGCGCAGGGGCGGGCCGCTATGGCCGCCGAGCGCGGCGGCCAATGCACCTTCCTGTGGGCGCGCGGGCAGAAGACCGGAGCGGCCTCCTCCCCGCCTCCGCTCACTTCGGCATGAGCTTACGCAGTTCGATGCCGATGGCCGTGCGGTTGGGGAAGCCGGGCCAGTAGGTGTCGTCGGCCTTGGGGGTGCCGTCGGCGTTGCGGCTGTACTTGCCGTCCTGCGCGACCGGCACCTTCACGTCGAGGTAGGCGGCGCGGTCCTGCATCCCCTTGAGCTTGAGGTCGAGGAAGGCCGTCACGAAGTGCATGTTCAGGTCGTTCAGGCGCGCCGAGTCCCACGCGGGTTCGGCGTAGTGCATGTAGTCGTCGTAGCTGCCCAGGCTCGCGGCGGGGGCCGGATTGGGCGCGGAGTTGTGGCGGGCGTTCTCGTAGGTCAGGAGGTAGCGCTCGCTGTTCACCGCGTTCTCGAACAGCGCCTTGACGCCGCCCTCGTAACCGGCCACGTCGTCGTGGTCGCCCACGACGAACAGCGAGGGCACCTTCAGGCCGGCCAGCCCGGCCGCGTCCCAGAAGCCGAAGGGCGCGCCGAAGTTGACCCCGATGCCCTTCACGGCCGCGTCGCCGCCCCAGGGCGCGAAGGCCACCATCGCCTTGAAGCGCGGGTCCACCGTGTAGGCGCCGGTCTGGCGTACGGCCAGCGCGTTCTGCGGCACCATCGGCATGATCTGCGGCGCGAAGCCCGCGCCCAGGGTGTTGAGCGCGCCGTACCCGCCCATGCTGTAGCCGATCAGGCCGACATTGTCCGTGTCCACCAGCCCGCTCAGGAAGCTGCCGCTGTCCGCCGCCCCCAGGCGCGCGAGTTCGCCCAGCACGAAGTTGTCGTCCAGCGGGCGGTTGAGCAGCGTGCTGGCGAAGGCCGCCTTGTCGGCGTGGGTGCTGTCGGTGTGGTCGATGGCCGCCACCACATAGCCCTTGCTGGCGAGGTTCTCGGCGAGGTAGCTCAGGAGGTAGCGGCTGCCGGGGTAGCCGTGCGACACGATCACCAGCGGGTAGCCGCCCTGGGGCGCGCCGAGGGTGCGTGTGGGCGCGCCGCGCGTGGCCCGGCCCTGGAAGGTGAAGGGCACGACCGGACGCTTGGGGTCGCCGGGGCCGCTGCCCAGCGCATCCTGGTAGGTGGCCCGCCCCGCGCCGCTGGGGCCGGGGGCCGGATACCAGACCTCGGCCGTCAGGGGACGGTCGTAGCGGGGAATGGCCCCTTCCTTGGGGGCATGCACGATGTCGAGCTGGGCGGGGTTGACCATCTGGAGGGTCTGCACGCCCACGGCGTAGGAACCGCGCGCGCTCAGGGCCGGGGCGTCGGGACGGGGATCACCAGGCATACCCGACAGTCTGGGGGACGTCGCGGCGGGCATGGTCTGGGCCAGGGCGCCCGGCGCACCGAGCAGGGCGAAACAGACCAACAGGGCGGAAGCGGAACGGATCATGACAAACCTCCACGGAGAAGAGCTGGATTGTGCTGCCTGAGCAGCATACCCGCTCACCCTGCGGCGCGGCGGTATTCTCAGCGTCATGGCGTATCAGGCGGTCATCGGCTTAGAGGTTCACCTGCAACTCAGGACGCGCACCAAGATCTTCAGCGCGTGCCCGGCCGACTATCACGGCGCGGAGCCCAACACCTTCACCGACCCCTTTACCCTGGGGCTGCCCGGCGCGCTGCCGACCCTGAACCGCGAGGCGGTCGAGCTGGCGATGATGTTCGGCCTGGGCCTGAACTGCGACGTGTCGGGCTTCACGCAGTTTCACCGCAAGAACTACTTCTATCCGGACGCCCCCAAGAACTTCCAGCTCTCCCAGTACGACCGGCCCATCGCGCGCGACGGGTACCTGGACGTGGCGGGCGAGCGCGTGCGCATCAAGCGCGCGCACCTGGAAGACGACGCGGGCAAGCTGCTGCACCCCACCTACGCGCCCTACAGCCTGCTGGACCTGAACCGCGCCGGATCGGCCCTGATCGAGATGGTCACCGAGGCCGACATCACCGGGGCCGAGCAGGCCCGCACCTTTCTGGAGAGCGTGCAGGCCATCGCGCAGGCGCTGGGGGTCAGCGACGCCACGCCCGAGGAAGGCAAGATGCGCTGCGACGTGAACGTCAGCGTCCACAAGCCCGGCGAGCCCTGGGGCACCAAGGTCGAGGTCAAGAACCTCAACTCGTTCCGCAGCGTGGCGCGCGCCATCGAGTACGAGACCGCCCGGCAGGCCCGCGTGCTGGACGGCGGCGGGCGCATCACCCAGGACACCCTGGGCTGGGACGAGGGGGGCCAGAAGACCTTCCTGATGCGCACCAAGGAGGGCGAGGCCGACTACCGCTACTTTCCCGAACCGGACCTGCCCCCACTGGACATCACCCCCGAGTGGATCGCGCAGGTCAGGGCGCGGATGCCCGAACTGCCTGCCCAGAAACGGGAGCGTTACCTCGCGGCGGGCCTGCGGGCGGCCGACGCCCAGTTGCTGAGCCACGACGTGGTCCTCTCGCGCTTCTACGACGAGGCGCTGGGGACTGCGCCGGCCCCGGAGGCCCAGAAACTCGCCAACTGGCTGCTGAGCGACGTGACCGGCGCCCTGGCGGCCCAGGAAAAAACGCTGGCGGACTCGGCCCTCAAGCCCGCGCACCTCGCGGCGCTGGTGCGCCTGATCGACGCGGACACCATCGGCGGGCGCGTCGCCAAGGACCTGCTGGGTGACGTGCTGGCGGGCCACGACCCCGAAGTGCTCGTGCAGGAGCGCGGGCTGGGCGTGGTGACCGATACAGACGCCATCGACGCGGCCATCGACGCGGCCATGCAGGCCGATCCCGCCACCGTCGAGAAGGTGCGCGCCGGCAACGCCAAGGCCATGAACGCCCTGTTCGGCCCCGTCATGAAGGCGACCGGCGGGCAGGCCAAGCCCGACGTGGTGCGCGCCCGCCTGCAGGCCAAGCTGGGGCTGTGAGCCGGGTTCACCCCTTCCCCCTTCTGACCCCGCCGGTCTGCCGATGATCTCGCGGATCACGGCGCAGACATGGCGCGCGGCCGCGCTGGGGGCGTTGTGGGTGCAGGTCGCCTCGGTGCTGTTCACGGCGGCCTATGCGCTGTGGCGCGACCCGCGCAGCCTCGACGGCTGGCTCAGCGGCCTGGAAGCGCTGCTGGCCGCGCTGGCGCTGGCCTGGTGGACCGCGCTGCTGGGACGGCTGCTACGCGGCCAGACCACGCCCCCCGAGGACGGCACGCGGCGCGCCCTGAGCCTGACCTTTCCGTGGCTGACCGCGCTGCGGCTGGGGCTGTGGGGCACGCTGGGGCTGGCACTGCTGGCAGGCGCCGCGCCTGAGGCGAACCCGGTCGCCCTGACCGCCCTGATGACGGTGTGGTTCGGGGCCATCGTCAGCAGCAACGCGGTCTTCGGCACGCTGGTCCGGCTCTCGGGCGCGCCCGGCGACCCGCCGCTGCGCCAGCGCCTGCGCGAGTGGCTGAACCTCTCGGCGGCGCTGGCGGTCGGCATGACAGTCCTGAACGTGGTGCCTGTCCGGGGCTTTTCGGGCACGCCCGAACTGGGCACGCAGCTCGTGTACGGCCTGGGCGGGCTGCTCGACGTGCTGGCGACGGTGCTGGCCCTGCGCGCGGTCATGGCGCTGGGGCCCGGAACGGCCGGAGCCCCCGCGAAGCCCTGAAGGGGGGGAGGACTCCCCCTCCCCTTCTCCCTGGCCGGGGCCGCGCTATCCTGCTCGGCAGTCATGAGTTCACCATCCTCTTCGGCCGCGCCCCTGGTGGCCCTGGGCGACCTCGCCTGGGACGTGCTCGCCAAACCCGACACCATGCTGCTGCCCGGAGGGGACACCACCGGCCGTCTGGAGCTGCTGGGCGGCGGCAGCGCGGCCAACCTCGCGGTGTGGGCGCGGCGCACCGGCCACCCGGCCGCCTTCGTGGGCAAGGTGGGGCGCGACCGCTTCGGCGAACTGGCGACCGCCGAGCTCCAGGCCGAGGACGTGCACACCGCCCTGATCCTGAGTGACGAGCACCCGACCGGCGTGATCCTGGCCCTGATCGACCGCCGGGGCCAGCGCGCCATGCTCACCGGCCAGGGGGCCGACTGGGAACTGCGGCCCGAGGAACTGCCCGGCGAGGTCATCGCGGGCGCGCGGCACCTGCACCTCACGGCCTGGAGCCTGTTCCGCGACCCGCCCCGCGCGGCGGCCCTGGAGGCGGCGCGCCTCGCGCAGGCGGCCGGCGCGACCCTGAGCCTGGACCCCGGCAGCTTCCAGATGATCCAGCAGCTCGGGCGCGAGACCTTCCTGGCCGTCGTGGACGGCGTGCCCTTCGACGTGCTGTTTCCCAACAAGGACGAGGCCCTGGCGATGAGCGGCGAGGCGACCCCCGAAGGCGCGCTGGCCTGGCTGCGCGCGCGCTACCCGGCGGCCCTGGTGGTCCTGAAGCTCGACGAGGACGGCGCCCTGCTCGAAGGCCCGGACACGCCGCGCGCCCATGTGCCCGCTACCCGTGACGAGCTGGTGGACGCGACCGGGGCCGGGGACGCCTTCGGCGGGGCCTTCCTGGCCGAGTGGCTCGCGCACGGCGACGCGGTACGGGCCACGCGCCGGGCCGTGCAGGTCGGCGGCTGGGTGGTGTCGCGCTTCGGGGCGAGGCCACCTGCCGACGCCGCGCTGCGCGAGCGCCTGACGGGGGTGGAGGCGTGAGCCGCCTGGGCCGCCGGGGCACCCCGGCCTGGGTCAAGGTGCTGATCGGGCTGTTCGTGCTGCTCGTCGTCGCGGCGGCCGCCGCCTTCTTCTATGCGCGCAGCCTGCTGGGACCGGCGGGCGGCGCGGCCTACACGCTGGAGGTCAAGCCCGGCGATACGGTGGGGGCCATCGCCCGGCAGCTCGAGAAACGGGGCATCGTGAAAAATGCCCGCGTGCTGCGGCTGGTCATGGACCGCAACGGGACGGCGGGCAGCCTCAAGGAAGGCCTGTACGACCTGAATGGTCAGATGAGCGCGCAGCAGGTCGCCGAGACCCTCGCCGGCCCCGCGCGCATCCCGACCGTGAACGTGACCATTCCCGAGGGACGGCGTATCAAGGACCTGCCGGCCATCTTCGAGAAGGCGGGCTTCAGCGCCCAGGGCATCCGCGCGGCGCTGAACGACACCGCGCTCAGCCCCTATGCCAGCGGCAAACAGAAGAACCTCGAGGGCTTCGTATTCCCGGCGACCTACGAGTTCCGGCCCGCCGAGGCGCCCGAGGACGTCGTCAAGGAGATGGTGGGGCGCATGAACACCGAGTTCACGCCCGCCAACGTGGCGAAGGCCAAGGCACTGAACCTCAGCGTGCGCGACTGGGTGATCCTGGCGAGCATGGTGCAGGCCGAGGCCGCCAACGACGGCGAGATGCCGGTCATCGCGGGCGTGTTCGTCAACCGCCTGCGCGACGGCATCGCCCTGGGCAGCGACCCGACGGTGGCCTACGGGCTGGGCAAGGACCTGCCGGACCTCGACCGCAGCGCCGGAGACTTCACCAAGGACACGCCCTACAGCACCTACACGCGCATGGGTCTGCCCGCCGGGCCGATCAACAACCCCGGTCAGGCGGCGCTGCTGAGCGTCATCAACCCCAAGCGCACCATGCAGGACGGCCGCGACGCGCTGTACTTCCTGCACGCGGGCGGCAAGATCTACGTGAACCACACCTACGCCGAGCACCTCAGCGACAATGCGCGCTACCGCTGAAGCGCGCCCCGGCCGCGCGGTAGAATGAGCCCCTCAGCGCCCCCCACGTGTGTGGGCGCAAATTTACGGACAGGAGAACACAGAACATGGCCGGTCACAGCAAGTGGGCGCAGATCAAGCGCAAGAAGGGTGCCAACGACAAGAAACGCAGCGCGATGTACTCCAAGCACATCCGCGCCATTCAGGCCGCCGTGCGCTCGGGCGGCAGCGGGGACCCGGCCGGGAACCTCAGCCTGAAAAACGCCATCGCGGCGGCCAAGACCGACACGGTGCCTGCCGACAACATCGAGAACGCCATCAAGCGGGCGGTGGGCGCGGGCGAGGGCGCGGCCGAGTACAAGGAAGTGACCTACGAGGGCTACGGCCCCGCCGGCACGGCCATCTTCATCGAGACGCTGACCGACAACGTGAACCGCACGGTCGCCGACATCCGCGCCGTGTTCAACAAGCGCGGCGGCAGCCTGGGCACCAGCGGCAGCGTGGCCTGGCAGTTCGAGAAAAAGGGCGTCATCCTGCTCACCGACACGAGCGAGAAGGCGCAGGAAGTCGCCATCGAGAACGGCGCCGAGGACATCAACGAGTCCGAGGACGGCCTGGAGATCAGCACCGGCCCGGCCGAGCTGTACGCGGTGCAGGACGCCCTGACCAGCGCGGGCTACCCGGTCGAGAGCGGCCAGATCACCATGCTCCCCAGCAACACCGTGGCGGTTTCGGGCGACGACGTGCGCAAGCTGCTGATCCTGGTCGAGGCGCTCGAGGACCTCGACGACGTGCAGAACGTCTACACGAACGCCGACATTCCCGAGGACGCCGAGGCCTGAAGCCTTCACGTCCCCTTGACCCGCCCGGCCCCCACTGGCCGGGCGGTCTACGTTGGGTCATGGCATATCAGGGAGAGCTTGCGGGCGGCGTGACCGTCACCATCGAACTTCGGGGGAACCAGACCCAGGTGGGGGTGGCCCACGGCGGTCAGCGCCAGGGCAGCGGCCGCACGACCGGCCCCTGGCGGACAGGCCCGAAACTCTGGCAGACCGTCGACGGCGGCGTGGTCGAGATCAGCGGCGACGAGCCGACCTGGCTGCGCATCGCGCAGGGCGGCGCAGAGGCCCTGACGACCGCCCCGGACCTGGAGGGGGCGACGGCGGTCCGGCTGACCGAGGTCGAAGGCGGCGGGGGCCAGCCCGGACTGAAGCCGATGGCCCCCATGACCCCGATGAAGCCCCTGAAACCCCTGGGCCAGGACTGAGTTACAGCACCAGGGCCCGCGCGTTGCCGCCCAGCCGGTCCCAGAGGGTGAAGGCCGCCCGCGCGCCGGGCCGGACGACGCCTTCATCGTCCCAGCCAGCGGCCAGGGCGGGGCCGCGTGTATGTGCCCAGAGCACGTCGTCCAGGCTCAGGGCCTCGTCCGGGGCCAGGGGGCGGCCGTCGTCGCCCAGGCGGGTCAGGGCGGCGGCGAAGTTGGCGCGGTACTCGGGGGGCGCGACCGGCGCGTCGCTGCCGAAGGCCAGCACCGCGCCCGCCGCTTTCAGCGACCGGAAGGCGTAGCTGGTGTCCGTCAGGTGCGGCAGCAACTCGCGGATCATGGCGGCGTCGGCCTGGAGGTGGATGGGCTGCACGCTGGCGCTCAACCCCCGGAAACGGGCGATGTCCTCGGGACGCAGGTGCTGGGCGTGCTCGACGCGCAGGCGGATGCCCCGGGCCTCGGCGTCGGCGCGCAGGTCGTCGTAGGCGTTCAGGACCTCGGTGTTGGCCCGGTCCCCGATGGCGTGCGTGACCGGCGTCAGGCCCAGGGCCAGGGCCTCGCGCCCCAGCTCGCGGATCAGCTCCGGCGTGTCGAGGGCGATGCCGGTGCCCGAGCCGTCGGCGAAGCCGGGCGCATGCAGCCAGGCCGTGCGGCTGCCCAGCGCCCCGTCGGCGAAGAACTTCACGCCGCCCCACTGGAACAGCCCCCCGGGGTTCAGGGTCAGCCCCAGGTCGCGGGCCAGACCCAGGCGGTCGTGCGGCAGGCAGGCCCACACCCGCAGCGGCAGTTCGCCGCGCGCCGCCAGGGTTTGCAGGGCGCGCGGGGCCTCAGGCGACTCGAAGGCCATCGTGTGCGTGCTGACGTAGCCGCGCGCCGCGAGGTCCGCGGCTCCCGCCCGCGCCGCCGCGAGGTACTGCGCCGGGGTGGGCTCGGGCATCACGCGCGCCACGAGGTCGCTGGCGTTCTCCTGCAGGCAGCCGAGCGGCCGGACGATGTGGCCGCCCTCGGGGTCGGGAGTATCGTCCGTCACGCCCGCGCGGCGCAGCGCCTCGCTGTTGACCCAGACCATATGGAGGTCGCGCGAGTGCAGCACGACCGGGTGGTGCGGGCTGACCTCGTCGAGCTGCGCGGCGGTCGGGTAGCCGCTCAGGCCCAGTTCCGAGAGCAGGAAACCCCCGCCCACGATCCACTCGCCGCGCGGGGTGTTCAGGACGCGCTGCCCCACCTTGGCCTGCACCTCGCCCAGGCTGGCGGCCCCGTGCAGGCTGAGTTCGGCCAGCGAGAAGCCGTACTTGACGAGGTGGGTGTGCGCGTCCGAGAGGCCCGGGGTCAGGATCAGGTCGCGCCAGTCCTGCACCTCGGCCCCCGGGGCAAGGGCGCGCAGGTCCTCGCGCGTGCCGGTCGCCAGGACCCGGCCGCCGCCCACCAGCACGGCCTCAGCGTGGGGCCGGGCCTCGTCGAGGGTCAGGGTGCGGGCAAGGAGCAGGGTCAGGGGCGCGGGCATGGGCCACAGGGTAAACCTTGGGGCGGGGGGCGGGCCGACTGTTAGACTGCCTGCCATGCCGCGCATCCTGGTCGTTGACGACGACTCTGCCATCGTCAAACTCATCAGCGTGATCCTGTCGCGCGCCGGGCACGAGGTGCGCACGAGCAGCCACCCCGTGGAGGCGCTCGACCTCCTGAAGGTCTTTACCCCCGACCTGATCATCAGCGACGTGGTGATGCCCTATATGACCGGCCTGGAATTTCTGGAAAAGGTCCGGGACCACGAGCAGTTCTCGGCCATGCCCTTCGTGCTGCTGAGCAGCCACGCCGAGCGCAGCGACGTGCGCCGGGGCATGAACCTGGGGGCCGACGACTATCTGCCCAAGCCCTTCACGCCGCAGGACCTGACCACCGCCGTCGAGGCCCGGCTGCGCCGCGTGGGCCTGAACCAGCAGAGCGGCAGCGTGACGCAGGCCAAGGCGCTGGGCACCGCCCAGGTCATGTGGCAGGGCGCGCAGGTCGCCTGGGTGAGCCGCAAGGCGCTCGAACTGTTCTTCTACCTCCTGGAGCACAAGGAGGTGACCTCCTGGGAGGCGGCCGAGGCGCTGTGGCCCGAAAAGGACGAGTCGCGCGCGAGCAGCCTGTTCCACACGACGCTGCACCGCCTGCGCAAGAGCCTGAGCAACGAGGCGGTGGTCAGCAACAACCGCAAGTACGCCCTGGCCCCCGACCTCAAGCCCGAGTATGACGTGCAGCGTTACGAATTGCTGTCCGGGCAGGCCGAGCAGGGCAGCCTGGGCTACGAGGAACTGCGCGAGCTGGTGGGCCAGTACGGCACCTTCCTGCCCGGCGCCGACAGCCCCTGGGTGGACGACGTGCGCGCCCGCCTGGAGCAGAAGCAGCTGAGCCTGCTGGGCCTGGCCGCGCAGGCGGCGGGCACGGCCGGCAAGCCCAAGGAGGCCGCGCAGTTCCACCAGCGCGCCCTGGGCATCGACCCCATGAGCGAACAGGACTGGCGCGGGCTGTCCAGGGCGCTCGAAACCCTGGGGGACCCCCGCGCCCGCCTGGCCGCCCAGAGAGAAGCGTGGTGGGCCGTGGACCTGGACTGATGCGGCAAGGGAGCCGCGGCCGCCGCCCTCCTGTACGGGCCTGCGGCCCACCACCGGCTTGAGTCTTCTGATTTCGAGGGGTATCCGCGTGCGTAGACCGGCAATTTCCGCCCTGCTCATCGGCGCTGTTCTGGCAGGGGCCACCGCCCGCGCCGAGGGCAGCTTCAACTTTGCGCCCTCCGGGACCACCAACAACCGCGCGTTTCTGGAGGTCGGTCCTCCCGGCTACGTCACCAGCGGCATCCAGCGCAAGACCACGCTCTACGCCTACGCCAATGCCGGCGAGAACATCCTGCTCGGTTCGAGTGTCATGAGGATCGGCAGCGGTGACATCCGGATCACGGCTCCCGACAACACGGCACAGACCTGCCTGGGCAACAACCTCGGCACCGGCCTGATCAGCAGGCGGGTCAACGAGGTCGCCGGCCCCCTCGTCGCCGGACTGACCGTGGTCAACGGGTATACGCCGTGCATCTACCGCGCGGCGACGACCGGCATCTACCAGCTCGACTTCCTGGCCCCTGTCCTGGGCGGCGGCAACCCCCCGGTCACGGCGGCCAACGGGGACTGGCCGGCCCCCGCCGCGACCGACCCCTGGATCGCCGCCTGGGACGCGACCGTCGTCAGCGGGACCAGCAGGAAGCCGGGCCGGGTCTTCACCAAGTACTTCGCCATGAACGTGGGCGGCAACAACCCGGCCAACACGGGCATCAACGTCTATCCCCTGACCAGGGACGGTTACCGGTACAGCTTCAGCCTGAACTTCGATCCTTTCGGTTTCATCTTCTATGTCAACAACGTCGGCACCCTGACGGCGGCGACTGCGGGGGGGACGCCGGCCTACCGGAGCGCCGGGGTCGGCAGCGCGCAGTACAGCCCCGCCCAGGCGGACTCGGGCGACTACGTGACCCACAAACTGTTCTTCAATCCGCCCGACCCGGGCCTGCCCGCCAGCGCGGCGGCCCCCAGCGGCCTCGACAACTGGCTGCTGCGCGCCGCGCCCGTCACGCCGCCGCAGCCGACCAACCTGAGCTTCACCGGGGCCGACGGCACGGCCGGGCAGGCGGGCGGCGGAATCGGCGGCACCTTCACGTTCACCAATCCGGGCGCGTCGTCGGCCCCCTACCGCATCGTGCTGGCCTTCGGGGCCTCGACGAACGGGGCGAACAGTGACCGCGTTCTCGTCGGAACGGCGAAGACGGGCGAAAATCTTGTCGTCTGGGACGGCAAGGACGGCGCGGGCAAGGACGTGGTGCCCAGCACCGCCGCCTACACCGTCAAGGCCTATCTGGCGGCGGGCGAGGTGCATTTTCCACTGATCGACGCCGAAAACCTGACCGACCTGACCGTGCGGCGCCTGAACAACGTCGACAGCGACGCCAATACGGTGTACTGGGACGACCGCACCGTCGCCTCCACCGGCACCGCGCCCGTTCCCCTGAACGCCCTGGGTGGCGTCGAGTCGCAGACCAGCACGAACACCCACGCCTACAGCGGCAACTGGGGCAACGACCTGATCGTGGACACCTGGGCCTATTACCCCGGGACGGCCGCCGATCTCGCCAGCGGCGTGCGGGTCAGCGAGGCGGACGTGCAGGTCACCAAGACCTACGTGTCGGGCGGGTCGACCGCCGTGCCGGCGCAGTTCGACGTGACGGTCAAGAACCTGAGCACCACGACCACGGCCCGGAACGTGCGGATCGAGGACGCGGTGCCCGCCGGTTTCTCGGCCCTGAGCTGGAGCTGCCCCTCGGGCTGCGTGTCGCAGGGGGGCACGCCCACGACAGGCGGCCCGGGCGCGGTGGACACCTACGCGACCCTGACCCCCCAGGCCTCCGTCACCCTCCGGGTCACCGCCACGCTGAGTGCCGCCTCCACCAAGGACACCCTGCTGAGCAACACGGCCAGGGCCTCGCGCGGAGCCGACGCCACCGATCCGGTCAGCGCCAACAACACCTCGACCGCCAGATTCACGGCCCTGGGCGTGCCGAAACTCACCCTGGGCAAGACGGTCAGAAACGTCACCCAGAACGGCGCGGCCGGGACCTCGAGTACGGGGCAACCGAACGATGTCCTGGAATACGTCATCACCTTCCAGAATGTGGGCGACGCCAATGTGCAGAAGCTCCTCGTGCGCGACTCGCTGGAAGCGCCGCTCAGGCCGCAGGGCACCGGCACCCTGGTCTGCCCTGGGGGGACCAGCAGCACCTTCGCCGTGACCATGCAGATCGAGGTGAACGTCGGCGCGGCCTGCGGCGATCTGGCCCCGAATGCCAGGGGAACGGTCACTTTCCAGGCGACCGTGCGCTAGGGGGCGGGGACGGGGGCGGCCCCCGCCGCTTTGGCCGGCACACCGCCGCGCTAGACTACCCGTTATGACCGCGCCGCTGTCCACCGCCGACATTCGCGAGAAGTTCCTGCAGTTCTTCGAGAGCAAGGGGCACCTGCGCCTGCCCTCGCACAGCACCGTCGCGCCCGACCCCACCACCCTCTTCACCGTGGCGGGCATGCAGCCCTTCAAGGAGCAGTTCATGGGCGCGCCGGCCAGCTTCCCCGGCTACGGCGACAGCAGGCGCGTGACCACCGCCCAGAAGTGCCTGCGCATCGGCGACATCGAGAACGTGGGCCGCACCCTGCGCCACTGCTCGCTGCTGGAAATGCTGGGGAACTTTTCTTTCGGCGACTACTTCAAGCGCGAGGCCCTGACCTGGGCCTGGGAATTCCTGACCAGCCCCGAGTGGATGGGCCTGGACAAGTCGCGCCTGTACGCCACCATCTACCAGGACGACGAGGAAGCCTTTCAGATCTGGACCGGGGAAAACGGCCTGAGCGCCGACCGCATCCTGCGCTTCGGGGCCGACGAGAACTTCTGGCCCGCCGACGCGCCCAAGGAAGGCCCCAACGGCCCCTGCGGCCCGTGCAGCGAGATCTTCTACGACCGTGGCCCGGCCTACGGGGACGACACCTGGGCCGAGTATGCCGATACCCGCGAGAGCGCCCGTTTCCTGGAAATCTGGAACTGCGTGTTCCCCCAGTACGACCGCCAGGAGCCGCTGCCCGACGGCACGCCCGTCCTGAAGGACCTGCCCTTCAAGAACATCGACACCGGCATGGGCCTGGAGCGCATCGCCACCGTCGTGCAGGACGTGTACGACTTCTACAGCAACGACGTGTTCGCGCCGATCGTCGCCAAGGTCGCCGAGCTGTCGGGCCAGCCCTACGAGGGGCCGCAGAACGTCTCGCACCGCGTGGTCGCCGAGCACATCCGCTCGGTGAGCATGGTCATCGCCGACGGCACCGCCCTGAGCAACACCGGGCGCGGCTACACCGCCCGCAAGATCCTGCGCCGCGCCAGCCGCCACGCCTACCTGCTGGGCCTGCGCGAGCCGGCGCTGCATACCCTCGTGCCCATCGTGGTCGAGAAGATGGGCGGCGCCTACCCCGAACTGCGCGAGAACGCGGCGCGCGTCGAGGCCGCCGTGAAGGCCGAGGAGGAGCGCTTCCTCAAGACGCTCGAAGGCGGCATCCAGCGCCTCGGCGGCCTGCTGGGCACGATGGAGAAGGGCACGACCCTTTCCGGCGAGGACGCCTTCGTGCTGTACGACACCTACGGCTTCCCGGTGGACCTGACCAAGGAAATCGCCGAGGAGTACGGCGTCACCGTGGACGAGGCCGGCTACGCCGAGAGCCTGGAAAAGGCCCAGGAAACCGCGCGTGCAGGCAGCAAGTACGGCAAGTCCGAACTGTTCGGCGGCAACCAGAGCGCCTTTGACGGCCTCTCGCCCACCCCGTTCGTCGGCTATGACGAACTGGACACCCAGGCCGAGGTGCTGGCCGTGGTCGGCGCGGGCGAGCGCCTGGACGCGCTGGCGGCGGGCAGCGAGGCGACCGTGGTCCTCTCACGCACGCCCTTCTACGGCGAGGGCGGCGGCGAGGTAGGCGACACCGGCCGCCTGGAATGGACCGGCCCGGACGGGCAAGGCGGCACGGCCGTCGTGCGCGACACCAAGAAGACCCCGCAGGGCGTGTTCCTGCACGACGTGATGGTCGAGGCGGGCGAACTGCGCGAGGGCACGGCCGTGCGCGCCGTGGTGTCGGGCGAGCGCCAGGCCACCGAGCGCCACCACACCGCCACCCACCTGCTGCACGCGGCGCTGCGGGCCGTGCTG
Source organism: Deinococcus gobiensis I-0 (assembly GCF_000252445.1). GTDB lineage: Bacteria > Deinococcota > Deinococci > Deinococcales > Deinococcaceae > Deinococcus > Deinococcus gobiensis. The sequence goes on along the minus strand of NC_017790.1, from coordinate 330,549 downwards.
GGCGACGGGGTACGGCAGGCCGGGTCGCTCGTCGCGCCCGACCGCCTGCGCTTCGACTTCTCGCACGGGGCCGCCCTGAGCGCCGCCGAGATCGCCAGCGTCGAGACCCTGGTCGGCCGCTGGGTCAGCGCCAACTTCCCCGTGAGCTGGCAGGAGATGCCCATCGCCGACGCCCGCGCGGCCGGGGCCACGGCCCTGTTCGGCGAGAAGTACGGCGACACCGTGCGCGTGGTGACGGTCGGCGGCAACGTGAGCTACGAGGGCCAGGCGGTCGCCAGCATGGAGCTGTGCGGCGGCGCGCACGTGAACCGCACCGGCGACATCGGCGCCTTCGTGATCCTCAGTGACGAGAACGTGGCTGCCGGCGTGCGCCGCATCGAGGCGCTGGCGGGCGAGGCCGCGACCGCGTGGCTGCGCGGTCGCCTGGACAGCGCGGCGCGCGTGGCCGGGCTGCTCAACACCAACCCCGAGGGCCTGGAAGGGCGCGTCTCGGGCCTCCAGGCGGGCCTCAAGGCCGCCGAGAAGGAAGCGGTCGCCCTGCGCCGCCAGCTCGCCGAGGCCCAGATGGGCGGGGGCGGCGCGGCGGCCCAGACGCGCGATCTCGGCGGCTTCCAGGTCGCGGCACTCAAGCTCTCGGGCGTCGAGGCGGGCGAACTGCGCGGCGCGGCCGACAAGCTCCTCGACACGAGCGGCGCCGACATCGTCGTGCTCGCCACCGACAAGGGCCTGGTGGTCAAGGCGACCAAGGCCGCCGTGGGGCGCGGCGCGCACGCCGGGCAGCTCATCGGCAAGCTCGCGGCGGCGGGCGGTGGCAAGGGCGGCGGCCGTCCCGACATGGCGCAGGCAGGCATCACCGATCCGGCGGCGGCGCTCGCGGCCCTCGACACGGCGTTCTGAAGTCCTGAACAGACCCACCTGAACGGCACAGGCGGCGGGGGCTTCGGCCTTCGCCGCCTGTGCCTGTGCGGGCACGCTACCCTCCTGCCATGACCCTGCTCCAGACCGTGCGGCACCTCGCGCCCTACTTCGAGTCCTGGCTGGAGTTCCAGCGCGACCATGCCGGGGTGCCCGGCGTGCAGGTCGCCGTGCGGGTGGGCACCGAGCTGGCCGCCTCCTTCGCGCTCGGGCAGGCGAACGCGCGCACCGGCGAGGCCCTGACGACCCGGCACCTCTTCCGCATCGCCTCGCACTCCAAATCCTTCACGGCGACGGCCATCTTCCAGCTGCTGGAGGCCGGCAGGCTGCGCCTCGACGATCCGGCGGGCCGCTGGCTGCCCGAACTGGCGGGCAGTCCGGCGGCGGGCTATACGGTGCGCGAACTGCTGGGCCACCAGTCGGGCATCAACCGCGACGGGGCCGACAGCGACTACTGGCAGCAGCTCGCCGCCTTCCCCGACCGCGAAACCCTGCTGGACTTCTGCCGCGCCGAGGCGGTGTACGGCCCCAACGAGCACTTCAAGTATTCAAACATGGGCTACGGCCTGCTGGGCCTGATCGTCGAGGCGGCGAGCGGCCGGAGCTATCCCGACTACGTGGCCGAGCACCTCACTGGACCGCTGGGCCTGGAGAACCTGGGGCCGGAGCTGCCTGCCGAGCGCGAAAACGAGCTGGCGACCGGCCACAGCGCCCGCCTCGCGGCCCGCGACGAGCGGCGGCCCCTGCCCTCCTCGGACACGCGGGCGCTGGCCGCCGCGACCGGCTTCTACGGCACTGCCGAGGACCTCACCCGCTTCTGGGCGGCGCACGCCTACGGCGAGGGCACGCTGCTCTCGGACGCCTCCAAGCGCCTGATGGGCCGGGAGGAAACGCGACTGACCAAGCCCTCTCCGCGCGGCTACGGCCTGGGTCTGATCCTGACCGAGGTCGGCGGGCGCACGCTGGTCGGGCACTCGGGCGGCTTTCCCGGCCACATCACGCAGTCGTGGCTCGACCCGCGCACGGGCCTGGCGGTCTCGGTCCTCAGCAACGCGCTGGGGGCTCCCTCGACCGAGTGGGCGACCAACCTCGTGCGCCTGATCGACCTCGCGCAGCGCGCGCCCACCAAGGCGCAGGCAGATGCGCCCGGCGTGGCCCTGGACCGTTTTACCGGGCGCTACGCGGGCCTGTGGGGCCTGACCGACCTCGTGGACCTGGGCGGACGGCTGGTGTCGCTCTATCCGTCCGGCGACCCGGAGGCCACCCTGTCCGAACTGACCGTGCTGGACGACCTGACCCTGGCGACCTCGCCGGAAGCCGGTTTCGGCTCGGTGGGCGAACCCTTCCACTTTCAGCGGGGCGAGAACGGCCGGGTGCAGTCGTACCGCCAGGGCGGGGGCCGCGCGTGGCCACTGGCCGACTACCGCGCCCTGCACGGCCTGGACTGAGTGGCCAGGGGCGGAAACGAAAAATCCGCCCTTCCGGACGGTGATAGAAGAACTATAGCGCCCTATACAGGGCAGGTCAAGTCAAGTCGTTGCGACCCCCGGACGCCGTGTGGCACAGCTTTTTTCGAGACGGGCGTATCGGGGAGGTATACAATGGCTCCTGAACTCCGGCCTCTCCGGCAGAGCAAAATGAAAAATCCGCCTCTCGGGCGGTGATGCTGAAAACTATAGCGCCGGATACACGGAAAGTCAAAACCATGCAGGCCGAGCCCGAGGAACCGCCCGGAGCCGGCGGATTCTCTCGGGCAGCCTGCCCCTGGCCTATGCACACGCCGGGGTGGGCCGTCTCTTTTGCCGATTCTTCATTCGCTATACTGGGAAGTCTGTGCCCCGGCCGTCACCGTGACGGCCTTTACCCTGACGGGAGGCGTTTTCGGCGGAGCGGGCGGACGCGGCCCGGCTCCGGCACCGTAAAGGAGCGTTCAACATGCAGAAAGTCGCCATCGTGGGCCGACCCAACGTCGGCAAGTCCAGCCTGTTCAACCGCCTCATCGGCCGGCGCGAAGCCGTCGTGGCCGACTTCCCCGGCGTCACCCGCGACGCCAAGGAAGGGCTGATGCTCTACCACAACCACCGCATCTCGCTGATCGATACGGGGGGCCTGTGGAGCGGGGACGAGTGGGAACAGGCCATCCGCGAGAAGGCCGAGTGGGCCATGGAAGGCGCGCAGGCCGTGATCTTCGTGCTCGACCCGCGCGAGGGCCTCTCGGCGGCCGACTACGAGGTGGCCGAGTGGCTGCGCCGCCTGGGCAAGCCGGTCATCGTGGTCGCCAATAAGATCGACAGCCAGAAGCACGAGGTCTACCTCGCCGAGCTGTGGGGCCTGGGCTTCGGCGAGCCGGTCGCCATCAGCGCCGAGCACGCGCGCGGCCTGGACACCCTGATGGACCGGGTGATGACCCACCTGCCCACCGACGACGAGGACGTGCCGGAAATCGCGCCCATCCGCATCTCGCTCATCGGACGGCCCAACGTGGGCAAGTCCAGCCTGCTGAACGCCATCACGCAGTCCGAGCGCTCCATCGTGGCCGACCAGCCCGGCACCACCCGCGACTCGCTGGACGTGGAGTGGGACTACGGCGGGCAGCGGTTCGTGCTCGTGGACACGGCGGGCATCCGCAAGAAGCCCGACACCGCCATCGAGGACTACGCCATCCAGCGCTCGCAGGCGGCCATCGCCCGCAGCGACCTGATCTGGCTCGTCGTGAACGCGGGCGACCTGGGCGACCACGAACTCAAGCTCGCCAACCTCGCCTACGAGAGCGGCAAGCCGGTCATCGTGGTGGTCAACAAGTGGGACCTCGTACCCGACACCGAGCTCAAGCGTGCCGAGAAGGACCTCAACCAGAAACTCCACCACATCATGTACGCCCCCAAGGTGTACACGAGCGCCATCAACGAGTACGGCATCCACGACATGCTGGCCGAGGCGATGAAGCTGCATGAGAAGTGGCAGTCGCGCATTCCGACGAGCGAACTCAACCGCTGGCTGGAAGTCTGGCAGATGCGCCAGGCCGTCCCGAACTTCCACGGCAAGAAGCTCAAGATGTACTTCATGACCCAGGTGGAGACGGCCCCGCCCACCTTCGCCATCTTCTGCAACCGCGCCGAGTTCGTGACGCGCGCCTACGAGGGCTTCCTGCAAAACCGCATCCGTGAGGACCTCGCGCTCGCGGGCATTCCGGTGCGGCTCAAGTGGAACGAGAAGGGGCCGTACAAGCGCGACAAGAAGGGCGGCAAGGACGACGAGTAGGCGTCAGTCGGGCGGTGGGGTCCACCACGGCGACCCGAAGGCATAGGTCACCCTGAGTTGCCCGTCCGCCTCCCGAACGCCGTCGCAGTCGAAGATTCCGCGCTCCTGCCCGTGCCGGAGCGTTCCCCAGAGGGTCCAGGCCTTCTCGCCCCGCGGTCCGGGGTCCGACCACTGCAACCTCTGCGCCTCCGCTCGTGACAGCGGGGGCGCGTTGCCGTACTGGCGGCGCAGGTCGGCCAGACAGGCCTCGACGAGTACCGCTCCCTCGGTCCGGGCCTTCGCCTCCTCCCGGAGCCGCGCCGCCTCCTGCACCGGCTGGCCGATCAGGACCCAGCCCAGCCCCGCAGCGAGCAGGGCCAGGGCGGGCAGACTGGCAGTCCACCAGAGGGCGGGCATATCAGCACGGGGCATTCCTGGCCTCAGTCTGCCCGCTGACCATCCGCCGGACATCCGCCGGAAGAGTGAGGGCGCAGCGGCTATCCCTTACGCTGGGGAGGTGACCGACCTGCACCGTCTCCCGGCCGACCTCCCCGTCCCCACCGACGACGGGGCGTGCGACCACCTACCGGGCCTGCCGCTGCCCTCCCTGACGCTGCCGGGCACCGACGGACAGGCACACGACCTCTCCGGGCTGCCGGGGCGTACCGTGCTGTACGTCTACCCCCGCACAGGCGAGCCGGGGCTGCCGCTGCCGACGGACTGGGACGTGATTCCCGGCGCGCGGGGCTGCACCCCCCAGAGCTGCGCCTTCCGCGACCACCACGCCGAGCTGCGGGCGGCGGGCGCGCGGGTCTATGGCCTGAGTACCCAGGACACGGCCTACCAGCGGGAGGCGGCCGGGCGGCTGCACCTCCCCTTCACCCTGCTCTCGGACGAGGCGCTGACCTTCGGGCGGGCGCTGCGGCTGCCGACCTTCACGGCAGACGGCATGACGCTGCTGCGCCGGGTCACGCTGATCGTACGCGGAGGCCGCGTCGAGCACGTCTTCTATCCGGTCTTTCCGCCGGAGCGCAACGCCGCCGACGTGCTGGCGTGGCTGCGCGCCCATCCTGCCGACTAGGCCAGGACGCCTAGCGCAAGGTGAGCGTTTTCCGGTGTCCCTGGCCCCCACACCGTATCCTGAGGGGATGAGCGATCAGCCCCACATTCACCTCGGTTCGCTGCTGCGGTCGTCTACGGACGAAGCGCACGTGGACGGCGAACTTGACCACCTCACCTACCAGCAGGGCAAGGAGACGCAGACCCTGCGCTTCGCCGAGCCGGCCCCCTTCGATATCGACGTCAACGCGCTGGGCGGCGACGAGATGTACCTTCAGGGCAGCTTCGAGCCGACCCTGATCATGGAATGCGCCCGCTGCCTGCGCGACGTGGAGGTGCCGCTGGAGCTCACGCTCGGCACCCTGATGCGCTACGACCCCGCCGCCACCGAACCGTACCTGGAAGAAGCCGAGAGCGGCGAGGACGTGCTCGTCTTCGGCGACCCCAACCTCGACCTGAGCGCCTACCTCGCCGAGACCACGCTGCTGGGGGCGCCTTTGAGCGTGCTGCACGACGAGGCCTGCAAGGGCCTGTGTCAGGTGTGCGGCCACGACCTCAACGAGGGGCCGTGCGAGCACAGCGCGGCGGTGCCTGTCGAGGCCATCGACACCGATCTGGGCACCCCCGAGGGCAGCACCCACGCCCGCCAGAACCCCTTCGCCACCCTGCGTGGCCTCGACCTGCCGGAAGATTGAGCCTTGAGCGCCGCTGCCCCCTCCCCCGAGAACGCCCCCGAACTGACCCACTTCCGTGACGGCCAGCCGCGCATGGTCGACGTGACCGACAAGGCCGCGACCACCCGCACGGCAACGGCCGAGGCCTGGGTCGTCCTGCCCCCAGAGGCCCGCGCCGCGCTGGAGGCGGGCACCAACCCCAAAGGCGACCCGCTGACGGTGGCCCGTCTGGCCGGTCTGGCCGGCAGCAAGCGCACCGCCGACCTGATCCTGCTGTGCCACCCCATTCCGGTCACGGGCGCCGACGTGCAGGTCACGCTGGAGGCGGCCGGGGTGCGGATCGCGGCGACCGTGAAGACCACTGCCCCGACCGGCGTCGAGATGGAGGCCCTGACGGCGGCGAGCGTGGCGGCCCTGAACGTGTACGACATGCTCAAGGCGGCCAGCAAGGCCATCGAGATCACCGGGCTGCGCCTGCTGTCCAAAACCGGCGGCAAGAGTGGAGACTACCGGGCCGAGGACCGGCAGGGCCAGCCCATCTCCTGAGCGACCCTTGAGTCCGGGCCTGCCCTCTAGACAGGTCCGGGAACTCTGGCTGTCGTTTCAACGTAGAGGAAACGTATGGGTCAGGGAGAGCACAACTCGGGTGAACACTGGGAGCGCCTGGGCGACGACCTGCGCGCGGCCCTGCACCGGGAAGCCGACCAGGACCTGAGCGGGCCCGACGTTGCCCGGCTTGCCGCCGCCCCGCCAGAGGTCCAGGCAGACCGCGCGGCGCTGCGCCACGTCACCGCGACGCTGCGCGGCCTGGAACGTCCAGCCCTGCCGCGCAGCGTCGCGCAGGCCGCCGTGTCCGACCTGAAGGCGGCGCGATTACTGGCTCCGCCTTCCCTGCCCCGCTCGGTGGCCGACGCCGCCGTGCGCGACCTGACGCTGGGCCGCCTGCTGGTCCCACCGCCTCCCGAACGCAGCGTGGCTCCGGCCGTCCTGACCGATATCGCGGCGGCGCGCTGGCTGGCCCCTCCCCCCGCGCCGCGCCCGGTGGCCGAGGCGGTGCTGTCCGAGCTGCGTCTGGCGCGTCAGCTCGCGCCACCGCCCCCGGCCCGCTCGGTCGCTGCGGCCACCCTGACCGACATCCAGGGGGCCTCGGTCCTGGGCGCCCTGTCCCGTCCCCCTCTCCCCCGCAGCGTGACTCCGGCGGTCATGGCCCGGATGGTCGCGTTCCCGCCCCCAGAGCCGGCTCCGACGCGCCCCGTGCTGGTCATCCCCACGACCATGACCCCAGCCGCCCTGGGGGTGCTGGCCCCGGCGCCGAACCCCGCTCCCCTGCTGCTGGTCGGGGCGTTGCTGGTGGGCCTTGTCCTGATGACCCTGAGCACCGCGTGGCCCAACCTCGCGGCAGGGGCCGTGGTGCTCAGGACCCTGCTCGAACAGGTGTCGCCGTTGGCGGGGATAGGGCTGGCCCTGCTGCTGCTCACCAGCGTCCTGGTGGCCTGGAAACCGGTGCCAACGGTGCAGCGCGCCGGGGCGGGCGCCTTCGCGCTGTCGGCGGTGCTGGCGCTGCCCGCGCTGTACCACGTGGCCGGAGGCGACGGCGGCCTGAGCATCGGGCGCAGCGTGACCGTCAGCGGAACGGTCAGCGGTAACGTCATCGCCATCGGCGGCGACGTCCGCCTGGGCGAAAAGGCGCAGGTGGGCGGCGAGGTCATCACCCTGCTGGGCGACGTGTATCAGGCCCCGGGGGCGCAGGTGGACGGCCGGGTCAACGCGCTGCTGGGCCACGCGCCCGGCGACCGCAGCGCCCTGCAGACCGCGCCGCCCACCGGCCTGGGGCTGGCGACCGCCGCCGCCTTCCGGCCGGTGCTGGGCTGGCTGGGGGCCGCCGCGTGGCCACAGGTGTTCGTGGTCCTGACCGGCGGCGCGCTGCTGCTGCTGTTCGTGGCCGGGTTGGCTCCGGGCCTGGCCCGGCGGCAGCGGCACGCCCCCATGCGGACCCTGGCGATGGGCGTACTGATGTTGGCCCTCCTCGCCGGCCCGGCGGCGGTGCTGGGGCTGGCGGGGCTGCTGGGCCCGGCCCTGCTGGCGGTGGCCCTCGCCGCCCTGCTGGTCGCCACCGGTCTGAGCGTCAGCCTGTATGACCTCGGGCGCGCCCTGGCCCACCGTGTCCGGCTGCCGGTCCCCGACGCGGTCGGGGCGCTGCTGGGCCTGAGCGCCTTTGCCGCCAGCCTGAGTCTGCCGCCCCTGGCCTTCACGCTGGCGGTGGTCGGCGGGGCCTGGGGAGCAGGGACGCTCCTCCTGACGCGGCTGCCCCGCTAGCGGCCGCTCCACGGCGAAACAGGCCCGGCAGATGACATGCCGGGCCTGCTCTGTTGGAAAACGCGCCTCAGTTGAGGATGCGTTTGAGATGCAGGTAGATCTCGTACCAGTCCTGCTTGTCGCGCGGGCGCTTGCCGCGCAGTTCGATGCGCGACAGGGTGCGGACCCAGTCGGGCGTGATCTGCGGCCCCAGGGTGGGGTCGGCGATCAGGTCGGCGAGGCCCTTGGGGAGCGCGCCTTCGGTCGAAGCTCCGTAGAACTCGACCCCTTCGAGCAGGTCGTGAACCGTGATGCTGTAGGCCCCGGCGAGTGTCTGGAGCGTTTCCAGGCTGGGATTGGTCCGCCCACGTTCCAGATCGCTGAGGTAGGGCACGCTGATGTCGGCCACCTCCGCCACGTCCTTGAGCCGCAGCCCGCGTTCGCTGCGCAGTTCACGGAGTCGTTCGTGCAGTTTCATATATTCACCTCCCGGGCTGCGGCGTGGCTTCACCGCGCCCCGCGTATGCCCTCGCACACGTCAGAGACTCGGCTTGCTGCCTGGGGATGCGTTTGCTTCAAGGCAGAATCGGGCACCCTTGGTTGGAGTGTAACACCGCCCCCGGATACGGTCAAGACAGAATAGGGGCCCAGACTTCTTGCAGACCCCCCGACAGCTCTGCTAGCATCGTAACCAGTTAGGGATTTTCTCTGTATAGCCACATTCTCCTGTAGACCTCGCGGCCCATGGCGGCCGGAAGGAGCCAGATTCATGCGCGCACTGGATCAGATCGCCGGCAGCATCCGGGCCGGCTATGTCCACTCGACGACCGTCCTGAATACCCTGATCGAGACCGAGAACGAGGGGGGGCTGAATGCGGTGCGGCGTGTCGAGCGCCACCTCGACAACGGCATGCAGGCCATGCTCCAGCGCCAACACCCCCGCGCCGACCTCGTGCAGGTCTGGCTGGGCGCCACGCGCGCCTATCTCGTCAGCCGCGCCGAGCAGCGTCAGGCCGTCTAGACCCTCACTGCCAGCGCTCCCGCGCCTCGCCCACCTCACCCAGCAGCAAGGGGCGCAATTCACCGACGAGGTACAGGCTTCCGCAGGCCAGCGCCTGCGCCCCGGGCGGCAGGGCCCCAAGCGCCTCCTCGGGCGTCCGCGTCAATGTCAGGGGCAAGCCGGGGAACAGCCGCGCCAGTGTGTGCGGCTCGGCGGCGCGCGGACTGAGGGCCGCGCGGGTCAGGATGACGCGGGAGGCCAGGGGCCGCAGGGCCGCCGCCACCCCCTCCAGGTCCTTGTCCTCAGCGGCGCCGAAGATCAGAGGCAGGGGGCCGGTCCCCAAATCGGCCAGGGCAGCGGCCACAGCCTGCGCGCCGTCCGGATTGTGCGCCCCATCGAGCAGCACCTGACCGCCCCGCCAGGGCAGGCGTTCCAGACGCCCGGGCCAACGGGTTCCGGCGGCGCCCTCCCGGACCGCTCCGGCCGGAAGACCCAGCCGCAGGGCCGCCGCCGCCGCCAGCGCAGCGTTGCCTGCGCCATGGCGCCCCAGCAGCGGCGTCCGGAAGCTGAGGTCGCCAGCCGGGGTCTGGATTTCGACGGCGTGCCCTTCCCAGCCCAGCGACTCCGCTTCCCAGTGCCATTCGCGAGCAGCAGCCCAGAGTTCTGCGCCCGCTCCGTCCAACACCGGCCACAGGTCCGGCGACGCACCTGTCAGCGCAGGTCGCCCGGCCCGCAGGATGCCCGCCTTCTCGGCAGCGATGGCCTGGACCGTGTCGCCCAGAATCGCCGTGTGGTCCAGGCCCACGTTCGTCAGGAGGCTCAGCACCGGGTCAAGGGCATTGGTCGCGTCGAGCCGTCCTCCCAGACCCACCTCCATCACGGCCGTCTGGACTTCGGCCTCCGCAAAGAGCAGGCAGCCTAGCGCCGTGACCACCTCGAAAAAAGACGCCTCGTAGGTCTCGGCCAGCGGGCGCACCCGGCCCAGCGCCGCCAGCACCTGCCCGGCAGGCAGCTCCTGTCCATCCACCACGAAGCGCTCGCTGAACCGGGTCAGATGTGGGCTGGTGAACAGGCCGGTGCGCTCCCCGGCGGCCCTCAGGACCGACGCGAGGGTGGCGGCCGTACTGCCCTTGCCGTTGGTGCCGCCGACCAGGATGGCCCGGAACCGGTCCTGAGGGCGACCCAGCGCCGCGAGAAGGGCGTGGACCCGTTCCAGGCCTGGCCGCACCCCGAAGCGCTGCCGGGCGAACAGCCAGTCGAGATGTTCTGGTCCGCTCATTTGCTGCCCTCAGGCCTGGGGCGCAAAGTACTCTTCGAGCGTCGGCACGATCTGCTTCTTGCGGCTGATACGGGCTCCCAGATCGGCCACGCCGTCCTGGGCCACGACCCCGAAGGCCTCACGCAACACTTTGCCTTCGGTGGCGCTCAGCACCAGGGTCCGGTTGGTCTCGTTGAGAATGTCCACCACGCTCAGCAGTACCCCGCTCAGGCCATCCTGCGCCTTGATCTGGTCCATCGCCGCGAGCAGTTCCCGTTGCCGCCCGAATACGTAGGCCGGATTGGTCGTCTCGATCACGCCGATGCCCCAGGTCTGCTCGGGATCGCCGAAGGGAAAGACCTTGTAGTCCATCTTCAGCAGGGTTTCTGCCGGCGTATCGCCCAGATCACTCTTGGCCGCGAACATCGCCAGCGCGAAACCGGCCACGTCGTCTACCCCGGCGATCGGAGAGAGGAATTCCACAGCCTGCCGGTCGTCGGGCGTGGTGGTCGGGCTGCGGAAATGCAGGGTGTCGCTCAGAATGGCACTGAGCATCAGCCGTGCGTCCTGCGGCTCTATATCCAGGCCAGCTTCGCGGTGCAGCTTGAGCAGCAGCGTGGAAGTGCAGCCCACCGGTTCGAAACGCAGGTAGGCGGGGGCCGCCGTGGTCAGGTCCCCCAGCTTGTGGTGGTCCACGACGCGCGTGACCTCGTATTCGGCCAGGTGGGGGGCCGATTGGGCGCTTTCGTTGTGGTCCACCAGCGCCACTTCACTGCCGGCCGCCAGCTGAGGCAGAAGTTCCGGAGCGGTCAGTCCCAATTCCTTCAGGACATACGCCGTCTCGAAATTCAACTCGCCCAGGCGGTAGGCCTGCGCGGGATGACCCTGCCGCGTGAGAAGGCGGGCGTATACCAGCGCACTGGCGATAGCGTCGGTATCGGGATTCAGGTGGCCGAACACAGCGATCATGGCCGAATTGTAGCGGCTCTCCCTGACCAGGCAGCCGGACGAATCCACGCAAAAACCCCCGCACGGGGCGGGGGCTTTGCGGAAAGTCGGAAAGAGGCTTAGAAGTTCACCTTGTAGGTGATCTTGAAGGTCTGGCCGCGGGCAGGCTGGCCGTTGTTCAGGCCGCTGCCGATCTCAGTGCCCGCGTTGTTGCGGCTGCTGAGGGTGTAGTTGCCGTACGAGAACACGAGGTCGTTGTACGCGCCTTCGACATACACACCATTCAGGTTGATGCGGTTGCCGTTGGTGTCGGCGTCGGCAAAGTAGCCTTCGGTACCTGCGCCGTCGTAGGGGGTGTACGCACGGTTGATACCGCTGTAACCGTCGTAGCGCACACCGACCTTGGTGTTGGGCAGCAGGAAGTCATTCAGGACGATGCCGGCGCCGTACTTCACGGCGTTGGCATTCAGAGCGGGGGTCGCCGCGCTGCTGTCATTGTCGAACTGCGAGGTGTAGTAACCCACCTGACCGTTGATCTGGGGGCTGAAGGGCAGGCCGGTGAGGGGGTCGGTGCGGACGATCAGACCGATCGCGCCGCGCGTCCCGGCAGGACGAGCATCAAGACGGACGTTGGAGTTCGAGAACGAACCGGCCAGACGCACGTTCGCAGCGCTGACCTTGCGGTCGTAGCGAACATCGCCGTAGAAGATGTTGCCACTGAAGTCGCCAGTGGTCGACGTATTGCTGGTCGGGACGTACACGCGGCCGTAACCGACGCGGAAGAACAGGTCCTTGACGAGCGCGTTGGCGTTGTTGCCCGCGTGGCCCGCTTCCACCCCGTAGGAGGTGAAGCACACGCCGGTGCGGTTGGCGTCAAGGTTGACGGCCGGGTTCAGCACGCCGCCCACACCATCGGTGTCGCCGCTCACGCCGTTGACGGCGACCGAGGTCCCGAAGTTGCTCTCCGAGCAGGTCAGGCCCGCACGGTAGCTGTTGGCACCCACGCCGGGCGCGAAGCTCGAGGCCAGGTAGCCACGGCCGAAGAGGCCGCGGTCAGTGCTCGAACGGCGCATGCCGCCGGCCTGATCATCGACCGAGACGTCGCGGTAGTAGGCGCCGACGTACAGGCCCAGGCCCGGCGTCACGTCCGCCTGGATGGCGTAGCGGCGCGCGTAGACCGAGTCGGTGACCGTCGCACCGAGTGCAACGTCCGTGCCCGCATTGCGGTAGGTCTGGTATCGGTTGCTCAGCAGCTCATTGTAGGAGCCGCGCAGCGAGAAGATGCTCGCCGCGACCTTGGCCGAAGCGCCGCGTTCGATCAACAGGTTGGGGTCGTTGACGGCCATTGAGCCGTTGGCGCTCGTGCTGCTGTCGTAGTAGCCGCCCACCGACACCGGGCCCAGGGTCACGGCCGCCTTGACGCCGAAGCCCTTCTGGCCAATCAGGCCGTCGTTGGTGGTGCTGCCCGTCGCCGTACGGCCGTACAGGTTCGAGAAGGGCGCAGTCACGCCGTTGTTGGGGTTGTCCGCATTGTTCTGGCGGGTCGAGCTGTAGCTGCGACGGGTGTCGTAGCCGTACTCGCTGATGCCCGAGACTTCCGTGACGCCCGCTTCGATACGGCGGTAGTTCAGGTCGTACAGCGACACGTTGAAGGTGTCGGTGCCCAGACGCGCGGCGGGAGTGTTCAGATCGTAGGTGAGGTCGGTCTTGCGGGTCGCGGCGCGGGCATAGAAGGCGCTCGCGGTGTATGCGGCGCTGTTCACCGGCGTCACGCGGCTCGCGGTGTACTCGCTGTGCAGCTCGACACCGAAGGCCTTGCCGTGCAGATCGGCGCCGTACAGGGTCACATCATTGGGTACGGCGGCCACAGTTGCGGCCGTCTGGCCAGCAGCGGCGGCGGCACCGAAAGCGTCACGGCCTTCCTGGGCATAGTACAGACCCGCGTTCAGGGTGCCGACCGGGGTAATCTGGGCACGAACGCCGCGGTAGTACACACCGTAGTTCCCGCTGGTCGCGACGTTATCGCCGCCACGGCTGCCGTACACAGTGGTGATCTTGGGCTTGAGCGCACCCAGCACCGGCAGGTTGCTGCCGTCAACGCTGACCACGAAGCCGTCGCCGCGGCCGTCGTAGTTGTTGTCGAAGGCGTAGTCGGCGAAGTAGAACTTCTGCTTGCGGCCCAGCGTCACGATGACGGGGTTGTTGCCCACGCTGAACTCGGTGGTTGCGTTCTTGAAGCGGAAGAACACGGGGCGATACACGCTGCCGGCCGGATCAATCAGCGCACTGCTGCGAGCACCGGGGTAGAGCACATCCACAGCGGCCGTTTCCGCGTCGCTGCAGCTGCCGTCGCCGTTGGCGTCATAGCAGACGTCGTCAGGGAGGCGGGTGGTCAGACCAAAGTTCAGGTCAATGCTGTTGATCGACAGACGGCCGGCCGTATTGAACAGGCTGCCTGACGCCGCGCTGGTCACCTGGCTGAACTGGCCGCTGGTGTCGAAGCCCAGGCTGATACCGATATCGGTACTGCCTTCCTGATACACAGGGCCAGCAGCGGCGGCGAAGCCGTACAGACCGTTCGCACCCGCCACGATGGGCGAGCTGGTGTTGCCGAAGTCGCCGAAGTCACGGCGCTGGGCACCCGTGTCGCTGTCGATGCCGCCGCTGGTGAAGGCGTTGTTGGCCACGGTACCGTCGGCGTTCAGGGGGAAGAGGCGGTCAATGTCGAAGTTGCGGTTGGCGCGGCTCACGCTGTAGCCCAGGGTCAGGCTCGGCTTGACGCTGAACGCGTTGCGCTCCAGGGCGGCGATGCGGCCGGTCAGGCTGTTGTTGACCGTCTCGACGCGGGTTTCGACCACACCCACGCGGCCCGCGAGGTTGTTGAAGTCGCTGCGCTGGACGAAGTCGGCCTGCGCGGCTTCCACGGCGCTGACGCGGTCCTGGAGGTCCAGGATGTCCTGGTTCAAGAGAACGGTCAGGTCGTTCAGTGCGGCGATGCTGCTGGCGTTGTCGTCGACGTCGGCACGCAGGGTGTCGTAGTCGTCGGCGCGCGAGGTCAGCTCGTCGATCTGGGCCTGGATGTTGGCGAGGGCGGTGGCGTCACCCTGAGCGGTGGCGACTTCCTCGATGCGGGCTTCCAGGCGCGCGAAGTCGTCCTTGTTGACCGCGTTCTCTTCGAGGTCGCTGACGCGCACACCCAGCGCGGCTAGGTCGGCGGCGAGTTCCTGGATGGCGTTCTGGAGCGCCGTCAGGTCCTCGGCGTTCAGGCCGCTGGCAGGGGTTTCGCCGCTGCGGATCTGATCCAGCACGCGGGCGATGATGACGGAGGCTTCGTAGCGGGTCAGGTTCTGGGTGCCGCGGAAGGTGCCGTCCGGATAGCCGAGGATGATGCCACGGCTGACCAGGCGGTCGATCGCGTCCTTGGCCCAGTGGCCGGCAGGAACGTCGGTCAGGGCAGGAACCTGGGGCGCGCTCGCCGGGGCGGCAGTCTGCGCGGCAGCGAGGCCGAACGACAGCGCGGCGGTGAGAGCAATCAGACTTTTCTTCATAGGGAACCCCCGTAAACGTCGCGCGTGAGCAGCACATCCGGCTCTGAAGGTGACGGTGGGGCGAGTTGCCGAGTTTCCTCTCCCAAAAGTAGTTCGCCGTACCATGCGTTTTCGCCGCGCAACCTGCTTCTCTTCGGTCCTGGGACGCTCGGCAGAGGCAGATCAGGCGGATGATACAAGCATGAAGAAGGCAGGGTCAACCCTGAGAGCCCGTTAAAGCCCGGCTCCAGACGAGCTTTTCGGAGCAGATTCCCCTGTTTTTGAGGGCTGGGAACGGCAGAAAAGATGAGAAGCCCTAAGTTCATGAGCCCGATCTGACCGAAGTCACAATGCCGAAAGAGCCTCAGACCGGGCGTGGGGTGATGCCCGGCCAGCCGCGCTGTGGCGACGGACGGTCCGTGCCGGGGCAGTGGATGTTCCCCCACCGACGCCCGCGGCAAAGGGGGCTAGAGTGGCCCCATGATCCGTGTTCTGCTCGCCGACGACCACGCCCTGTTCCGTCAGGGCCTCCGCAGCCTGCTGGAATCCGAGGGCATGCGCGTCATCGGGGAGGCGGCCAACGGGCGGGAGGCCATCCGCTACGCGGCCGACACCCACCCGGACGTGATCCTGATGGACATCCAGATGCCGGAACTCGACGGAGTCAAGGCCACCCAGAGCATCCTGGAGATCAACCCGCAGGCCCGCGTCATCATGATCACGATGTACCGTCAGGACCGCTACGTATTTGAGGCGGTCAAGGCGGGCGCGCGCGGCTACATCCTCAAGGATGCCGACGCCACGACCCTGATCGACGCGATCACGCGGGTGGCCGGCGGGGAGGCCCTGCTCGACGCCGATATGGCCCAGAACGTCCTCGACGACTTCCGCGACAAGCGTGAGGAGCTGCCCAGCGAGAAGCACGCCGACCTCAACGAACGCGAGACGATGATCCTCAAGCTCCTGGCCCAGGGCTTTTCCAATCAGGACATCGCCCTGAGGCTGGACATCAGCGAGAAGACGGTGCGCAACCGCCTCTCGGAGATTTTCACCAAGTTGCAGCTCAACAACCGCACCCAGGCCGCCCTGTACGCCATCCGCGAGGGCATCGCCAACCTCGACTGAGGTGCGCCGAACTCCACCATGCCCAGATCCACTGCTCCGAACCCCGCCCGCCGCCCTGCCCAGCCCCGCGAGACCGAAACGACCTACCTCGCGGGTTGCGGACGCACCTGGGCCGTCGCCTCGGCCGAGGCCGACCTCGCCTACACCGATCAGGCCTTTCCCGAGTGCCCTGCCTGCCCCCACCGGGTCGAACCCGAGGGAGGACCGCCCTTCTGCACCCTTCGCCCGGTGAACACGGCCCACCCCTTCGCGGCCCTCGCCGGCCTGAAGCTGGGGGACTGAGCCGCACCGCAGTCACCCCTGAACAGGCCGGCAAAGGCCGCACACCACGGTCTCATGCGGGGACATTTAACCGCTCGGTCAGGGGCCATACTTAGCGGGTCGAGGTCTGTCTGGAAAAAGGCGTCTGGACGGCCAGGGAAGCGCGAAAGGTGCGTGCTATGCTTGACCGTATTACTGGGCCGCAGCTGCTTCCTTTTCCGGCACCGGAGCCGTTGCCGAAACGGGACATCAGGCCACTTCACACCGAGGGAGAAGGAAAGTGGAAAGAAACGACGCTGTCATGCCCTGGGTCGCCATCGTCTGCGCGGCCATCATGTGGATCATTCTGCTGTTTCTCTTTAACAAGGAAACGGCCCCCGAGCCGGTGGCGGTCGACCCGGCCGTCGTGGCGAGCATCAGCAAGGATTACCCCACGCTGGGCAAACAGGTCTTTGAGCAGGGCGTCGCCTCTGCCGGGGCCATCGCCTGTGCGGGCTGCCACGGCCTTCAGGGTCAGGGCGGGGCCGGTCCCAAGCTCTCGGGCGACGAGAAGCTGCTCAAGGACCCCGTCTACATTCACAGCATCGTCGTGAAGGGCAAGGGCGGGATGCCCGCGTTCGGCGGCAAGCTCAGCGACCGGGAAATCTACGCGGTCGCCAACTATGTGCTGCACTCGTGGGGCAACAACATCGCCGAGCCGCTCACGCCCGCTCAGGTCGCCGAGGGCCAGAGCAAGGTCGATCCGGCCGTGCTCAAAAACCGCTCGCGCTTCGTGCCCGAGGACATTAAGCTGCCCGAAATCTTCCTGGCGACCTTCATCATGGTGCTGCTCTCGTACGGCCTGATCGGTCTGTACAGCGTGTGGGCCGAAGGCGTCGAGCTGCATCCCGGCATCCATAAGGTGCGCGCCACCCCGGTCGCGATGCTCTCGATGGTCATCACCCTGATCCTGAGCGTGGTGTTCAGCGTGCTGTTCGTACGCCAGATGATGGTCGACTACGCCGGCTGGGCCGCGCGCGAACCCGTGATGCCCAACGTGACCGCCGAAGGCTTCTACGCCGCGATGATCGTGCTGACGCTGGCCGCCGCCGTGGGCCTGTACAAGAAGTTCTTCATGGATGGCGAGGTGCTGGTCGAGGACGCCAGCGGCGAATTCCCCTGGTGAGCCAGGGCATTCCCCTTCCGGGGAGAGGTTAGACGCATGACCCGTTACAAGAGAGAAGATCCCGAAATCACGCGCCGCAAGTTCATCAACACTGCCCTCGGGGCGACGGCCGCCGTCGGCACGGTGAGCCTGGTCAGTGCGCTGGGCACCGCCAACCCGGTGTTCCGCCTGACCCGCGACAAGATGCCTCCCCTCAAGGGCGACATCCTGGTCCACGCCTCCGAGGACAAGGAAGGCCAGCCGGTCACGGTCGCCGAACTGGGCGAGAAGCTCGTGCGCGCATGGCCGCAGGGGAAAGACGCCCAGGGCCAGCCCCTGATCCGCAAGGGCGACCCCAACAACGTCCTGGCGCTCTACAAGTTCCCCAAGGGCCAGATCGTCGCGCCGACCAACATGGACGCGACCATCGACGGCGAAATCGTGGCCTACAGCGACATCTGCACGCACGCCGGCTGCTCGGTGGGCGACAACGACCAGCAGGTGGGCGAGATGAAGTGCCCCTGCCACTCGGGGCAGTACGACCCCAAGCGCGCGTGCATGGTGGTCGGTGGGCCGCCCCCTCGCCGCCTGGCGCAGTTGCCGATTCGGTTGGAAGGCAGCAATCTCGTGGTCGCTGACTTCTTCCTGGAAAACCCGTACCCATTCAACGAATCGGAGTGGGAAGCCCGCAAGAAAGCCGTGGAGGATCAACTCGGATGAACCAGTGGCTGGAGGAACGTCTGCACATCTCGCGCCTGAACGACAAGTTCCTGCGCAAAGCCTTCCCTGTTCACCACAGTTTTTTCCTGGGTGAAATCACGCTGTTCAGCCTGGTCATCCTGATCCTGACCGGCGTCATCCTGGCCCTCTCGTACGAGCCGAGCAACAGCCTGGTCACGAACTCGTTCGACCCCGGCACGGCGGCCAAGCCCAACCTGATCCCGGCGGCCTTCCACTCGGCTCTGAAGATCAACGCGATGCCCTTCGGGGACATGCTGCGCCGCATCCACCACTGGACGGCGAACATCATGGTGGCGGCGGCCGTCATCCACATGATGCGCATCTACTTCACAGGGGCGTTCAAGAAGCCGCGCGAGATCAACTGGTGGATCGGCATGATGCTGCTGATCTTCTCGGCCCTGACCGCCGTGACCGGCTACATCCTCCCCTACGACAACTACGCCTACAACACCGTGAAGGTCGTGTATGGCATCGTGGCCTCGATTCCCTGGGTGGGCCAGTGGGTCGCGCAGGCGGCGTTCGCGGGGGCCTTCCCCGGCGAGGGCATCATCCCGCGCATCTACGGCTACCACATCATGCTGCTGCCGGCCATCCTGATCGCGCTGACCGCTGCGCACATGGTCATCATGATCAAGCAGAAGCACACGCAGCCGCAGTACGCCAAGCGCATCGCCTACAAGAAGATCGTCGGCGTGCCGCTCATGACCCAGCAGACCCCCATCATGCTGCTGCTGGCGCTGGTGTTCGCGGGCATCATCGTGCTGTTCAGCGCGTTCATCCCCGTACACCCGGTCGAGTTCTTCGGGCCGCCCAGCACCACCCCGATCAACAACATCAAGCCTGACTGGTACCTGCTGTGGGTCTTCGGCCTGCTGGCGATCATCCCGAGCTTCGAGATCAACCTCTGGGGCGGGGCCATCGGCGCGGAGTTTGTGGGCGCCATCATCATGCCGACCATCGTGCTCGTGGCGATGTTCGCTGTGCCCATGCTTGACCGCGCGCGCGACAGCCAGTACTACGCCGAGAACCCCACCAACCATCCGGTGCGGCTGGCGGCGGGCGTGGCCTTCATGGCGATGCTGCTCGTGATGTCGGTGGCGGGCTACAAGCCCGAACTCATCAGCGCCAACATCCTCACGACCGCCAACTCCAACGCGATCCTGTGGATCCTGACCGTGGTTGTACCGGCGGTGTGCTACTTCGGCGTCCTGGGGATCGTCCGGGGTATCCGCACCCTGCGTGAAGCCGACGAGCGCGACCGCGCCCTGCACGCGGCGCACGCCGACGACTGAGCTTCACCCTCTCTCCTGCCCCGGCCACCGCGCCGGGGCTTTTCCTTTGGAGCGCATATCCTGAGCCGTATGGATGCCCTGGCCCGACTCCTGGCCCGTGAGGCCCGCGCCCTGGGTCTGGATGCCCGGGACACCCCACAGGAACCCGAAGCCCTGGTTGCCCTGGCCCGCCGGACCCTGGAAGAGCTCTACGCCCTGGGCCTGATCGAGGGTACGCCGGAGCCGGAATGCTGGGCGACACCCAGACGCCCAGAGCACTGATTCGCACAAAAGACGCGCCCCGGTCGATTGGACCGGGGCACGAAGATGGAAGAAGAAAGGTCAGGCCTGAACGCGGGGCGAGCGGGGCATGGGCACGGTATTTTCCTGGGCGTCCTGCTTCGCCCCGGCCGCATAACCCACCTGTGCGCCGAACTGCCACGCGAGACGAACCATGAACTGGATAGCGTCCTCGTCGCGGCGCTCGATCAGCAGCCGCAGGTGCTCGGGGAGGCCTTCGGGCAGGGGCATGGTCGAGAGCTGCTCCCCATATTCCGCGCGGAGCTGCTCGAACCACTCGGCATAAGGGTTCGTCATGCCCCTATCTTAACAGCACCACACTCAAGGAATGTAAGCCGCAAGTGAACTTCACTTTGCTTTACAGGCACTTTTTTATTCACCGAATGGTGTTACGCTTCACGCATGACCGCGACCATCCCGGCCCAGACCGGCGGCGACCTGCCGGCGCACAACATCACCATCAGCGAATTCGGGGCCATGAAAGCCCTGGCGATCCTGTCTCAGAGCGGTAAGGAAAATGCCGGCGTCCGCGTGTTCATCAAGAGCGGCGGCTGCAGCGGCTACCAGTACGGCATGGCCATCGACGACCGCGAACTCGACGGCGACACCATCGTGCACGACCGGGGCGTCAAGCTGCTGGTCGACCGCATGAGCCTCCCCCTGCTGCGCGGCAGCGAAGTGGATTTCGTCGAGAACATGATGGGCGGCGGCTTCACCGTCCATAACCCCAACGCGACCTCCTCGTGCGGCTGCGGCCACTCCTTCCGGACCGACGGCGCCCAGTCGCCCGACGGCGAGGGCAGCGGCGGCTGCGGAAGCCACTGACCCCCGTCTTCACCTGAACTGCCGTCAGCTCATCCGCTGACGGAAGAGCCGGAGCCTGCGCTGCTCCGGCTTTTTTCATCTGGACTCCACCTCTCTGGACAGACAATCGCTTGACATCGCTTTAGGGGGACTTAATACTGACCCCATCGCTACAGGTTAGGCGTTGGTATTGCTGTTTCTCCCGGAGGATTCCTATGAAGAAAGCCCTGGCATTGACCGCATTTCTGATCGGTACCGCACTCGCCGGCCCCGGCAACAACAGTCTCGTGATCGGCACTTCGCAGGAGCCGCCGAACATCTACGATCCCTGGAACACCAACAACCTCGCCATCACCAGTGAAATCAACAACTTCATGGGCGCGGGCCTGACCTATCTGGACAACGGCGGCAACGTACTCGCCGACATGGCGACCCAGGTGCCCACCCTCGCCAACGGCGGCTACAAGGAAGTCAAGGACGGCAGCGGCAAGGTCGTGCGCAACAGCCTGACCTACACCATCCGTCCCGACGCCAAGTGGAGCGACGGCACCGCCATCACGGTGGACGACTTCGAGTTCTGGCTCAAGGTGCGCAACGACGAGCGCGTGCCGGTGCCCGACCGCTACCCCTACGACGGGGCCAAGATCACGCGCGGGGCCAACAACCGCACCTTCACCATCACCTTCGAGCCGCCTTACCTGTTCGCGCAACAGGCCGGCGCGCCGGGTCTGGCTCCCGCCAAGAGCATGCAGGCCGCCTGGAGCGCTTTCGATACGGCCACCAAGGGCATGAAGCCCAGCGAGGCCCTGAACGACCAGTGGACCAAGTTCATCAGCCAGTTCACGACCTCGAACAACCTGCCCAAGGTGGTCGCCGGTCCCTTCAAGCCGACCACCTGGCGGCCCGGCAACAGCCTGACTATGACCCGCAACACGAACTACTGGCGCAAGCCCTCGGGCGGCGAAAGCAAGTACGTGCAGACCGTCACCTACCGCTTTATCCCGAACACCAACACCCTCAAGGTGAACGTGCTCTCGGGCCAGGTGGACGCGCTGGCGACCGTGGGCCTGACCTTCGACCAGGCGCTCGACATGCAGGGCCGTCAGGGCAACAAGTACACCACCTTCTTCGTGCCCGGCGCGGTGTGGGAGCACATCGACGTGAACACGCGCGGCCAGCGCTCCAAGGACCTGGACCTCGACGACGCCCGCGTGCGTCAGGCCCTGCTGCTCTCGATCAACCGCCCCGCCCTGGTGCAGGCGCTGTTCCAGGGCCGCCAGCCGGTGTCGAACACCTTCGTCAACCCGCTCTCGGCGGTCTACAACGCGGGCGTCACGACCTACGGCTTCGACGCCAACCGCGCCAAGTCGCTGTTCGCGGCGGCGGGCTGGCGCCCGGGCAGTGACGGCATCCTGGAGAAGGGCGGGAAGAAGATGATCCTGAACTTCGGCACGACCGCCGGCAACGCCGTGCGCGAGCGCGTGCAGCAGATCCTTCAGGCGCAGTGGAAGGCCGTGGGCGTGCAGGTCAACATCCAGAACTACCCTGCCAGCGTCTTTTTCGGCCCCGACTTCCTGAGCAAGGGCGAAAGCGGCAAG
Source organism: Deinococcus gobiensis I-0 (assembly GCF_000252445.1). Classification (GTDB taxonomy): domain Bacteria; phylum Deinococcota; class Deinococci; order Deinococcales; family Deinococcaceae; genus Deinococcus; species Deinococcus gobiensis. The sequence continues at coordinate 308,389 of NC_017790.1, read as the reverse complement.
TGGGACCTCGCGATGTACGCGTGGACCTCCAACCCCATCTTCGAAAACGGCGACCTGTTCAAGGGTTCGGCCGTCCCGACCGCCGACAACGGCTACTCGGGCCAGAACAACTCCGGCTGGAGCAACGCCCAGTACAACACGCTGCAAAAAGCCTCGGAGTCGAACTTCAACGCGGCCTCGCGCAAGCAGCAGTTCGCGCAGATGCAGAACATCTGGGCCGCCAACCTGCCCTCGCTGCCGCTGTACTTCCGCAGCAACCCCTACACCCGCGTCAACGGACTGGTCAACTACGACTTCAGCGCCTACACGCTCTACCCGAGCTGGGACGCCTACCGCATCGGCTGGAGCACCAAGGGCGCCGTCGAGGCCCACAAGCAAGGGCAGTAAGGGCGCCAGGCGGTCACCCGGACCATCCGGCACCCGCCCACCGCCGTGGGGAGGAAGCCTTCAGTGGCTCTCCTCCCCTCCCTGTATCTGGGGCAGCCGGGCCACCCCGCCTCCCCCGCCCCCAAGGTTTCTGTTCGAGGTAAGGAGAAGACCCCTTTGGCCACCTACGCCCTGCGGCGCATCCTGCAACTGATTCCGTTGCTGCTGCTGATCACGGTCGTGATCTACGGCCTGACCGCCCTTCAACCGGGTGATCCGGTCGACCAGCTCGTGTTCGGCAACCCCCGCATCACACCCGAGGACATCGCCCGACTGCGCGAGGCCTACGGCGTGAACACCCCCTGGATCGAGCGCTACTGGACCTGGCTGCTGCACGCCCTGCGCGGCGACTTCGGGTACTCGCGCGACTTCAGCATTCCGGCCACGCAATTCATCTTTCAGCAGCGCCTGCCCAACACCCTGCTGCTCACCGTCCCGGCCCTGATCATCAGCACCCTGATCGCCATCCCGCTGGGCATCTACTCGGCGGTGCGGCAGTACAGCCTGCCCGACTACGTGCTGACCTTCCTGAGCTTCATCGCGTCGAGCGCGCCCGTGTTCTGGATCGGCGTGATGGCGCTCTACCTGTTCGCCGTGTGGCTGCCGCAGGCCACGAACGGGGTCGTGTCGTTGCCGCCCGGCGGCCTGGGCAGCGGCATCGGCCCGGAGGACGGGCTGTGGCCCTACTGGCTCGACCGCCTGAAGTACCTCGTCATGCCGGTCGCCATCCTGTCGCTGCGCGAGATCGCGGGCACGCTGCGCTACATGCGCGCCAGCTTCCTGGAGGTCATCAATCAGGACTACGTGCGCACGGCCAAGGCCAAGGGCCTGCCCAACCGCAGCGTGATCTACAAGCATGCGCTGCGCAACTCGCTCATTCCCATCGTGACCATCCTGGGCCTCTCGATTCCGGGGCTCTTCGGGGGCGCCGTGCTCACCGAGACCGTCTTCTCCTGGCCGGGGATCGGGCGCGCGCTGATCGACTCGCTCGTGTCCAAGGACTTCAACGTGGTCATGCTGTGCCTGCTCATGCTGGCCTTCCTGACCGTCATCTTCCAGCTCATCACCGACCTGATGTACGGGGTGGTCGACCCCCGCATCCGGTACTCGTAGGGAGGCCCCTGCCATGACGACCACCGCCGCGGCCCCCGCCGCTCCCAAGAGCTACTCGACCCTCCAGATCGCCCTGCGCAAACTGCGCCGCCACAAGGCCGCCATGGTCAGCCTCGCCTTCATCGTGCTGATGCTGCTGGTCGCCCTTCTGGCTCCCTTGATCGCGCCGCACGACCCCAACGCGCAGGACCTCGCGGGCGTCTACGGGCGGCCCAGCGCCAGCTACCCGCTGGGGCAGGACGACCTGGGCCGCGACCTGCTCTCGCGCCTGATCTACGGCAGCCGCGTGAGCCTGATGGTGGGCTTCGCGGTGGCCGTCGCCAGCACGCTGGTCGGCACCCTGATGGGCCTGCTGGCAGGCTTTTTCGGTGGGCGCACCGACAGCCTCATCAGCCGCTTCATCGAGTTCATGCTCTGCCTGCCGGACATCCCGCTGCTGCTGGTCATCTCGGGCATCATCGCCAGCAGCGACAAGGCCTTCATCGTCAACCTGCGCCAGAACCTCGGGCCGTCGTCGAGCGTGGTCATCATCATCACCATCTTCGTGGTCTTCGGGTGGATGGGCACCGCGCGGCTGGTGCGCGGCGAGGTCCTGCGCCTGCGCAACCTGGAGTATGTGGACGCCGCCCGCGCGCTCGGGGCCAGCAACAACCGCGTGATGTGGCGTCACCTCGCCCCCAACCTGCTGGGGATCGTGGTGGTCAGCGCGACCTTCGCGGTGGGCGGGGCCATCCTGGGCGAGGCCGCGCTGAGTTTCCTGGGCTTCGGCATCCAGCCGCCGGTCTCCAGCTGGGGCAACATGCTCAGCAACGCGCAGGAAGTCGTGTTGCAGTACCCGTGGCTGCCCTTCTACCCGGGGCTGGCGATCCTGTTCACGGTGCTGGCCTTCAACTTCCTGGGCGACGGCCTGCGCGACGCCTTCGACCCCCGCGCCCGGCACTGACGCCTCCTCCGACGTCCAGCAGAGGCCGCCGCCATGCGCGCCTCTGCTTTCTTTTCGCCGGCGGACTTGCTCTAGAGTGACGGGCATGATCGTACTCGGCATTGACCCCGGACTGGCGAATCTCGGCCTGGGCCTGATCGAGGGAGACATCCGCAAGGCCCGGCACCTGCACCACGTCTGCCTGACCACCCAGAGCGCCTGGATCATGCCCCGGCGGCTGGCCTACCTGCACGAGGAGGTGACGCGCCTGCTGGGCGAATACCAGCCCGACGCGGTCGCCATCGAGGACCAGATCCTGCGCCGGCAGGCCGACGTGGCCTTCAAGGTGGGGCAGGCCTTCGGGGTGGTGCAGCTCGCCTGCGCGCAGGCGGGCGTACCGGTCCACAGCTACGGCCCCATGCAGGTCAAGCAGGCGGTGGTGGGCACGGGCCGCGCCGACAAGGAACAGGTGATCTACATGGTCAAGGCGACCCTGGGCGTGCGCGAGCTGTTCAACAACCACGCGGCCGACGCCCTGGCGCTCGCGCTGACCCACCTCGCCCACGCGCCCATGCAGGGCCGGACGCTGGCGGGGGCCGCCGCCGGACGCCCGCGCGCCTGAGCCGGGCAGAGCGCCGCCATGCTGTCCTCGCTGCTGCTGTCGGTCCTGATCACCCTGGGCTGGCTGTGGTTCTTCGTCCGGCGCGACCGCCACCCCGAGCCGCCCCGGCTGCTGGTCCGGACCTTCGCCTGGGGCGCGTTCGCATGGCTGGTCTCGGCGGCCTTCGAGGCGAGCCTGGGCGGTCTGCTGCGCAGCGCCCTGCCGATGGCGATGGTCGTGGTCGCGCTGCTCACGGCCGTCATCGAGGAGAGCAGCAAGTTTCTGGCGGCCAGCACGGTCGTGGACGACGCCGCCTTCGACGAACCGATGGACGGTCTGGTGTACGCCGTGACGGCCGCGCTGGGCTTCGCTTTCGTCGAGAACGTCACCTACGCGCTGGAATTCGGGCTAAACGCCGCCGCGTGGCACATCCTGCTCACCACGCTGGCCCACGCCCTGTTCAGTGCTCCGCAGGGCTACGCGCTGGGCGGCCGGCACTGGCGCACCGGCCGCTGGTGGGCTGCGCGCGGGCTGCTGCTGAGCGCCGCGCTCCATTTCGTGTTCAACGGCCTGCTGGGCGGCGGAGCGGGCTGGCCGGTACTGCTGGCCCTGGCGGGGGTGGTCGCCCTGATGATGGTCCTGGCGGGCCGCTACTACCTGAGCTACGAGGCCCACGCCCGCGAGAAGGTGAGCGGATGACCGACCCCGCCGCGCTGCTGTCCGCCGCCGAGGCGTTCGCTCTCCCCTTCTACGGAGCGCCGGAACGGGCCTACCACAACACGGCACATGTGCGGCAGATGCTGGCGGCGCTGGCGACGCGGGGCGTCCTGACCCCGGCGCTCGCTCTGGCCGTCTGGGGCCACGACCTCGTCTACGACCCGCGCGCCGCCGACAACGAGGCCCGCAGCGCCGAGGTGTTCGGAGCGTGGCTGGCCGCTCAGGGGGCCGACCCCGCACTGCGGGAACAGGTCACTGCCCTGATCCTGGCGACCCGGCACACCGACCCGCCGCATACCTGTGAGGAAGCCTTACTGGTTGACGCCGACCTGAGCATCCTGGGGGCGAGCACCTCGGCCTTTGACGCCTACGATCGGGCCATCCGTCAGGAGTACGCCCATGTCCCCTGGCCCCTCTACCGTGAAGGCCGCCGCCGGGTGCTGGAAGGCTTTCTGGAGCGGGGCATCTTGTATCACACGCCAGAATTCGCTCTGCTGGACGTTCCCGCAAGGCTCAACCTGCGCCGGGCTCTCCAGAAGTTGCACTGAAAAACCGCCCCAGACCGGGGCGGCACGCAGGGCGCAGGGGTTCAGTCGGCGGCGCTGCCGTGACTGCCCGCCTGGGCATTCTGCTTTTCGTTGTCGGCCTCGAGCTTGGCCTTGATCTTCTTGAGGGTGAAGCTGGCCTCGCGCTCGCGCTGGTCCAGAACGCCGCGAATGAAGCGGATGTCGTCCTGGATGCCGGGGATCACGACCTGTTCCAGAGCGTTCACGCGCCGGGAGGTCTTCTTGATCTCCTCGCCGATACGCCGCAGCTTGGTCTCGGTGGCCGCGACCTTCACGATGGCCTCCAGCACGCCGCCGAAATCGGTGGCCGCCTGGATGGTCCGCGCGCCCACGTTGATGGGGCTGAAGTTCGACTGCTGACTGCGCTCGGGAATGCTGATCTTGGGCACCTTGACGCCGTAGAGGTTCTCGATCTGCATCTGGACGGCGTAATCGCCGGTCCCGGCGAGCGAGAGGCTCTCGACCGCTTCGGGGCTGTCCCAGGCCTTCGCGCCGAAGAGGCTGGTGTAGGCGCCCTTGCTGACGCCGGCCAGTTCCTCGCGGGCCGCGAGCGCGTCCTTGACCAGAGCGAAAAATTCGCCGATCAGGGCGTCACGCTTGCGCTTGAGCAGGTCGGCGCCGCCGGACGCGGTCTTGAGGCTGGCCTTGCTGGCGAGCAGCGCGCTGCGGGTGGGGCTGATCTGTTCTGCCATGTGTATTCACCTCCCTTTGTCGGTGAAGCTTAACGGGTGTGGCCTGCGCGCATGGCGGCCGGCCACACAGCCGCGTTCAGATACCGCTGTTGCGGCCGCCCTTCCACATCTCGTCAACCTTCTGGCCGTAGAACTTGTCGATGGAGTCCTTGGACAGACGGGTGAGCTGGCTCTGCGGCAGCTTGCTCAGGATGCCCCAGGCGACCGTGAGGCTGTCGTCGATGCTGCGGTCCTGGTCGCCCTGACCAATGAAGTAGTTCTCGAAATCGTCGGCGAACTTCAGGTACAGCTTGTCGGTGTCGGTCAGCGCGTCTTCACCCGTGATGGCCACGAGCTTGCGCAGGTCCAGGCCGTTGGCGTAGGCCGCGAACAGCTGGTCGGACACGTTCTTGTGGTCGGCGCGGGTCTTGCCCTTGCCGATGCCGTTGCCCTGAAGGCGCGAGAGGCTGGGCAGCGGGTTGATGGGCGGGAACACGCCCTTGGAGTTCAGGCCACGGTCCACCACGATCTGGCCTTCGGTGATGTAGCCGGTCAGGTCGGGGATGGGGTGGGTGATGTCGTCGTCGGGCATCGAGAGGATCGGAATCTGCGTGACCGAGCCGGGCTTGCCCTGCACCACGCCCGCGCGCTCGTACAGACCCGCGAGGTCGGTGTACATGTAACCGGGGAAGCCGCGGCGGCCCGGGATCTCCTCGCGCGCGCCGCCGATTTCACGCAGCGCCTCGCAGTAGTTCGTCAGGTCGGTGAGGATCACCAGCACGTGGTAGCCGTGCTCGAACGCCAGATACTCGGCGGTGGTGAGCGCCATGCGCGGGGTGAGCAGACGCTCGACCGCGGGATCGTCGGCCTTGTTCAGGAACAGGACCGAGCGGGCCAGCGCGCCGGTGCGCTCGAACTCCTGCGTGAAGAACGACACTTCGCGCTGGGTCAGGCCCATCGCCGCGAAGACCACCGCGAAGTCGCCCTCGTGGCCGGGCACCTTGGCCTGACGCGCGATCTGGGCGGCCAGTTCGTTGTGAGGCAGACCCGAGCCCGAGAAGATCGGGAGCTTCTGCCCACGGATCAGGCTAGTGTTCACGTCGATGGTCGAGATGCCGGTCTGGATGAACTCCTCGGGCTTGGCGCGCGCGGCGGGGTTCATCGGCTGGCCGTTGATCGAGAGGCGCTGCTCGGCGATGACCGCCGGCAGCCCGTCGATGGGGCGGCCCAGGCCGTCGAAGCGGCGGCCGATCATTTCCTTGCTCACGCCGAGGCGGGCCACGTCTTCGACGAGGCTCACCGAGGCGGTGGCGAGGTCCAGACCACGGGTCTCTTCGAACACCTGGATCACGGCGTTCTCGTCGGTCACGCTGATGACCTGACCGCCGCGGATCTTGCCGGTGCCGTCCTTGATGTTCACGATGGCGCCGTAGGCCAGGTCGCTGGCGGCGTTCACGAACAGCAGCGGCCCGGAGATGTAGGCGACGTCGTTGTATTCCTTCTGAAGCAGGGTCACGCTTTCACTCCCTTGAAGGTGCGGTCGAGTTCGTCCATCACGCCCTCGCCGTAGGCCATGAACTGGTCTTCGGGGGTGTAGCGCGCGCGGGCCAGCTTCTCGATGACCGGGTTCTGGATGATCTCGTCGATGGTCGCGCCGTTCTTGAGGGCCGCGTCGGCCTCGTCATAGAACTTCAGGAACATCTTCATGAGGCCGTAGTTCTTGGGCATGGAGGCCGAGGCGTCCACCGGGTCGAAGCCGTTCTGCTGGAGGAAGTCCTGGCGCAGCATGCGGCCCGTCTCGATGATGAGGCGCTCGTTGTCCTGCAGGGCGTCGGGGCCGACGAGCTGCACGACTTCCTGGAGCGAGGCTTCCTGCTGGAGGACATTGCCGATGCGCTGGCGCAGTTCGGGGAAGTCCTGGCCCACGTTCTCGCGGTACCACTTGTCGAGGATCGGCGTGAACAGGCTGTACGAGCCGTTCCAGTTGATCGCCGGGAAGTGGCGGCGACGGGCGAGGCCCGCGTCCAGACGCCAGAAGGCGCCCGTGATGCGCAGCGTGGCCTGGGTGACGGGCTCGGACATGTCGCCGCCGGCGGGCGACACCGCGCCGATCACGCTGACCGCGCCGTCTTCGCCGGCCAGGGTCTTGACGGCCCCGGCACGCTCGTAGAAGGCCGCGAGCTTGGCGCCCAGGTAGGGCGGGTAGCCTTCTTCGGCGGGCATCTCTTCGAGGCGCGAGGAGATTTCGCGCAGCGCCTCGGCCCAGCGGCTGGTGCTGTCGGCCATCAGCGATACGCTGTAGCCCTGGTCGCGGAAGTACTCGGCCAGGGTCACGCCCGTGTACACCGAGGCTTCACGCGCGGCCACCGGCATGTTCGAGGTGTTGGCGATCAGGATGGTGCGGTGCATCAGGGGGCCGCCGGTCTTGGGGTCTTCCAGTTCGGGGAATTCCACCAGCACGTCGGTCATCTCGTTGCCGCGCTCGCCGCAGCCCACGTACACCACGATGTCGGCGTTGCCGTACTTGGCGACCGACTGCTGCGTGACCGTCTTGCCCGAGCCGAAGGGACCGGGGATGGCCGCCGCGCCGCCCATGACCAGGGGGAACAGCACGTCCAGAATGCGCATCCCGGTGAGGAACGGCAGGCTGGGGTCGAGCTTCTTCTGCACGGGGCGGGGCGCACGCACGGGCCAGTAGTGGGCCAGGCGCAGCTCGCTGCCGTCTTCGAGGCGGGCGATGGTCTCGTCGATGTTGTACTCGCCCGCAGGCGCGACCCAGCTCAGCTTGCCGGCCTTGTCGGGGGGCGTCAGGATCTTGTGGGTGAAGCTGAATTCCGGCACGGTGCCCAGAATGCTGCTGCCCGTCACGCTGTCGCCGGCGCTCACGCTGGGCGTGAACGACCATTTCTTCTCACGGTCGAGGGAAGAGACCTCGATGCCGCGCGCGATGAAGTCGCCCGAAGCCTCGCGGATCTTGTCCAGCGGACGCTGGATGCCGTCGTAGATGCCGTTGAGCATGCCCGGCCCGAGTTCGACCGAGAGGGGCAGGCCGGTGGTCTCGACGGGTTCGCCGACCGTCAGGCCGGAGGTGTCTTCGTACACCTGCACGAAGGCGGTGTTGCCGTCCAGGCGGATGATCTCGCCCACGAGGCGCTCCTGGCCCACGCGCACGATGTCGTACATCTTCGCGCCGTACATGCCGTCGGCGATGACGGCGGGACCGGCGATGCTCTGCACGACGCCCTTTTGCTGTTGCGTCATTGAATGCTCCTTGGAAAGAGGTGGAGGCCGGGATTCTGGCGTGGAGAACCTAGTCTAAAGGCTCGCCGGCGCAGACTTCCCGACCACCTCACAGTTTGATGTCGAAACCGATGGTGTCGCGGACCAGCTTGCCCATATACGCCTTGGCGTCCACCGTGTCGGTGGAGAAGGCGTCACGCAGGCTGGGAATCGGCAGCAGGATCGGCAGGTCGCGCCCGCGCATGACGCGGGCCGTCGCCGTGACCGGGTCGGGAATCAGGCCGGTGTCCACGGCGATCAGGCCGTAGTTGCCGTTCTGAATGGCGCGTTCCAGGGCCGCGACCGCCGTTTCCGGCGTCGCCTCGAGCACCTCGGCGCCCGCGAGGCGGTAGCCGGTCGCCGTTTCGGCGTCGCTGAGCACGGCCACGCGCTGGCCCGCAGTGTTGGCGGCGGTCATGCCTGCACCTCCCGGCGCAGCCCCTCGGCGGGCAGGTTGTAGAACTTGCCGCGCCCGATGAGCCGCAGTTTGGCGATCTCGATTTCCTTGCGGCGCAGGAAGTCCAGGATCACGCCCACGCCCTCGGGGTCGCCCGCCGAGGCGTTGCGCGCGGCGTTGTCGAGCGCCACACGCGCCGCCCCTTCGGCTTCTTCCAGGCTGGGGGCCTCGAGAATCGCGGCGATGTCGCTCGACCCGCCCGCGTCCCCGCCGCTCAGGCGGCCGAAGCCCCCGGCGTTGAGGGTGCCGCCCGCGACGAAGAGGTTCGGGTCCAGCGCCTGGCCACGCGCACTGCGGGCGGTCAGGGCATTGGTCACGTCGATCTCGCGCGAGAGGTAGCGGCGCAGGCTGGTGTTGCGGGCCACGTTCAGCGCGTGGCGGTAGTAGCCCTGGTCCAGCGCGACCTCGAGGTCGAGCAGGCGGCTGCTGGCCGCGTAGGCGCTGGCCCCCGCGCGCATCGCCCCGGCCAGCGGATGCCCGCTCACCGCGATGGCGGCGGCGGCGCTGGGCAGGTCGGTGCTCTGCGCGGCGGTCTGGAGGGCAGCGGGCTTGATGGTGCCGCCGGGCACCAGGTTCTGCATGATGGCCTCGGCCCCGCGCCCGCTGATGATGCCGCGCGCGACGGTCTTGAGGTTCACGAGGTCCCAGCGCATCAGCAGCGCCTGAATTTCGCGCTTGGCGTCGCCGTCGGCGAAGTTCAGCACGCGCTGGCTGGTGGCGAAGAGGTTCTGCGACAGGGCGCGGTCGAGTTCGGGCAGACCCGCGCCCTCGGCGGTGGTCTCGCGCATCTGGGGCGCGAGTTCCGTTTCGGCGAGAACGCGCAGGAATTCCTGGTAGCTGCCCGCCGCGAGCGCCGCGTCAAGGGCGCGCCCGTCGAGCAGCTTGGTGCGCATGACACGCACGCGCGTATTGATGTAGGCGTAGTCGTCGGGCATCGCTAATCCTTACTCGGCCAGCATCCGGCTGATCTGAGGGGCGAGATCGGCCTTCACGCGCTCGAGCCGGCCGCCGAGCGTGTTGCTGATGCCGCTCTTGCCGCCGCGCGCGACCACACGGGCGCCGCCCTGGATGGCCGGGTTGGCGCGCACTTCGAGGTCGGTCACGATCTGGCGCGCCAGGTCCACGTCGGCCGGGTTCACCTCGACCGCTTCGGCACCGGGAATCGCTTCGCGGGCCTGTTCGATCAGGCGGGCCAGGATGTCGCGGTACTCGGGCGCGGCCGTCACGCCGCCGAGGTAGCCCTGCACGAGTTCGTAGACCTCGGCAGTGCCGGCCTCGCCCGCGCTCAGGCGCGAAGCGTTGGCCTCCAGGTCGGCGGCCGAGCGGGCGCGGACCATGCCGGCCTGCCGCTGCGCTTCCAGGGCACGTTCCCGGCTCTGGATCAGGCTGCGGGCCTGTTCGTGGGCCTGCGCCACGATCTGCTCGGCGCGGTCACGGGCCTCGGCGCGGATACGCTCGATTTCCGACTGCGCTTCGTTTTCGAGGAGCTTGTCGAGCGCCATATCAGTTCAGGATGAACAGCGCGAGGAAGCCGAAGATGACGAGCGTTTCGGGAATCAGGAAGTACAGCAGCAGCGAGCCGGCCTTGCTGGGGTCCTCGGCCACGGCGCCGACCAGCGAGGAGCCGATGCGGGCCTGGGCGATACCCGTGCCGACGGCGCCGAGGCCCAGCGCGAGGCCGGCGCCGATGGCGCGCAGACCACGGTACATGTCGTCGGGACCGCCGACGGTGTTGGCGGTGGCCGCTTCCTGGGCGAAGCCGACGGTGGCGAGGGCGAGAACGAAGGAGGCGAGGACGATCTTGGTGGCTTTGGTCATGGGAAGACTCCTGAAGATTATTTGACCTGCCCCGGCGCGGTGGCTGCGGGGCTGAGGCGGCGGAGGGGGGCGTAGCGGGGGCTGGTCTCGGTGTTGAACCCGGTGGGGTTCAGGAACTCGACCATGTGCAGACGCAGCGGCTGGACGATGTGCCCGATGAGGGTCAGCGCGAGCACGAAGAAGTGCAGCGCGGCGCCCAGCACGAGGCCGATGATGATGCCCAGGAACCCGATGCGTTCGTACATGCTCCAGCCCACGTCGCTGCACAGCTTGGCGAGGATGGCCGACACCAAGCCGACGGCGAAGATACGGGCGTAGCTCATGACGGCCCCGCCCTGCGAGAGCAGTTCGATGGGCAGCATGGGGAACTGCTTGATGACGCGGATGTACCCGACGATGAAGGCGATGAAGCCCGCATACATGACCAGCACGCGCGGGTCGGTCAGGTTGCCGAAGGCCCCGAAATCCTTGCCGGCGCGGGTGGCGAAGGCCATCATGACCAGCGCCAGCACGCCGCCGAACAGGGCGATGCCTTCCCACGTGTGGGTGGCGTCCTTGTGCTTGAGGCCCTGCTGGATGCGGATGCCCCAGCCCCACAGCACCTGGCCGATCCCGAACAGCAGCGCGAACACGAGGGCCACGTTGCTGAAGTAGTCGGTTTCCAGACGCGGGAACACGGTCGGGATCAGGCCGCTGTGCACTTCGCCGTGGGCCTCGGCACGGATGCCGGTCCAGCCCCACAGGTTGTTCACGATGTTGGGGTCGACGTAGAACAGGTGCAGGTGCTCGCCCAGCGTGCCGAACAGCTCGCCGGTCAGGACGCCCCACACGATGGACCAGGCGGCCATGACGATGGTCACGAAGCTCAGGTCCTTGAGGGTCGCGGGCGGCACGTACGCGCCGAAGAAGGACAGGTCCCAGCCCTCGTTGCGCTTGGCCTTGCCCGCCAGCCACAGGCCGAAGAGCAGGAACAGCAGGCCGTAGCCCACGTCCGCGATGATGATGCCGAAGAACAGCGGGAAGAACACCGCGATGACCCAGGTGGGATCGAAGGTGCCGTACTTGGGCAGGCTCATCAGGCCCATGACGACCTGGAAGGGCCGCACGTAGCTGTTGTTCTTGAGTTCGACCGGGATGGACAGGTCGTGGTGCTCGTCGACCGGGTGCAGCTCGTAGCTCACCGCGTCGCCGAAGCGGCCCAGCGCACCCTGGAGGGCCGGCACCGCGTCGCCGGGCACGTAACCCTGCATGGCGAGGCTGTACTTGCCCCGGGCCGACACGGCGCGCACGTCGTGCACCGCCACGCGGTCCTTCAGGGCGTCGCGCACGGCGTACAGGGCCGGGCCGTGCTCCTGCGCCAGCCGGTCACGGCGGGCATTGAGGTCGCGCTGCCGGGCCTCGCCGTTCTTGGAGACGGTCTCCATCTCGGCGGCGGCCTCGCCCAGCGTGAGGCGGTCAAAGCGTCCCGGCAGGCGCAGCTCGCCCAGACGCACGCGGCTCAGGGCCGCGCGGGCCGCGTCGCGCTCGCCGCGCAGCGTGACGATCACGCCGACGCGGTTGCCCCCCACGGCCTCGGTCGCCAGGGCGTAGCGCTCGGGGAGCACCTCGCGCAGGGCGGCTTCGAGGTCGGCGGGGTTGTCGGTCGCCTGCATCAGGAAGGGCACCAGCCCCAGGCGGCGGCTGCCGCTGAGGTTGCCCACCATGCGGGCCAGGGCGCGCACGGCGTCCCCGTAGGCCGACACGGCGTCCTGATCGGCCTGCCATTCCTGGCGCTCGCGGGCCAGGACCGACACCGGCTGCGCGGCCTCCTCCACGGCCCGTTCCCACTCGCCCTGGGCGGGCAGCGGGGCGGGGGCGGGGCGGTAGGTGCCCAGCTCGGCGATGGTGCTCTCGGCGCGGGCGAGCAGGCGCTCGTCCTCACGGCGATGCGCGGCGTCCTGACCGGCGAGGGTGCCGGTGTTCAGGGGTCCACCCACGATGGGCTTGAGGTGCAGTACCCCGGCGTCTTGCAGGGCCGCGATCACCGCTTCGCTGTCACGCTTGCGAACGGCGATCACGACCTGCTGCATGGGGTTAATCACGGCAGCACCGCCCGCAGGATGTGCTCGGCCGCCTGCTGCACCCGGCCAGAAGCCTTCTGACGGGTGCTCAGGCTCTCGGCCTCGGCCTGGGCGCGGGCCTCGTCGCGGATGCGCGAGGTCTCGGCCGTCAGGGCCTGTTCGTGGGCGGCCTGCATGGCCTGAACCTGCGCCTGGGCGCCCTGGAGAATGCGGGCCGCTTCCTGCTCGGCAGCGTCGACCGCACGGCGAGCTTCCTCGCGGGCCGCCTCAATCTGCGCGTCCAGCGCCGCTTCACGGCTGGCAAGTTCACTCAAGACTCGACTCGAAACGTCCAAATCCCTCCTCCTTTCCCTTCGTGGCCCATGACGCCCCACGCGAAGACCCCATCCGGGGATGAGGTGTGTATGGGGCACAGTGAGCATTCGGTGGCCCGACCAGTGTAATGGTTGCGTCAGACTCAGCTTGCATCGTAACACAGGCTTAATCCCTGCTTTGGAGGGCAAGCGTCCCGGATTTCAACTGGCCTTTATCTGACCGTGTCTTCCCTCCGCCGCCGACCCTACAGCCCGAGCATCAGCTCCAGGTTTTGCACCGCCGCGCCGCCCGCCCCCTTCCCCAGGTTGTCGAGCCGGGCCGCGAGCACCGCGCGCTCGCCGTCCTGCGCCGGGTACACGAACAGTTCGAGGGTGTTCGTGCCGTTCAGGGTCTGCGGGTCGAGGACGGCCGGGTTGTCGGCCTGGGCGTACACCCGGACGTGGCGCTGCCCGGCGTAGTGCTCCGCGAGGGCGGCGTGCAGCGCACCGGCCGTCACGTTCAGTTCGCCCAGGTGCAGCGGGATGGTGACGGTCATGCCCTGCGCCCAGGCCCCCACGTTGGGGGTGAAGATGGGGGTGCGGGTCAGGCCGCCGTAACGCATCGTCTCGGGGATGTGCTTGTGGTCCAGGGCCAGGCCGTAGCCCAGGAAGTCGCCGCGCATGGGATGGTCGAGGTCCTGCTCGTGGGCGTCCACGAGCGCCCGGCCGCCGCCCGTGTAGCCGCTGTGGCCCTGGATATGGACCGGGAAATTGGCCGGCAGCAGCCCGCGCGAGGTCAGGGGAGCGAGCAGCGCGATGGCGCCCGTGCTGTAGCAGCCGGGGTTGGCGACATGCCGCGCCTCACGGATGCGCGCGGGCTGATCGGCGTTCAGCTCGGGGAAGCCGAAGACCCATTCGGGATTGACGCGGTGGGCCGTGCTGGCGTCGAGCAGCCGAGCGGCCGGGTTGGTGGTCAGGGCGGCCGCCTCGCGCGCCGCGTCGTCGTGCAGGCACAGGATGGACACGTCGGCGGCGTTGAGGAGTTCGGCGCGGGCCTCCGGGTCCTTGCGCCACGCGGGGTCGATGCTCAGGAGGTCGAGGTCGGTGCGGCCCTGGAGCCGCTGGCGGATTTGCAGACCGGTGGTCCCGGCCTCGCCGTCGATAAAGACTTTGGGGGTCATTGTCCATCCTCCTTGCCGGACCATTGGGTGTCCGGAATACCGCTGAGCTGTACGTCACTGAAGGTCATGAACACAAGTGTCGGCCCTGCCGGCCCCCGGTAGGCCCCCTGGGCGTCCGTCAGCTGGGCCGCCAGGGCAGTAAAGGCCCAGGCGTCGTCCTCCGTACAAGCGACCTTCCTCTTCTGGAGTCCTTGCAGGCCATGCTCCTGGGCGAAGGCCAGCACAGCGCGCGCCGCCTGGGCCACCGACTCCGGTACGGAAGGATGATCCCAGCCCCACAAGAAGGTGCCGCTGTCCGTGTCGTAGGTGCCGACCACCTGAACCCGCGTCACAGCCTGCATCCGCTCGCCCGTGAAGGTCAGCGTCCCGGCGCGCAGATCCGCGTTCCAGTCGGCTTGCCCCAGCCCCCAGGTGCCGTCGTGCGCGGCGGTCTTGAGCTGAAGCGCCTGCACCGCGCGCTCCGCCTCGGCTCCCTGACTCCCGAACCACTCCAGATCAATCTCCATGTTCTTCTCCATAACACCGCCGCACCAATTCGGCCAGATCGCCCTTGCTCGGCTCGCCGCCCGCGACGCGCGACAGAACCTGCCGGGGCCTGAGCCACTCGGCCCCGCTGAAGTCGGCCGGGTTGTAGGCCGGGGCGGCGTCGCTCCGGATCTCGTAGACGCGCATGAACGCACTCAGGCCCGTCCCGAAGGGCGAGAAGGCCGCGATCTCGCGCCAGGGCAGCGTGTCCACGTCCAGATTCAGCTCCTCCCGGGTTTCGCGCCGGAAGGCCGCCTCGTAGGTCTCCCCCGCCCCGACATGCCCGCCCACGCTCAGGTCGAGGCTGTCCGGGAACGTCTTCTTCGTCCGTGTGCGGCGAGGAATCCACAGTTCGCCGCGCGAGTTGACGAGAAAGGCGTTCACGACCCGCACCGGCAGGCGCTCGCGCCAGGCGCGGTCCCGCTCGACCCGGCCGATCACCCGGTCGTGTTCGTCCACGAGGTCGAGCCATTCCTGCAGTCCGCTGCTCATGGGGTCCATTCTGAACGCAGCAGGCCATAGCGGGCGTCGTCGGCCCATTCGTCCCGGTGCCAGCAGCTCCGGAGGGACGTGCCTTCGTGCCGGAAACCCAGGCGGGTCAGCAACCGGGCCACCGCCCCGTTGCGCGGGTCGGCGCTGGCCTGCAGGCGGTGCAGGCCCAGGTCGTCGAAGGCGTGGGCCATGACCGCCCGCAGCGCCTCGGCAGCGTAGCCCTGGCCCTGTGCCCAGGCCGCCAGGGTCACGCCCACTTCGGCCTGCTGCCGCCAGGAATCGGTGTTCAGGGCCACGTCACCTGCCAGACGCGCCCCGGCCCACACCCCGCGCTGCACCCAGCCGGGTGTGCCCAGCGGCGCGTCCGCGACCAGGGCCGCCGCAGCCTCCAGGGTCGCGGGCAGGGCCCAGCCCTGGTAACGGGCCACCTGCGGGTCGTTGCGGTAGGCCAGCACGGCAGGCAGGTCGGCGGGCGTCAGGGGACGCAGGCTCAGGCGGGGGGTGGTCAGGACGGTCATTACCAGCGCGGCTTCATGTCGCCCATCAGGTGATACAGCAGGGCCTTCTGGGCGTGCAGGCGGTTCTCGGCCTGATCGAAGACGCGGCTCTTGGCGTGCTCGGTCGCCTCGGGCACCGTCTCCTCGCCGTAGTGGGCGGGCAGGCAGTGCAGGAAGATGCCCCCAGGCGCGATGGTGTCGAGCATCCCGGGTGTCACCTGATAGCCCCGGAAGGCGCGGCGGCGGATGTCGGCCTCGGCCTCCTGCCCCATGCTGATCCACACGTCGGTGTACAGCACGTCCGCGCCCTCCACGGCGGCGAGGTCGTTGGTCAGGGTGATGTTCACGCCCGCCTTCACGGCGTCCATGAGCACGCCCGCGTTGGGTTCGTAGCCCACCGGGGTCACGACCGTCACGTCGGTGCCGGTCAGGATCCCCATGTGGATGTGGCTGTTGGCGAGGTTGTTGCCGTCACCGATGTACACCACCCGCTTACCGCGCAGGTCCTGCCCGAACTCCTGCTCGATGGTCTGGTAGTCCGCCAGCAGCTGCGCGGGGTGCAGCATGTCCGACAGGCCGTTGACGACCGGCACCGAGGCGTGCTCGGCCAGCTCGACCAGGGTCTGCTGGAGGTACACGCGGCCCATCACGCCGTCCACCCAGCGCTCGAGGTTGCGCGCCACGTCCGACACGCGCTCGCGGGTGCCCAGTCCGATCTCCTGGTTGGACAGCGTGATCGCGTGCCCGCCGAGCTGGTACATCCCCACGTCGAAGGTGGTGCGGGTGCGCAGCGAGGCCTTCTCGAACACCAGGGCCAGCGACAGCCCTGACAGCGGCTTGACCCCGCGCCACTCGCCCCGGCGCATACTGTGGGCCGTGTCCAGCACGGCGCGCAGCTCCTGGGCGTTCATGTCGAGGTTGCTCAGGAAATCGCGCCCCGCCATCACGGGAGTGGGCAGCGTCTCAGGGGTCAACAGGACGGGCGCGCTGGATTTAGTTGCAGCGGCCACACGGGTCTTGCTGGCCTTTTTGGGTGTCTGGGTGGCCGGAGCCGACTTCTTGGCGGGCGAGGCAGCCTTCGTCATAGAGAGAAATCATACAGCTTGAGCGCATAAAAGTGCATGGGGCGGGCTGTGGGCCGCGCGCTATGCTCGCCGGTGATGCGCGCCTCCCCGACCGACCTGCCCGCGCCCAGCCTGGGACACCTGCCCATGACGGCCCGCGCGCTGGGGCTGGCCCTGCTGATCACCTTCATCTGGGGCGTGAATTTCGTGGTGATCAAATGGGCGGTGGCGGGCGCGCCCCCCCTGCTGGTCGCCGCGCTGCGGTTCGCGGCGGCCGCCCTGCCGGCCGTGTTCTTCGTGCCGCGCCCGCGCGTGCCCGCCCGCATCCTGTGGGGCTACGGGGTGTCGGCAGGCGTGGTGCAGTTCGGGCTGCTGTACCTCGCCCTGGGCCTGGGCCTGAGCGCGGGGCTGGGCAGCCTGCTCATGCAGACCCAGGCCTTTTTTACGGCGCTGCTGGCGGCCCGGCTGCTGGGCGAGCGCGTCGCACCCTGGCAGGCGGCGGGCATGGCGCTGGCCTTCGGAGGCATGGGCCTGATCGGGCTGGAGTCGGGCGGCGACCTGCCCCTGGCCGGCCTGCTGCTCACGCTGGCCGCCGCCCTCGGCTGGGCGGTGAGCAACCTGCTCGTGCGGGCGTCGGGCAGCGCCAACACCTTTTCGCTGGTGGTCTGGAGCGCCCTGATTCCGCCCCTGCCCCTGACGCTGCTCGCGGGCCTCACGGAGGGCTGGGGGCCGGTCGTCCAGACACTGACGCACGGCGGCGCGGCGCTGTGGGGGGCCGTGGTGTTCATGGGGCTGGGCAACACGGTGCTGGGCTTCGGACTGTGGGCCCTGCTGATCCAGCGGCACGGGGCCTCGCGGGTCGCGCCGCTGTCGCTGCTCGTGCCGGTCTTCGGCATGGCCGCGAGCGCCCTGGCCTTCCACGAGGCCTTTCCGGCGGGCAAGCTGCTGGGCGCGGTGCTGGTGTTCGGGGGACTGCTGCTGCACGTCTTCGGGCGGCGGGTGTGGCGGGGGCAGGTCGCCGCGCAGGCCTAGCACCTCTGCGCCAAGGCGGATGGATGTAAAGGCAGCGCCGGCCAGGCCCCCTGTGCTTGCCGCGCCGCCGTCCCCTACCCTGGGGCCATGCTGAACGTGCAGGTGCTGGGGCGGCCCGGCCGGGACAACGCGCTGCTGGTCACGGCCGACAGCGGCCAGGGCCGGACGCGGCTGCTGCTCGACTGCGGCGGCCACACGCTGGATACGGTGCCCCTGACCGAGATCATGGGCATCGACCACCTGCTGTTCTCGCACCTGCACATGGACCATGTGGCGGGCTTCGACGACTTTTTCCGGGTCAACTTCGAGCGCGCGGGGCAGGGCAACCACATCTGGGGCCCGCCCGGCGCGGCGCGCATCATCGCCCACCGCTTCCGGGGCTACTGGTGGAACCACGCGCCCGGGATGCGCGGCTCCTGGCAGGTCCACGAGGTCTGGCCCGGCCGCGTGCAGAGCTGGCGCTTCGAGGCGCACGAGGCCTTCGAGGTCGCCCATCCCGCTGGAAACCGGCCGCGCGGCGACGCCCTGTTCACGACCCCGCAGGTCGGCGTGGAAGCCCTCACGCTGCGCCACCAGGGCACCAGCCTGGGCTACGTGCTGCGCGAGCCCGAGCGGGTGACGGTCGATCCGGCGGCCCTGGCGGCGCTGGGGCTGCGCGGCGGGCCGTGGCTGGCGCAGCTCAAGGCGGGGGCGACAGGCACCCTCGACGTGAACGGCGCGCCGCACGACGCCGCCGAGCTGCGCGCGCGGCTGCTGCGCACCGAGGCGGGCCAGAGTGCCGCTTACCTCACCGACTTTCTGCTCGACGAGGCCGAACACAACCGGCTGGCGCGGCAACTCGCGGGAGTAGAGACGCTGTACGTCGAGGCCCAATACGCCCCCGCCGACGCCGAACTGGCGGCCCGCAACCACCACACCACCTCCGAGCAGGGCGCGTGGCTGGCGCGGGCGGCCGGGGCGCGTGAGCTGGTGCTGCTGCACGTCTCGCGGCGCTACCGGCCCGCCGAGTGGGCGGGGATGCTGGAGGCGGCGCAGGCCATCTTTCCGGCGGCCCGCTTTGCTCCCGGCTGGGAGCCGCTACGCTGAGGGCATGACCGCCCTGTTCGATTCGCACCTGCACACCCCGCTGTGCGGCCACGCGACCGGCACGCCGCGCGAGTACGCCCAGGCGGCGCTGGACGCGGGCCTCTCGGGCCTGTGCTTCACCGACCACATGCCCATGCCCGCGTGGTACGACGCGCCCTGGCGCATGCGCCGTGACCAGCTCGGCGAGTACGTCGCGGCGGTGCAGGAGGTACAGGCCGAATTTGCCGGCCGCCTCGACGTGCGCCTGGGCCTGGAGGGCGACTTCCACCCCGGCACCGAGCGGTACGTGGAAGAGGTGCTCGCCGCCCACCCCTGGGACTACGTGATCGGCAGCGTCCACTACCTCGGTGCGTGGGGCTTCGACAACCCGGAGTTTATGGACGAGTACGACCGGCGCGACCGGCGCGCGCTGTATCAGGCGTACTACGCGCTGGTCGAGGGCGCGGCGCGCTCGGGGCTGTTCGACAGTATCGGGCACCTCGACCTGCCCAAGAAGTTCGGGCACCTCGACCCCGACCCGGTATACGCCCTGCACGCGCTGGACGTGGTCGCCGAGTGCGGCCTCGCGCTGGACTTCAACACGGCGGGCTGGCGCAAGCCGGTGGCCGAGGCCTATCCCTCGCCCGAGCTGACGCGCGCCGCCGCCGAGCGCGGCATTCCCTTCGTGCTGGGCAGCGACGCGCATAAGCCCCAGGAGGTCGGCTACCACTTCACGGCCGCCCTCAAGGAACTGCGCGACGTGGGCGCGCGCACCGTCACCTATGCCGGGCGGGTGCGCCGTGGCTGAAACCCAGGACCTGACCCGCAAGCACCTCGTCTCGGCCATGAAGACTACCGCCGACCTGCTCGACCTGCTGGGCGAGGAACCCTTCCGCGCGCAGGCCTACCGTTCGGCGGCGCGCAGCCTGGAGGGGATAGAAGCCGAGATCGAGGAGCTGCTCGCGGGCGACTTCGGCGGCATTCCCAAGGTCGGGCGCGGCATCGCCGCCGAGCTGAGCGCCTACGCCCGCGAGGGAGTGTTCGGGCCGCTGGAGGACGCCGTGTCGCTCGTGCCTCCCGGTGTCCTGAGTCTGTTCCGGGTGCGCGGGCTGGGGCCCAAGAAAATTCGCGCGCTGTGGACTGCCGGCATCGCCTCGCTGGAGGAGTTGCGCGAGGCCTGCCGGAGCGGCGGGGTCGCGGCCCTCAAGGGATTCGGGGCCAAGAGCGCGGCGACCATCCTGGAGGCGGTCGAGTTCGCGCTCGCCTCGCAGGAGCGCCAGCATCTCTCGACCGGGCTGGACGTGTCGCTGGGCCTGCTGGACCTCCTGATGGGCCTGGAGCCGCGCGTGGCCGGCGACGCCCGGCGCGGGCTGGACACCGTGCGCGCCGCCCGCGTGACCGTGACCGGCAACCCGGAAGAGGTCACGGCGCGGCTGGGGGGCCGGGTCGAGGGCCTCGCGCCGGTGGAGGGCAAGCCGGTGCTCGCAGGCCGGGTCAACGGCGTGCCGGTCGAGGTGGCCTACGCCCCCGCCCCGGCGCGCGGCGCCCTGGACCTGATGATGGGCGGGGCGGCCGGCTACCGCGACGAACTGCGCGAGCACGCCCGCACGCAGGGCTTCTCGCTCAGCGGGCGCGGGCTGCGGCGCGGCGACACGCTGCTCGACACCCCCACGGAAGCCGACGTGTGGCGCGAGCTGGGACTGCCGGAGCGCCCCGCCGAGTACCGCGAGCCGGAACACGACGCCGTGTGGCAGGGCCTCCCCGATCCGGCCGAACTCGTGACGGTGCGCGACCTGCGCGGGATGCTGCACACCCACACCCGCTGGTCGGACGGCGCGGCGACCATTGCCGAGATGGCCGAGGAGACCGTGCGCCTGGGCCACGAGTTCCTGGGGACGGGCGACCACTCGCGGGCGGCGGCCTACGCGAACGGCCTGAGCATCGAGCGCCTGCTCGAACAGCTGCGCGAGGTCCGCGAGCTGCAGGCGGCGGGCGTGCCCCTGGTCGCCGGGGCCGAGGTGGACATCCTGGAGGACGGCTCGCTGGACTACCCCGACGAGATATTGGCGCAGCTCGACTACGTGGTGGCGAGCGTCCACAGCCACTTCACCCTGCCGCCTGGGCGCCAGACCGAGCGCCTGGTGCGCGCCGCGTCGCACCCCCTGGTGACCATCCTGGGCCACCCGACGGGGAGGCTGCTGCTGCGCCGCCCCAGCTACGCCTTCGACCTGGACGCCGTGCTGGCCGCCTGCGAGGCGTGCGGCACGGTCGTCGAGATCAACGCCAACGCCTACCGGCTGGACCTCGACTGGCGCGTGGCGCTGGCGTGGCGAGACCGCCTGACCTTCGCCATCAACACCGACGCGCACGTGCCCTCGGGGCTCGCGGACGCCCGCTTCGGGGTGGCGGTCGCGCGCAAGGCGGGGCTCACCCCGTCGGGGGTAGTCAACACCCTGCCGCGCACCGACTTCCTGGCCTTCGTGGCGCGCCAGCGGGCGGCCCGCGCCAACGCAGGATGAAGCTGACCTGAAGTCCGGACGGCGCAAGCCGTTTGTAAGATTTTCCACTTTAGAGTGCTTCCGGCTGCTGCCCCGTGGGGGCGGCGGACTTCTCCCCCCGGTTCCCCGGGACAAGGACGGCCCCGCCCCTATGATTCCCGACCTGGACGCACTGCTGCACCGCCACGGCCTGAGTGCGGCCATTCCGCCCGGTCCCGGCAGCTGGGCCGCCTTTCTGGGCCAGCTCGCGGGACAGCTGCGGTCCGGCGGCCTCGCCGTCACCGCGCCGCAGGGCCAGACGACCAGCCTGATCCTCGGCCCGGCCGGGCAGATCGTGTCGATGTGCCCTTCCAGCGCGCGCCTGCTGGGGGCCTCGGCCCTGGGCACCCTGCTGGACACCCACCTGGGGAACGGACTGGAAGGCCTGCGGCTGCGCGGCCTGCTGACGCGGGTGCGGGGGGGCGAGACCCTGCGCACCGCGCTGGGCCTGCGCGGCGAGGGCGGCGAGGTCGCGGCCTGGACCGGTACGCTCTCGCGGCTGAGCGGCGCGGCGGGCGACCACCTGCTGCTGAGCGGCGAGCTGTCGGGAACGGCGGGAGCCGACCTGCTCGCGCCGCAGGCCTTCTACGAGGAACTGCTGTGTGCCCTGCCCGCGCCAGTCGCCATCCTCGACGCGCAGCAGCGCTACGTGTTCTGCAACCCGGCCGCCATCTCCTCGCCCGAGATCCGGCGCTGGATCATCGGGCGCACGGACGCCGAGTACGTGGCCTACCGCGAGTTCGGCCCCGAGCTGGCCCGGGCGCGCGAGCACCACTACCTCCAGGCCCGGCAGATCCGCGACACGATCTTCTGGGAGGAGAGCTTCGGCACGCCCGTCCATACGGTGCAGCTGCGCTCCCTGACCCCGGTGTTCGGCGAGGACGGCGAGCTGGCGCTGTGCATCGGCCACGGCATGGACATCACCGAGCTGCGGCGCACCCAGGACGCCCTGCACCAGCTCAACAACGAGCTGGAGGACCGGGTGCAGTCGCGCACCGCCCAGCTGCGCACCGTCACCCGGCAACTGCGCCACGACGCCTCGCACGACGCCCTGACCGGCCTGCCCAACCGCACCCTGTTCAGCGAGCGCCTGGACACCGCGCTGGCCCGGTCGCGCGGTCCCGGAGCCGAGGAATACGCCGTGCTGTTTCTCGACACCGACCGCTTCAAGGGCGTCAACGACACGCTGGGACATCCGGCCGGAGACGCCCTGCTGCGCGAACTCTCGGCGCGGCTCCTGGCGGTGCT
The DNA here is from genome assembly GCF_000252445.1 of Deinococcus gobiensis I-0. Taxonomy (GTDB): domain Bacteria; phylum Deinococcota; class Deinococci; order Deinococcales; family Deinococcaceae; genus Deinococcus; species Deinococcus gobiensis. The sequence goes on along the minus strand of NC_017790.1, from coordinate 285,825 downwards.
GCGGCCCGGCGATACGCTGGCCCGCCTGGGCGGCGACGAGTTCGCCGTGCTGCTCACGCCGCTGGATTCGCCGGGGGACGCCACCGACACGGCGCGCCGCATCCAGGAGGCGCTGCGGCCCCCCATGCGCCTGCACGGCCTGGACATCGCGCTGTCGGTGAGCATCGGGGTGGTGCTGGCCCACCCGGAGCACGGCAGCTCGGCCGACATCCTGCGCGACGCCGACATCGCCATGTACCGCGCCAAGCACAGCGGCGGCGCGGGGCACCAGGTGTTCACGCCGCAGATGCGCGAGCACACCATCCGCATGGCCCGGCTGGAAAACGAGCTGAAACACGGCCTGGGCCGGGGCGAGCTGCGCGTGGTGTACCAGCCGATCATGGCGCTGGACGAGGGCCGGGTGGCAGGCTTCGAGGCGCTGCTGCGCTGGCAACACCCCGAACACGGCCTGCTGGAGCCCGGAGCCTTTCTGGACGTGGCCGAGGAGTGCGGCATGATGCTCGACATCGACCGCTGGGTGCTGCGCGAAGCCTGCACGCAGCTGCGGCGCTGGCAGCAGGAAAGCCCGCACACGCCCCCCCTGAGCCTGAACGTGAACTTCTCGGCGCGGCACTTCGCGGCCCCCGGCGTCTACGAACAGGTGCGCGGCGTGCTGGCCGATACCGGGTTCGCGCCCGAACGCCTGAACCTGGAGATCACCGAGGGCGCGCTGCTGGCCCGCCCCGAGGCCATCGGGCAGACGCTGGAAAAGCTGCGTGCCCTGGGAGTGCGGCTGCACCTCGACGACTTCGGCACGGGGTACTCGTCGCTCAGTTACCTGCACTCGTATCCACTCGACACCCTCAAGATCGACCGGTCCTTCGTGCGCGGCATGCTGACGAGCGCCAGCAGCGCCGAACTCGTGCGCACCATCATCGCGATGGCCAAGAACATGAAGATGCGCGTGGTGGCCGAGGGCATCGAGGAGGTGCGGCATCTCGACGCCCTGCGCGAGCTGGGCTGCGACTACGGCCAGGGCTACCTCTTCGCCCGGCCCCTGAGCGTGAGCGAGGCGCGCCAGTTCGCGCGCGAGCACTAGGGTGACTGGGCCTTCAGAGGCTCCCTTCGACCAGAGTCCCCGTACGCAGATCCAGCGACCGGACCAGTCCCATCACGTCCAGGGTCACGGTCTGTTCATGCACCGTGTAGGACCACGGCGGCTCGACAAACATGGTCCAGAGTTTACGGCCCCCCATGGTCCAGGCGGCCAGTTCCAGTTCGGCCAGCATCAGGATCACGTCACCGTGCCGGGCGAAGGCCCAGAACCCGAACTCGGCCCGGTCCTCCCAGAGCCGCTCCGGAACCCGGATATCGTAGGCCAGCAGCCGCTCGCCCGCACCGATAAGCAGCAGGCCCGTCTCGGGCACGAGCAGGACACCCAGTGGAAACCCCGGCCCGCTCGGTTGCTGATGCTGGGCCACGACCAGCTCACGGCCCTGAGGGGTGCTCAGGACCACCACGCCGACTGGCCCAGGCTCGCGGCTCTGCACGTCGTATTCATCGAAGAGTGCGGCGCTCGCGCGCAGCCCAGTCCAATCCGCCGGCATACCGTCTTCGAAGATGCGCAGGTGGTAGTCCGCTATTTGAACTTCGGCCATATCTCCTTCCTTCTCAGCTTGACTTCCCTAGAACGCGCACCCATAGTGACACCACTCTTCACATAAATTTCAGCTTCGGGCCGCGGCGCGGCTTAGGGGAGGCACAGATGAAACGAGTGGTCCTGGGTTCATTGATCGGCGCGGCGCTGGGCGCGGCATCGGCACAGAAGGTCGAGACGCCGGTCGCCATCGGGATCGCGGTCGCGCAGACCAGCAACGTCGCCCTGTTCGGCCAGGAGCAGGTCGCGGGGGCCAAACTGGCCGAGAAGCTCATCAACGCGCGCGGGGGCATCGGCGGCACGCCCATCCGGCTCGTGTACCAGGACGCGGCGGGCGACGAGAACAGCGCCATCAACGCCTTCCAGAACCTGATCACCAAGGAGCGGGTGGTGGGCATCGTGGGGCCGACGCTCTCGCAGCAGGCCTTCGCCGCCGACCCCATCGCCGAGCGCGCCAGGATTCCGGTGCTGGGGCCGAGCAACACCGCCAAGGGCATTCCGCAGATCGGCAACTACATCGCCCGCGTGTCGGCGCCCGTGACCGTGATCGCCCCGGCGGCCCTCAAGCAGGCCCTCAAGATCGACCCCAAGATCAAGCGCGTGGCCGTGATGTACGCCCAGAACGACGCCTTCTCGGTCAGCGAGACGGGCATCTTCCAGGACACCATCAAGGCGCAGGGGCTGACGGTCGCCACCGTCCAGAAGTCGCAGACCACCGACACCGACTTCACGACCCAGGTGACGGCGGTACTGAACGCCAAGGCCGACCTCGTGGTCATCTCGGCGCTCGCGGCCGACGGCGGCAACATCATCAAGCAATTGCGCCAGCTGAGCTACAAGGGCCTGATCGTGGGCGGCAACGGCTTCAACACCACCAACCTGTTTCCGGTGTGCCAGAAGGACTGCGACGGCCTGCTCGTGGCCCAGGCCTACAGCCCCCTCCAGAGCAGCGCCACCAACCAAGTGTTCGTCAAAGAGTACCGCGCGCTGTACAAGAAAGACCCGCCCCAGTTCGCCGCGCAGGCCTACGCGGGCGTGCAGGTCTTCGCCGACGCCCTGCGCGTCATCGACCGCAAGAAGAAGCTCGCGCAGTGGGACCTGGGCGACCTGCGCACCGAGCTGAACAAGCAGATCCTGGCCGGCAAGTACAACACGCCGCTGGGCGAGCTGCGCTTCGACAAGGAAGGCGAGATCAACCAGAAGGAATTCTTCGTGGCGCAGGTCAAGATGAAAGACGCCAAGAACGGCTCCTTCGTCTTCGTGAAGTAGGAGGGCCTCCGGAGGCGTCCCGCACTGTGCCGGACGCCTCCAGGCGACGCGGCCCGCCCAGGACCCGGAACCGCCTCCGGGTCGCAGCACGGACAACGGGCCACTCCACAGAGTTTCCCCCGGCCCTGGCCTACGCCGTCAGCCTCCCGTTCCCCGGCTGACGGCGTGTCCCATTGCCGCACGCGAGAGGACACCGCATGGACTTCGGCGCATTCATTCAGAACCTTCTCAACGGGCTGGCCATCGGCAGCGTCTACGCCATCTTCGCGCTGGGCTACACCCTCGTCTTCTCGATCCTGGGCATCATCAACTTCGCGCAGGGGGCCGTGTTCACGCTGGGGGCCTACTTCACCTACACGCTGGTGGTCGGGCAGTTCGGCGGCACCGGGCTGCTCGCGGGCCTGACCCTGTTTTCCGGCACCTCGCCCTTTTCGGGCAACCCCTGGAGCTTCGGGCTCGCGACCCTGATCGGCGCGGTGCTGGCCGGGGTGGTCGCGGTGATCGTCGAGCGCCTCGCCTTCCGGCCCATGCGCGCGCGCGGCGCCGACCCGCTGCTGGCGCTGGTCAGCAGCCTGGGCGTGTCGCTGGTCATCGTGAACCTCATCCAGCTGCTGGTCGGGGCCGAGATCTACACCTTCCCGGCCGACGCCTACGGGCAGGTGCGCCCGGCCCTGAGTTTCCAGATCGGGGACCGCACGGTGGTCATCCGCACGGTGCAGATCATCATCTTCGCGGTCAGCATGGTCATGCTCGCGCTCCTGGGCTACGTCATCGGGCGCACCAAGGTGGGCAAGGCGCTGCGGGCGGTCGCGGAGAATCCCGGTACGGCGAGCCTGCTGGGCATCAGCGTGGACCGCTTCGTACTCATCACGTTCTTCCTCTCGGGCTTTCTGGGCGGGCTGGCGGGCACGCTGGTCGGCACGGCCTTCGGGGTGGCGGGGCCGTACTTCGGCATCACCTACGGCCTCAAAGGGCTGGCGGTCATCGTGCTGGGGGGTCTGGGCAGCATTCCGGGCGCGGTGCTGGGGGGCCTGGTCATCGGGCTGGCCGAGGCCTTCGTGCCGGCCGACTACTCGGCGTACAAGGACGCGGTGGCCTTCGCGCTGCTGTTCGTGATCCTGCTCGTGCGGCCCCAGGGCCTGCTGGGCAAAGCGGCGATCCAGAAGGTATGAGCGGGACAGTGCCTGTTTCGTGGACAACCCGGAAAAGAGCACCCCTGCCCAAGGTGGCCTCCGGTTCAGGGGCGGCCCCTCGCCTTTCCTGGCCCATTTCTCGCAGGTCCACATGCGCCTGACTCCACGTCCGCGATCCCTTCCTCTCCTCCTCGCTTCGCTCGAATGGAGTCCTTCCATTACCGATTCAATCGGAGTCTATCTATGAGCGACTTTCTCGCGACCTACGGCTTCCTGATCGTGACGATGGTGCAGGCGGGCCTGCTGGGCCTGAGCCTGTACTTTCCCCTCCAGGCCGGGCAACTGAGCCTCGCCTCGCCGGGCTTCTATGCGCTGGGCGGCTACGTGGCAGCCATCATGCTCACGCACCCGGCGCTCGCGGGCCTGCGCGACACGCTGGGCAACTTCATGTTTCCGCTCACCTGGGTGGTCGCGGCCCTGCTCTCGGGGGTGCTGGGGCTGCTGGTGGGCATTCCGGCGCTGCGGCTGCGCGGCATCTACCTCGCGCTGGCGACCATCGCCTTCGTCTCGGTGTTGCAGGTCGTCGCCCTGAACCTGAGCATCACCGGGGGCGCCGTGGGCATCTTCGGAATTCCGCAGGCCTTCGGCTTCCAGGACCGCTGGCAGTACCTGTTCGTCTTCGGGCCGCTGCTGCTGCTCACGCTGCTGTTCACCCGGCAGCTCGAACGCTCGCGGGTGGGCCGGGCGCTGCGGGCGGTGCGCGAGGACGAACTCGCCGCCGACGCGATGGGCGTGCCGCCGACCCACTACAAGGTGATGGCCTTCGTCATCGGAGCCGTGCTGGCGGGCATCGTGGGGGCCATGAGCGCGCCCTTCCTGAACACCTGGAACGCCAAGCAGGGCACCTTCGACGCCTCTATCGCCACGCTGGCCTTCGTGCTCATCGGCGGCAGCCGCAGCCTGTGGGGACCGGTCGTGGGCGGCGCCCTGCTGACGGCCGTGCCGGAGGTGCTGCGCTTCCTGGCCGACTGGCGGCTGGTCATCAACGGGCTGGTGCTGGTGGTGGCGAGCCTGTACCTGCCCCAGGGCATCGTGGGCGCGCTGCAAAAACTGACGCGGCCCCGCCCCCCGGTGCGCCCCGGACCCGCCGCTTCCCGGGCGGAGGTGCGGCCATGACCGCCTCCGCAACTGTCGTGGCCCCGACCGTCCTGGAGGCGCGCCACATGACCCGGCGCTTCGGCGGGCTGATCGCGGTGAACGACGTGAGCTTCGAAGTGCGCGAGGGCGAGATCTTCGGGCTGATCGGCCCCAACGGCGCGGGCAAGACCACGCTGTTCAACCTCATGACCGGCCTGACGCCCCCCAGCAGCGGCACCCTGACCTACAGGGGCACGCGCGTGACCGGCCTCGCGCCGCACCGGGTCGCCGGCCTGGGCCTGAGCCGCACCTTCCAGAACATCCGGCTGTTCCGGGGCCTCTCGGCGCTGGAAAACGTGAAGATCGCCGGGCACCTGCGCACCCGCGCCGGGCTGTGGCAGGGCGTCTTCGGGCTGGCGCGCGCCGAGGAGGACGCCGCCACGCGCCGCGCCTGGGACCTGCTCGACCTCGTGGGCCTGTCGGACCGGGCGGGCGAACTGGCGGGCAACTTCTCCTACGGCGACCAGCGGCGGCTGGAGATCGCCCGCGCCCTGGCGACCGAACCGCGCGTGCTGCTGCTCGACGAGCCGGCCGCCGGCATGAACACGGCCGAGAAGGGGCAACTCACCAGCTTTATCCGCGAGGTGCGCGACCGCTTCGACCTGACGGTGCTGCTCATCGAACACCACGTGCCGCTCGTCATGGGCCTGTGCGACCGCGTGGCCGTGCTGAATTTCGGGCAACTCATCGCGGTGGGCGACCCCGCGAGCGTGCAGCGCGACCCCCGGGTCGTCGAGGCCTACCTGGGAGGCGAGTGACCGTGCCCCTGCTGGAAATCGAGAACCTCAGCGTCAACTACGGCGCCATCCAGGCGGTGCGCGGGCTGTCGCTGCACGTCGAGGAGGGCGAGATCGTCACCCTCATCGGCGCGAACGGCGCGGGCAAGACGACCACCCTGCGCGCCGTCTCGCGGATGCTGCGGCCGGTGGCGGGCAGCGTGCGCTTCGGCGGGCGCGACATCTCCCGTATTCCGACCGACGAGGCCGTGCGCCTGGGCATCGCGCAGAGTCCGGAGGGGCGGCAGGTCCTCGCGCGCCAGAGCATCCAGGACAACCTGGAACTGGGGGCCTACACCCGCCGCGACGCCGCCGGGGTAAAGGCCGACATCGCCCGGATGTACGGGCGCTTTCCGCGCCTGGGCGAGCGCCGGGGCCAGCTCGCGGGCACGCTCTCGGGCGGCGAACAGCAGATGCTGGCGATTGCCCGCGCCCTGATGAGCCGGCCCAAGCTGCTGCTCCTCGACGAGCCGTCGCTAGGGCTGGCGCCCATCATCGTGCGCGAGATCTTCGCCATCATCCGCGAGCTGAACGAGCAGGGCGTGACCATCCTGCTCGTCGAGCAGAACGCCCGCCTCGCCATGCAGAGCAGCCACCGCACCTACGTCCTTGAAGCCGGGCAGATCACCCTGGAGGGCCCCAGCCGCGACCTCGTGAGCGACGAGCGGGTGTTGCAGGCGTACCTGGGCGGCTGACCCCGCCCTCACCTTCATGAAGGCGGTCTCAAGCGGGCCGCCCCCTTTTTCGCGGGGCACTCAGGCAGGCCTGAGTAAGGTGGGGCATGAGTCCCAGACGCACGGCGCTGCTCGCGGGCCTGGCCCTCGTCCCCTCCCTGTGGCCCGGCGCAGTGGCCCAGGGGGCGGGCAGCGCCGACCTCAAGGCCCTCGGCACGGCCTACGCCCTGTATGTCGGGGCCGGCTACCTGCGCGACACCTGCGTGAAACGCGACCCCGCCAGCGCCGCGAAGGTGAATCAGGCCTACGCCGCGTGGATCAAGGCCCAGAACCTCGGGGCCTTCGAGGCGCAGCTGACGCAGCGGGTCGGCCGGGCGGCCCTCACGCAGTTGCGGGCGGACATGGCCGGCAGCCTCCAGGCGCTGGACAGCGCCCTACAGAAGCTCGGGCCCGCCAGCCGGTCGTGCCCGGCCCTGGCGACCCAGTTTTCGTCGGACACCTTCGACGTGCGCGCTCAGGTGCCCAACCTCGCGGCCGCGCTGGGCACGGGCGGCGCTGCCCCCACGCCGTCCGCCTCCGCCTCTTCCCGCCCAGCCGGTGCCAGCGCCAATGTGGCCGTCTACAGCGTCGCGCAGCTCTCGTCGCTCATGGCACAGACCCTCGCGCCGCTGGGCAAGGCGAGCGGGCAACAGCAGGACGCCGCTGGCCTGAAGAAGTTGCAGTCGCTAGGGACGGTCATCGCCGTGAGCGGCACCACGCAGCGTTCGCGCTCCATCACGCAGGAGGACGACCGGCGCGCGGCGCGCTTCGACGTGTACTGCTACGACATGGCGAACGATGCCGACAACCCGCCCAAGGGACAGGTGACGGTGGCCGGGCGAGTCCGCGAGTTCGACCACGTCACCGGCATTACCCTGGACAGCTGCGTGGTCCTGAGCGCCGCGCAGGCGGCCGGACTCAAGCAATCCACCCTCGCCGTCGTGGACGCGGGCTGGCAGTTCAAGGCCCAGCCGGCCGAGAAATTTCTGGTGGCCGCCGGGCAGGGCCTGAAGGACAGCGAGATTCTGGGCGCCTACATCGAACAGTCCACCGGTATCGGGGTGGGCGGCATGGTCCTGACGACCTACCCCGTCTCGCTGTTCCTGAAGGACGGCACCGTCTACAACGACCCCTACTGGGCGCCGGGCAGCTTCAACTACAAACTGTCGCGCCAGCTCGAACCGCAGAAATGGGGCAAGTGGACCCGTCAGGGCAAGGACTTCGTGATCCGCTGGGGGGACGGCAAGACCGGCACCTTCGAGGTCAAGGGCGAGTCCAGGGCCCTGCCCGCCGGAACGAAGCTCAATGGCGCCTTCCAGACCATCTCGGGCGGCGGCAACACGGCGCTGGGCGGCGACCTGATGGTGGTGGGCGGCGGCACCTACACCTTCCGGCCCGACGGCACCTTCAGCGGCGGGCGTTTCGGGGGCAGCAGCGGCCCCGGCGTCGCGGTGAGCAGTTCCCGCAAGACCGGCGGCACCTACGCGGTCAGCGGCTACGGCCTCACCCTCAGGGGCCAGGGCGGCGAGGAGCAGCGCCTGTTCTTCGCGCGCTACGACCAGGACCTGCTGTACATCGGCGGCTCACCCTACACGCCCGACCGCTGACGCCAGCAGGCACAGGTCCTCAGCGGCTGCCGAACTCCTGAACGCCGTAGGTGCTGAACGCGTGCCCCGCCTCCTGCATGAAGGCCACGCCGACTTCCTTGTACTCGGGGGACATGAGGGCCGCGCAGTGGTCGGGGCTGGCGAGCCACGCCGCCGTCATCTCGCCCACGGCGTAACCGCCGACGATGTTCTCGCCGATGTTGGTCCAGCCGGTGTATCCGGCCGCCTCGGCGCGCTGCTGGGGCCAGCGACCGTCGGGGTCCACGTGCGCGAAAAAGCCCCGCGTCGCCATGTCCTGCACGTAAGCCCGCGCCGACTTGGCCAGATAGCCGTTCCAGGTGACGGCGGGTACGGCGGGCATGTACTGGCCGCCGCAGGTCCGGCCCACGGCGCGCGCAGCATTCAGCTCGCGCAGCAGCTGCGCTTCCTCGGCGCTCTGGGTCTGGTCGCCGGGGTCCGGCTTGGCGACGGAGCCGATGGGTGTGGGCGCGGGCGCAGGATCGGGAGCCGTCCCGACACTTCCCTTCACCGCGCTTCCACAGGCGGCGAGCAGGAGGGGGAGGAGCAGTAGGGGCAGTGGGCGACAGGTCATAGGGGTCCTTGGCGCCGGCAACACACCCACCGGCGACTGATGTCCCTACAAACTAGAAAGTCAGGCCTGTCCGGTCCGTGACAGCCGCGAAAATGAAGGTGCGCCTGGACTACTGCGGCAGCTGCACGTCGAACAGCGCCCGCACGAAATCGCGGCTGTCGAAGGGCTGGAGATCGCCGGCCTGCTCGCCCACCCCGATGAACTTGATGGGCACGCCCAGCTCACGCACGATGGGCACCAGGATGCCGCCCTTGGCCGTGCCGTCGAGCTTGGTCACGACGACGCCGGTCAGCGGTGTGGACTCGTGGAACTTCTTGGCCTGTTGCAGCCCGTTCTGGCCCGTCACGGCGTCGAGCACCAGCCACACCTCGGCCGGCTCGCCGGGGTCGGCCTTGTCCACCACGCGCTGCACCTTCTTCAGCTCTTCCATCAGGTTGTGCTTGTTGTGCAGGCGTCCGGCCGTGTCGATGAGCAGCAGGTCGGTGCCGCGCGCCTTGCGGGCGCTCGCCGCGTCGAAGGCCACCGCCGCCGGGTCGCCGCCGTCGGGGCCCTGCACCACCGGCACGCCGAGGCGGTCGCCCCACACGCCGAGCTGCGCGCCCGCCGCCGCGCGGAAGGTGTCGCCGGCCGCGAACATCACGCTCTTGCCGCGCTCCATGTAGTACTGCCCGAGCTTGGCGATGGTGGTCGTCTTGCCCACGCCGTTCACGCCGATCACCATGACCACGTGGCCCTTGGGGTCCACCCGGCCGCGCCCCACGTCGGGCGAGAACCCCAGCTTGCGGAACTCGGCGCGCCGGGCGTCGGGTTCGAGCTGCAGCGTCAGCGCCTGCATCAGGGCGTCTTGCAGGTTGCCGCCCCCGATCCGCCGGATGTCCTCGATGATCTCCTCGGTCGCGGCGCGGCCCACATCGGCGGCGATCAGCGCGTATTCGAGGTCCTCGATGGTATCCATGCGCGTGAAGGCCGCCTGCACGTCGCCTTCCAGATCGGCCGTGCCGCTGAGCTGCGCGCGCGTCTTGCTCAGGCCGGCGCGCAGACGGTCGAGCCAGCTCACGCGCGGCCCCCGGCCAGGATGTGACTTACGGGAAGGTGCATAACCTCAGCATACCGCGCTCAAGGTGGGCAGACCGTGTCGCCGCGCAGCTCAGCCGTACTGCGCCTTGTGGGCCTTCTTGCGCGCGGCGTAGTCGGCATTCTCCTCCGCCTGGGCCCACTTCGCCTTGAAGATGCGCGCCGACTCGGCCTTCACCGGGTCCTCGGGGCTGCGGGGCAGTTCGGCGCGGCCGTGCGCCCCGCTCTGGCCCTTCTTGTCGTCGGGCACGGGGCCGTCGTATTTTTTGCCGCCCTTGTGGTTGGCGTAGCGGCGCGAACGGGTATAGCCCATCTGGAGAAACTTGCGGGCCATGTCGGCCCCCACGAAATCGCCCTGCGCGAGATAGTCGAGAAACATCGCATAGATCTTCTCGCTGCTCTCGCGGGCCACCTCCGGCGTGGCGAAACGCCAGTGCGGCAGGATTTCGGCCTTGTAGGGCTGCACCAGCAGCACCCCCTGCTCGCCTGTCCCCACCCGGTACAGCTCGGGATGGGCGCGCAGGTCGAGCTCGGCGTAGTGCAGCGCGTAATCGAATTTGGGTTTGCCCACCACCTGCACCTCCAGCCGAAAAAGGCCGCCAGGGCGAGCCCGGCGGCCTGAACAAGCCCGGAAACCGGGGCTCAGTTCATGCGGTCGTCGTCCATGACTGCCTGGAGCATCCAGCGGATCTTGTCGATGGTCGCGGCGTAGCCGTTGTACATGTCGGAGGTGGCGGGGTCGTTGTGGTCGTCCACCGTCTTGCTGTCGTCGCGGTAGGCCTTGGAGATGCGGGTCAGGTCCTGCACGAGGTCGGCGACCTGGGTGCGGGCGTCACGCACGGTTTCGGTGGGCACCTTGATCACGCTGTAGCGTTCGAGGTCGCTCGGGGCGCTCGCCGGGCTGCCGCCCAGGGCGACGAGGCGCTCGGCCTGCTCGTCGATGCTCTCGAAGAACTCGTCGATGAACTCGTCGTAGGCGAGGTGCAGGTCGCGGAAGAAACGGCCCCGGATGTCCCAGTGGTACTTCTTGAACTTCAGGTACAGGGTGATGGTCGTCGAGAGGTTGCGCTGGAGCGTCTCGGAGACGACCTGAAACTCCTCTTCCGAGAGGTAGTTGTGGTCCACCAGGGCGTTGTTGGTGACGTTCAGGTGCGCGGCGTCGGCCTGATCGGTGTTCTGGGCAGCGGCGGCGACCGGCGCGCCGTCCGAGGTCTCCTGCAACGGGGCTTTCTTGGAGGGCTTGCTCTTCTTGGTCATAGCGGTACGCTACGCCCAGCCCGGAAACCGCGCCCATAGCCGTTTCTTCACGTTCTGACCCTTCAGTCAGGCCAGCGCGAAGATCAGCCGGTTGGCGTCCACCCGCAGCGCCGCTTCGCCCCCGGCGCACAGCTCGGCGAGGTGGGCGCTGATCACGGCGCGGTTCAGGACGAGGGCCGCCGCGTCCTTCATCGTCACGTCCAGCGCGGCGCATACGCGCGCGAGCAGCTCGTCCACGCCCGCCTCGCCCGCCGCCAGCGCCTCCCGGACCGCCCCGGTGGTGCGCCCGTAGGCCCCGAGGTTACCGGCCACCAGCCCGGCGAGGTCCCCGGTCGCCTCGCCGTGACCGGGCACGGTCAGGCGCAGGCCCGTCAGCGTGCCCAGGTGCCGGGCACTCGCCTTCTGGGCGGCCGAATCGGCGCAGAAGGTCAAAGGATGGCGCGCGAGGGCCGCCGGCCCGAACAGGGCGTCGGCGGCGTACAGCACGTCGCCCACACGTACCGCGACCATCTGGGCGGCGTGGCCCGGCACGGCCAGCAGCTCGACCTCCGCGCCGCCCAGCACCTGCCGGCCCTCTCCCACCGGCTGCGCGGGGCTGGCGGGGGCCAGCAGGAACTTGCCGCGCAACTCTCGCGGGGGCCACGCACCGTACAGCGACAGCGGCTCCAGCATGGGGTGATTGATGATCGCCGCCTCCAGCGGGGGCGCGTACACCGGCACCTCCGGAAACCTGCCCAGGATGTGCGCGTTGCCGCCGTGGTGGTCGGCGTGCGAGTGCGTATTCAGGATGGCCGAGGGCCGCAGGCCCGCCCCCGCCACCGCGCGCAGCAGCTTGCGGGCATGCGAATCGTCCAGACCGGTGTCTACCAGCAGCGCGCCGTCCCCCTCCCCGGCCCCCAGCACGAGGCTGTTGACCGCGCCGGGAAACAGGAACGCGCCGGGAGCCAGCGGGATCAGGTCGCTCATGGTTCCAGGGTACGGTGCCGGCAGCCCGACACCCGGGCAAGGTGAAGTGCCGCCCAAAGCTGACCCCCCGCACAGCATCGTAAGCTGCCGGATATGGCGCAGGCCCCCGGCGATCCGACCTCCCCCACCCCACCCCCCCAGAGTGCCTTCCGGCGCTGGTTTTTCGAGACGAGCGCCCCCGAGCCGCAGGGCTTCTACGAGGGCGAGCGGCAGGCGCAGGCCCAGCACCACACCCAGCCCTGGTGGAAGGTCATGTGCCTGACCGGCGTGGACTACTTCTCGACCCTGGGCTACCAGCCGGGCATCGCCGCCCTGGCCGCCGGGGCGCTGTCTCCCGTCGCCACGCTCGTCCTGGTCCTGGTGACCCTGTTCGGCGCGCTGCCGATGTACCGCCGGGTCGCGGGCGAAAGCCCACACGGCGACGGCAGCCTCTCGATGCTCGAACGGCTGCTGAGCTACTGGCCCAGCAAGGTGCTCGTGCTGTCGCTGCTGGGCTTCGTGGCGACGGGCTTCGTCATCACCATTACCCTCTCGGCCGCCGACGCGGCGGCGCACATGGCCGAAAACCCCCTGCTGCGCCCGGTGCTGCACGGCCAGGAGGTCGTCATCGCTCTGACCCTCATCGCCCTGCTGGGGGCGGTGTTCCTCAAGGGCTTCAAGGAGGCCATCGGCATCGCGGTGGTCCTGGTCGTGCTGTATCTGGGCCTGAGCCTCGTGGTGGTCGGGAACGGCGCGCTGGAAGTGCTGCGGACCCCGCAACTGGCCGGCGACTGGTGGGCCGGGCTGCGCTCGAGCTACGCCTCGCCGCTGGCGATCATCGGGGCGGCGCTGCTCGTGTTTCCGCGCCTGGCCCTGGGCCTGTCGGGCTTCGAGACGGGCGTGGTGGTCATGCCGCTGGTCAAGGGCGACCCCGGCGATACCGAGGCGCAGCCCGCCGGGCGCATCCGCAACACGCGCAAGCTCCTGACGAGCGCCGCCCTGATCATGAGCGTGATGCTGCTCGGCTCGGCGCTGGTGACCACCTTCCTGATCCCGCGCGCGGCCTTCTGGCCCGAGGTCACCCTATCGCGCAACGTGAACGCCGCCGACCTCACCGCCGGGCGCGCGGTGCTGAACGTCCCGCTGGACAACGCCGCCAACCCGCACGAGCTGTACACCCTGACGCTGCCCGCCGGGCGCACCGGCAGCTTCACCGTCCCCGCGCAGACGGTGGGCGGCCCGGTCGCCCTGCAGGTCACCGTGACCCAGACCCCGGCGGGCGGCTCGGACAACGTGACCGTGTTCAAGCCGGCCGGCGAGGCGAACGGCCGGGCGCTGGCCTACCTCGCCCATGAACGTCTGGGCGAGGGCTTCGGCACGCTGTACGACCTCTCGACCATCCTGATCCTGTGGTTCGCAGGCGCTTCCGCGATGGCGGGGCTGCTGAACATCGTGCCCAGATACCTGCCGCGCTACGGCATGGCCCCCGACTGGGCGCGCGCGACCCGCCCGCTGGTGGTGCTGTTCATCGGCATCAGCGCCCTGGTGACGGTGCTGTTCCGCGCCGACGTGGACGCCCAGAGCGGGGCCTACGCGACCGGGGTCCTCGCCCTGATGACCTCGGCCGCCATCGCCGTGTTCCTGACCGAGCGCCGCCGGGGCCACCGGGGGCCGAGCGTGCTGTTCGGGCTCATCAGCCTCCTGTTCATCTACACCAGCGTCGTGACGGTGCGGGACCGCCCCGAGGGCCTGTGGATCGCGCTGCTGTTCATTCTGGGCATCCTCATCGTCAGCGTGGCCTCGCGCGTGAGCCGCAGCACCGAGCTGCGTGTGCAGCGCGTGGTCTTCGACGACAGGGCGAGCGCCATGCTCGCGCGGGTACAGGAACGCGGGCTGCCGCTGCGGTTCATCGCCAACCGCCTGAACGCGGGCGACAACGCCGAATACGTCCTCAAGGCGCTCGACGTGCGGCTCGACAACCACCTGTCGGGCGGGCAGGCGGCGCTGTTCCTCGAGGTCGAGGTCACCGACGCGAGCGACTTCGCGGCCACCGTGCCGGTCACGGGGGTCAAGGTCGGCCCGCACCTGATCCTGCGCGCGCGCGGGTCGAGCGTGCCCAACACCCTGGCGGCCGTCCTGCTCTACGTGCGCGACCTGACCGGCGTGCCGCCCCACGTCTATTTCGAGTGGTCGGAGAAGGGCCCGGCCGGCAACGCCCTGCGCTTCCTGCTGGCGGGCGAGGGCGACATTCCGCCCCTCACGCACGAGGTCCTGCGCGTGGCCGAGCGAGACGCGGCGCAGCGTCCGGTGGTGCATGTCGGGGGCTGAGAACGCCTAGAGGGTGAAGGGCCGGACAGGGGGGCGGCGCAGGCGAAGCGCCGCCCCCCTGTCCGGCCAGCCCGCCCCCCGGCGCGCGCGCACGCCCTAGCATGCGGGCATGTGGGCGTCACAGCGGGCAGGGGCAGTTCCGGGCAGCATCTTCGGGCGGATGAACGCGGCGGCGGGGCGGGCGCGCGCCGCCGGGCTGGAGGTCATCGACCTGAGCATCGGCAGCAGCGACCAGCCGCCGCCCGAAGCCGCCCTCGCGGCGCTGCGGGAGGCCACCCGCGACCCCGACACCTACCGTTACCCGCTGTTCTCGGACACCGCGCCGCTGCGGGAGGCCGCCGCCGCTTACCTCGCGCGGCGTTTCGGGGTCACGGTGGACCCGGACACCGAGGTCCTGCCCCTGATCGGCGCGCAGGAGGGGCTGGCCCACCTGCTGCTGGCCGTGACCGACCCCGGCGACACGCTGCTGCTGCCCGATCCCTGCTACCCCCCCTACCTGGGCGCGGCGGCCGTGGCGGGCCTGCGCACCGTGCCGCTGCCCCTGCGGTCCGAGCGCGGCTTTCTGCCCGACCTGGACGCCGTGCCGGGCGACCTCGCGCCCCGCGCCCTGCTGCTGAACTATCCCAACAACCCCACCTCGGCAGTGGCGGACGGGGCCTTTTTCACGCGCGCCGCCGCGTGGTGCCGCGCGCGGGGCACCCTGCTCATCCACGACCATCCCTACGCCGAGCTGACCTTCGGGGGCTACCGCGCGCCGAGTGCTCTGGGCGCGGGCCTGGAGGGCGTCGTCGAACTCCACTCGCTGAGCAAGACGCACCATCTGGGCGGCTTCCGGGTGGGCTTCGCCGCCGGGGACGCCGGGGCCATCGCGGCGCTCGCGCGGGTCAAGGGCGCGGTGGACTTCCACGCCTACCTGGGCATCCAGCGCGCGGCGACGGTCGCCCTGGGCCTGCCCGACGCGCTGGGCCGGGCCGCCGCGCAGACCTTCGAGGAGCGGCGCGACGCCCTGGTGCCCGCCCTGCGGGAGCTGGGCTGGGAGGTCGCCACCCCGCAGGCCAGCATGTACGTCTGGGCGCGGGTGCCCGGCCTGGAAGACAGCGTGGCCTACGCGGTGCGGCTGGCCGAGGACACCGGCGTGGTCCTCAGCCCGGGGCGCGCCTTTGGTATGCTGGGCGAGGGATTCGTGCGCTTCGCGCTCGTGCAGCCTCCTATACAACTGGCCGAAGCGGCGCGGCGACTGGGCCAGGGCCGGAGTGTCCGGCATGGCCGGCAATCGTAGCCTGGAACAGGCTCTCCTTACTGACTCAATGTAGAATGATAGAGATGAGGGCTTCAGGCACAACGGGCAGGCAGATGCAGATTCTGCTGGTAGAGGACAGCGAGGCCGACGCCTTCCTGACCCAGGCCGCGTTCGAGACCCTGACGGTCCCGCCCCAGTTCACGGTGTGCGCGGACGGGCTGTTCGCCATCGAACACCTTCAGGGCCTCCTGCGCGAGCAGCACCCCCTCCCGGACCTGCTCCTCGTGGACATCAACATGCCGCGCATGGACGGCTTCGAGCTGATCGCCTACCTCAAGTCCAGCGAGGAACTGCGCCACCTGCCGATCCTGGTGTTCAGCACGAGCAGCGCCCCGCAGGACGTGCGGCGCTCCTACGAATCGCACGCGAGCAGCTACATCTGCAAACCGGTGTCGTACCCCGACTATGACCGCGTGGTCCAGGCCGTCGAGGCGTTCTGGATGAATACGGCCCGCCTCCCCTCCTGAGACCGGAGGGCACGGCGCGTAGAGGGTCCCCGTCAGGCATGGTGGGGACCCTCTCGCCTGTGGGTGCTAGACCGCCGGGGTGGCCGCGAGGCGGACCAGCACGCTGGGGTCTTCGAGGGTACTCGTATCGCCCTGGACCTCCTGCCCGGCGGCGATCTGGCGCAGGAAACGCCGCATGATCTTGCCGCTGCGGGTCTTGGGCAGCGCGTCGGCCACGATGATCGCGTCGGGGCGGGCTAGCGCGCCGATCTCACGGCTCACGTGCGCGCGCAATGCCGCCGGGTCCACACTCTGCCCGAGCTGCGGCAGCACGAAGGCGACCACGCCCTCGCCCTTGACCGCGTCGGGCTTGCCCACCACTGCCGCCTCGGCCACCGAGGGGTGCGACACGAGCGCCGACTCGATCTCCATGGTGCCCAGGCGGTGCCCGGAGACGTTCAGCACGTCGTCCACGCGGCCCACCACCGTCACGTAGCCGTCGGCGTCGCGCCGCGCACCGTCACCTGCAAAGTACACGTGCGGAATCTCGCCCCAGTAGGTCTTCCGGTAGCGGGCGTCGTCGCCGTACACCGTGCGCAGCATGCTGGGCCAGGGCCGCTTGACCACCAGCAGCCCACCCTCGTCCGGGCCGAGTTCCTGGCCGTCGCGGGTCATGATCGCCACGTCCACCCCGAACATCGGCAGACCTGCGCTGCCCGGCTTGGCCGCGAAGGCCCCCGGCAGCGTGGTCAGCATGATCGAGCCGGTTTCGGTCTGCCACCAGGTGTCCACGACCGGGCAGCGCTCGCCGCCGATGACGCGCCAGTACCACATCCACGCCTCGGGGTTGATCGGCTCGCCCACCGACCCCAGCAGGCGCAGGCTGCTCAGGTCGTAGCGGGCGGGCAGCTCGTCGCCCTGGCGCATGAACGACCGGATGGCGGTCGGGGCGGTGTACAGGATGGTCACGCCGTGCTTCTGCACGAGGTCCCAGTAGCGGCCCCAGTCGGGCTGGTTGGGCGCGCCCTCGTACATCAGGACCGTGGCGCCGTTGAGCAGGGGACCGTACACGCTGTAGCTGTGCCCCGTGACCCAGCCCACGTCGGCCGTGCACCAGTACACGTCGCCCGGCTTGAGGTCGAAGACGCTCTGGGTGGTGAGGTAGGTGCCCACCATGTAGCCGCCCGTGGTGTGCACGATGCCCTTGGGCTTGCCGGTGCTGCCCGAGGTGTACAGGACGAACAGGGGATGCTCGCTGTCGAGGGCGGCGGCCTCGTGTTCCTCGCCGGCGGCCCCCACGGCGTCGTGCCACCACACGTCGCGGCCCGGCTGCATGGGCGCGTCGCAGTTCGCGCGGCACACCACCAGGATGTTCTCCAGGCAGGGGGCCAGGGCGGCGGCCTCGTCGGCGTTGGCCTTGAGGTTGACCAGCGCGCCCCGGCGGTAGCCCGCGTCGGCGGTGATGAGCAGCCGGCTCTCGGCGTCACGGATGCGGTCGGCCAGGGCCGAGACCGAGAAGCCCCCGAAGACCACGCTGTGCGTCGCCCCGATGCGCGCGCAGGCCAGCATGGCAATGGCCGCCTCGGGAATCAGGGGCAGGTACAGGGTCACGCGGTCCCCGGCCTGCACGCCCAGGGCCTCCAGCGCGTTGGCGGCCTTCTTCACCTCGCGCAGCAGTTCGGCGTAGGTGAAGGTCCGGACCTCGCCGTCCTCGCCCTCCCAGACGATCGCGCGCCTGTCGCCCAGGCCGCGCGCCACGTTGCGGTCCAGGGCGTTGTAGGCCACGTTGGTCTGGCCGCCCACGAACCAGCGGGCGTGCGGCTCCTGCCAGTCGAGGACCTGTTCCCAGGGCTTCATCCAGGCCAGCTCGCCCGCGACCTCGGTCCAGAACTGGTCGGGCTCGTCGAGGCTGCGGCGGTACAGGCGTTCGTAGTCCTCGCGCGACAGGTTGGCCCGCGCGGCGAACTCGGCACTGGGCGGAATGACGCGGGTTTCGTGCAGCATGGCAGCGATCTGTTCGTTGGCCTGGGTCATGGCGGGAACCTCCGGAGTCGGGAACAAGGAGAGCGGCAGATCGGGCGGCGCGCAGGCCCACGGTCCGGGCCTCAGGTTGTGGATTCTTTCACTCTAGCGCCCGTCCCCGGGGCCAGGAAAGCGCGTTACGGTCAGGGTTCTAGACCGGGTGCAGGAATCCGGGAGCCGGGGGCGGGCGGTGGAAGAGGCCCCGGAGGAACTTCAGGTGGCCTGGACCGGCTTCCAGTTCGCGCCCGCCTTCTTGACGAGTGCCCGCGAATAGTCACCCATCAGGCCCCGCTCGGCAAAGTAGGCCCCGAGACGCTGAAGCTGCGCCGACAGCTCTGCGGAGGGAACGGCCCAGGGGCCTTTCAGGGCGTCGAGGCGCACCGCGCCCCAGTCGGTGGGGGTCACGTCCACGCCCAGGTCCCGCAGGGCCGGCAGGTCGAAGTTGTCCAGCAGCTCTGCCCCCACGTAGCAGCGCGGAGGCACGACCTCGAAGCCGTAGCGGTGGACCAGCCGCCCGGAGGAGATTCGCCCGGGCAGCGGCTCGGCGGCGTCCGGGTCCCTGAACGAAACCGCCGCGTAGACGGGCCGGAACAGCTCACACAGGGCGTCGGCCAGACCGAAGACCCCGGCGAGATCGGAGGCGGGAAGCTGCCCGAAGTCGAGGGTCGGTGACAGCCTGGGCGTAGCCAGGAGGCCCGCGGCGAACACATAGGCGGGTGACCTCTGGCGGTGCAGGCGGGGCAGGTCGGAGAGGTTGGCCCCGGCCATTGCCTCTGCGAAAGCCTCCGCCTGAAAAGGTCGTTGTGTCCGGCGGTCCGGTTCATCGGCCAGATCGAAGGCGTCGGGCGTCCAGCCCGCCTGCTCCAGCGACGCGGCGAGCTGCCGGAACACGGCGGAATCCGCGCCCGTGGCCGACTTTCCCCGGGCGGCCTGCTCCAGGGCGACAGACAGGTCAACCGTCTTCTGGGGGTTCGCTATCTCAAGCTCTCGCATTGGCCGGGCCTTTCTCCCATGACCTCCCCTTTCAGCCAGTGGCGCGGCCGCTGTGCCCATTCTGAGCTCTGCACCCCGGATCAGAGGGGCCGGGACTGGTTGGTCGGCGAGGGCGAGCCGGCGGCCATCCAGGCGATGTTGGTCAGGGCATTGCGGCGCGCCCTTTCCAGAAAGTCTGCACTGGCGAAGGTGGGGGCGTGCGGAGAAACACTCAGCCGGAACAGCGGCGGCACCTGCTCTGGAAGCGTGAGGGCGTAGGTCTTGACGTAGGCGATGACCTCACGTCCGTCGAAAGTCCGGCGCATCACCGCGTCCGATCTTTCGGCATCGAAGAAGGGGCGCGGCGGTCCCAGTTGCAGGACGACATAGCGCTTGCGAGTCCGGAAAGGCTGCCCGCCCCGCTCCAGCGTCACGGACATACTCTCCAGAGCGTGGCCGAAGGCCTCCTGTGCCGTGTCCAGAAACTCGGTCGAGACGACCAGCAGGCTGCCCATACTCTCGTGGACGAGCCAGTCCAGGCCGTCCAGCTCCATATTCAGGACCTCGAAGCGGAAGGCTGGCAGGTCCAGCGGCTGCCCTTGCTCGTAGCGGCTGAGGTCCACATCAAAGTCGGCGGCATTGGTCACGTCGCCGCCCAGATCGGGCCGGGCCCAGTGGCGCGGCGAATCGGGCAGGACGATCAGGATCTGCGGAGCGCTCACCGGATTCTCCCCATTCCGCCGGCCGTATTCTCCGTGGTCATCGGCACGTTGCCGTCCGCGATCCGCTGGATGAGCATGCGTTCTACCGTCTGGAGTTCATACGTGATGGCCGTCCGGAGGTCGGCGATCCGGGGATGGTCCGCCGTCCAGGTGCCCGCGGCCCCGAATTCGGTCTCCAGCAGCCGCATCGAATCGCGCAGGGCAGGCCGGACGACTGTCTGGTCGTACTCGGCGTGGCTGGACCAATGGCCGACCTCCTGGCCGTCCAGCTGGCGGTACAGCCGCTCCATGGGCATGGGATGGTAGTTGGACATCCGGTCCGGACTGTAGCCCGTGAGCTGCATGGCCTTGACGCACAGGGGATCGGAGGTCGAGACCTTGTCGGGAATGGCGTGATGCAGTGTATGGCCGTCGCGGCCGAAATTCAGGTCCTGAATGGCGTTCGGATCGGCCTGGTACTTGGCGATGTAGTCGTAGGTGATCCGATTGGTCGGGTTGACCTGGACCGTGCCGTCGGGGCGCACCAGCAGGACGGCCGCCGTCATGTCGAAGGTGCCGTCACTCTTGAGGCGGCCAGCCACCTTCCGGCCCCCCTCGACCTCGATGGTGACATAGCGGTCAGGCAGCTGCGCCACGTCGAAGGGCTTGCCCAACAGGTCCTGAATCTCGTCGTGGTTGGCATACAGCTTCCGGCGCGCCTCGATCACGCTGTCGTCAACTACCTGACGGGCGTCCGCGCTGGCCGCCGCCTGCTCGTAGTCGGCGGCCATGCGCTGGTGGTCATGGGCTTCCTGAAGCAGCCTGGTCCGCTCCCTGGAGTTGGCGGGTAGGGCCTGCGCCTCCTTGAAACGCCAGTCGGCCATATCGCCGTGCTTGGCCGACTCGGTCGCCAGTTCCCAGCGCCGACTGCCCGGCACGACCTCCGGCCCCCCGCCTAGGGCGCTCCGTATCCGGTCGGTCAGCCGCTGCACCGGACTGGTCTCGCTACGGATGTTGCGGAGATACTCCTGATGCAGACTCACGTCTCTCGGGTGGGCGTTCGGGGCCACCTCCATTCTGGGCCGACCCTCCGCGTAGCCGGTGATCCGGGCCGGAACCTGCTGCGGTGCCAGCGCCGGGTTGACCTCCGTGCGCACTGCCCCCCGCCGGTTGCCGGTCAGGTCGTTCACCACGTCGCCCGCGCGGTTCCCGGCGCGCTCGCCTGCCGCCTGCGCCCGCTCGGGCAGACTGGGGCGCGTCCCGGTGCCGGCATTCGGCCCCTCGGGGCGGGCATTGCGGACCGCGACCCCGTGCGCGGCGACCCCCGCCCCGGTGCCGATCGCCATCATCATCAGCGTCTCGGGGTTGGTCAGGTTCTTCAGGGCGTCGCTCAGGCTCATGCCGCCCATCACGTCGCCCATCACGTTGCCGCCCAGGTCGAAGGTGGTCCCCAGCGCGAAGCCGGCCGCCTTCTGGGTCAGGCCGCTCCCCAGCGCGCCCATGGCCCCCAGCTTGCCGACCAGCGCCCCGCCCGCGCCCCCCAGCGCCCCGCCCGCCGCGCCGATGAGGGCCGCCTTGCCCACGCCGTCGAAGACGCTCTTCTGGTACTTGGCATCCATGCCGATGTTGTCCACGGCGTTGTTCGCCATCTGGATCACCGCGCCGCTCGCCGCCCCGACGATCGCGCCGCCCACGACGGCCCCGATGGTCCCGGCGGCGGCCCCCGCCCCCAGCGCCCCGGCCATCGCCCCCACCGCACCGATCACGGCCGGCCCCGCCACGACCGCCACCACGATGATCACGGCGACCATCAGCGCGATCTTCACCCAGGACTTCCAGCGCGGCTGGACCTGCGCGGCCGCCTCCTCGGCGTTCTGGCGGATCTGCGCGTCCTCGTTCGTGAAGTTGCCTTCCAGCGCCTTTCTCAGCGGCCCGACCGTCGCCCGGAGCTGGGCCGGCAGGCCGCTCAGGGTCTTGGCGTACAGGTCTTCGAGGCCCCGGGTCAGGCCCGCCAGGGTCTGCCCGGTGCCCTGGCCCTCCTGCGCGCTGCCCTGCTGGTGCGCGCGCGCCAGCTCCTGAAACAGCGACATGGCCTGCGCGACCATGCCCGCGCCCGCCTGGTCGAAGCCCCCGGCGAGGCCCGCCGCCTGCTGGCCCCCGGCCTGCGCCGCCTGCCCCAGCGCCGCGCCGGACTGCGCCGCCCCCTGCCGCAGTCCGGCGCTCAGCCCGGCGACGTTGCGCCCCAGGCCGGCCTGGGCCTGCCGCAGGCCCGCCGTCACGCTGCGCTGCGCGCCCGCCAGCAGCTGCGACAACTGTCTGGGGTCGGGGGCCTGCGAGGCGCGGATCTGCCGGTCGAAGCCCGACAGGCTGCGGTCGAGCTGCCCGGCGAGGCCCTCCACACTCTTCTGGAGGCCGGCCTGCGCGCCGCTGGCCTGACGGTCCAGGCCGGCGGCGTGGGCCTGGGCCTGGCGCGCGACGGCCGCGACACTACTCTGCTCGGCCTGCCCCAGGCTGTTCAGGGTGCCCGCCAGCTGCGACTGGACCGCCCCGGTCAGGCGGCGGTAGGCGCTCAGGGCCTGGGTCCGGGCCTGACGCTCACGCTCGTCCAGGCGCTTGTGGCTGGCCGTCAGCTGTTCCCGCAGCAGGCCCAGGGTCGCCTGGAGGGCGGCGTCGATGTTGCTCAGGTCCTTCCCCAGACCGCCGTCGGGGCCGACGAGCCGCTGGGCTTCCTCCTGGGCCTGGTCGCGGAAGCCCGGCGCGTAGGCGGCGCCCACGTCGCGGGCGGCCCCGGCCCGGGCCTTCCAGCGGTTGTCGGTCAGCGGCCCGTCCAGAAAGCTGTCGTCCTCGCCGGTCACTTGCGACTCGTAGGCGCGGGCCTGGGTTTCGGCGCGGGCCCGGGCCTGGGCCCCGACCGCGTCCCCGGCCTGGGTGTACATCGGCGCGACTGCCCCGTAAGCGGCGCGCACGGCGGCCTTCTGGGTCTGCGAGCCGGTGCGGGCCTGCGCCGCCGCCCGGGCATGGGCGGCCGTCACCTTGGCCCGCGCGGACCGCGTCGCGGTGGGCAGCCCGGCCAGCACCTTCGCCTGCTGCGCCGTGATCTGCGCCCGGCTGGCGGCCCAGCGTCCGGCCACTGGCCCGCACCGCGCCGAGCTGCTGGCGGTTGCGTTTCAGAAAACCGCTCGCCAGGGCGTCCGCCTGCGCGTGGCGTTTCTGCGCGGCCTTCAGGGCCACCTGTGGCTGCACGCCCGCCCGCTTCAGGGCCGCCGGGTCGAGCTTCGGCTTGGCGAAACGGGTCTGGGCCGGGGTCCGCAGCGACGTAGCCGCCGCCGCACGCGCCCCTCCCTGCGCCTGCCGGGGAAAGGTCAGGGCCGGTTTGGGCAGCGTCCTGGCGACCGTCTTGGGGGCCAGGGCCGGAGCGGGCCGCAGGGCGCGCGCGCGACCGGCCGGAAGCCGGGGCGTGGCCTTGCGGAAGGAGGCGAGCGCCCGTTTCTGGCCCGCCTGGAAAGCCTGCACATGCTGCGCGCGGGCGATGCGCGGCGGCGCGGCCGCACCTGGCACCCGCCGGCTCCTGGCCGTGGTTTCCGGGGGGCGCGTAGGCGTGCGCCGGGCGAGATCGGCTCCGGGCGGACGCGAAGCTGCCGCCGGTCCGGGCTTCACCATGTCCTTCCGCCGTTGCTCGAACATGCCCCACTGTACCCCCACCGGGGGAAGAGCGGGGCCGAGCGGCGCCGCTCCCCGTGAAGCCAGGACTCAGGCGAACTGCGCCAGCACGCCTTCGAGGCGCTCCTTCTGCGCGCCGAAATCGGCCACGCGGCGGCGTTCCTCCTCGATCACCTCGGCGGGGGCGCGGGCGACGAAGCCCTCGTTGCCCAGCTTGCCCTGCGCCTGCTTGATCTGCTTGTCGAACTCGGCGAGGCGCTTTTTCTGCTTGCCCAGCCAGTCGGCAATGTCCACCGTACCCTCCAGCGGCGCCAGCACCGTCACGCCGCGCTCCACCGCCGACAGGCTGCGGCCCGCGAGCTCCGGCACCAGCTTCACGCGGGCGATGGCCTCGACCACGCGGGCGTTCTCGGTCACGGTGGCGGCCAGATCGCCCTGCACGGCCACGTCCAGGCGGTCCTGGGGCGAGAGGCCCAGCTCGTTTTTCAGGCTGCGCGCGCCGTCCACGGCGGCGCGCAGGGCGCTGAAGGCCCGCACGGCCTCGGCGTCGTGCAGCGCCGGGTCGGCTTTCGGCCAGCTGTGCAGCGCGAGCTGCCGGCGGTGGCCCAGGGCCGTATACAGCTCCGAGGTCACGAAGGGCATGAATGGGTGCAGCAGCTTGAGAATGTGCTCCAGCACAGCCTTGAGCGTGACCAGCGTGCCGAGGTTGCCGGCCGCGAGCGCGGGCTTGGCTGCCTCGATGTACCAGTCGCAGAACTCGTCCCAGGTGAAGGCGTACAGCGTGCGGATGGCCGCCCCGATGTCGAAGGCGTCGAGCTGCGCCGTCGCCTCGGCCGTCACGGCGTCGAGCCGGCTGATGATCCAGCGGTCGGCCAGGGTCAGCCCCTCGCGGTGGCGCACCATTCCCAGCGCGTCGCGGCTGCGCAGGGTCTCCTTCTCGCGCGGATTCACGGCGTTCAGGACGTAGTGGGTCAGCTCGTCGTCGCTGGTCAGGCCGGGCGCGGCCTCGGACAGGCGCAGCAGGGCGAAGCGCGCCGCGTTCCACAGCTTGTTGGCGAAGTTGCGCCCCTGCTCGAAACGCCGGGGGTCGTGCTTGATGTCCTGCCCGCCGGTCGAGAGATAGGTGAAGGCGAAGCGCGAGGCGTCCACCCCGTACTCGTCGAAGAGGTTGAGCGGGTCCACCCCGTTGCCCTTGCTCTTGGACATCTTCTGGCCCTTGGCGTCGAGGTACAGGCCGTGGAGCATGACCGTGCCGAAGGGGGCCTGCCCGGTCAGGCCGTAGCCCGCCATCTGCATGCGCGCCACCCAGAAGAACAGGATGTCGTAGCCGGTCACGAGCACCTGGGTCGGGTAGAACTTGCGGAAGTCCTCGCTGTCGGTGTCGGGCCAGCCCAGCGTGGAGAAGGGCCACAGGTTCGACGAGAACCAGGTGTCGAACACGTCGGGGTCGCGGCGCAGGTTCAGGTGCTTGTAGCGCGGGTCCTTGTCGCAGTCGAGGTCGGGCTTCTCGGGGCTGGGCACGTACACGTTGCCTTCCTCGTCGTACCACGCCGGAATCTGGTGGCCCCACCACAGCTGACGGCTGATGTTCCAGTCGCGGATGTTCTCCAGCCAGTCGCGGTTGACCTTGCCGTAGCGCTCGGGCACGAGGCGCATTTCACCCTTGTCCAGCCCCTCCAGCACCTGATCGGCAAAGGGTTTCATATGCACGAACCACTGCTCGCTGACGATGGGCTCGACCGGCACCTTGGTGCGCTCGGACAGGCCGATGGCGGTGTCGTGGTCCTTTTCTTCGAGCAGGTCGCCGGAGTCGGTCAGCGCCGCCACGACCGCCTTGCGCGCCGCGAAGCGTTCCATCCCCTGGAAGGCCCCGGGCACGAGTTCGTCGCGGGTGAGGTTGCCGTGCAGATCGATGACGCTGGGGCGCGCGAGGCCGTGGCGCTCGCCCACCTCGAAGTCGGTGGGGTCGTGGGCCGGGGTGATCTTCAGCGCGCCGACACCGAACTCCATCTCGACGGCCTCGTCCGCGATGATCGGCACCGTGCGGTCCGTGAGGGGAATGCGCGCCCGCTGCCCGACCAGATGGGCGAAGCGGGGGTCCTGCGGGTGAACGGCGATGGCCTGGTCGGCGAAGATGGTCTCGGGGCGCACGGTGGCGATGCGGATCTCGCCGGGTTCGCCGTTGCTGGCCGCCGCCTGCGGGTCTTCCAGCTTGTACGACAGGGTGTACATCTTGCCCTTGCGGACCTCGCGGTCGATCTCCAGCTCCGAGAGGGTGGTCTGGGCGGCCGGGTCCCAGTTCACGATGCGCTCGCCCCGGTAGGCCGCGCCCTCGTGGTAGAGCTTCACGAACTGGTGACGCACCGCGCGCGACAGGCCCTCGTCCATCGTGAAGCGCTCGCGGGTCCAGTCGGCACTCACCCCCAGGCGCGCGAGCTGGTTAAGGATCATGCCGCCCGACTCCTGCTTCCAGTCCCACACGTTGTCCAGGAACTTCTCGCGGCCCAGGTCGTGGCGAGACACGCCCTGCTCGCGCAGCTGGCGCTCGACGACCACCTGCGTGGAGATGCCCGCGTGGTCCATGCCCGGCAGGTACAGCGCCTCAAAGCCCTGCATGCGCTTGTAGCGGATCAGGGTGTCGATCAGGGTGTTGTCCAGCGCGTGCCCCAGGTGCAGGCTGCCCGTCACGTTGGGCGGCGGGATGACGATGGTGAAGGGCGCCTTGCCGCTCGTCGCGTCGGCGCGGAAGGGTTCGCTGCGCCAGCGCGCCGCCCAGCCCGGCTCGACGGCCTGCGGGTCGAAGGACTTGGCGAGGGTCGAGGCGTCGTTGGTTTCGGCGGCTTCGGGCAGGGTGGGGGTTGGGTCGGTCATAGTGAAGACTCCTTGGAAGGGTCGAGCAGGCGGTGAAGGTGCGGCAGGGCGGCGTCCATCTCCCAGTCCAGGGCCGGGGCGCGCAGGTCGGCCCAGCGGAAGCGGAAGAGGTAAGTGCCGCCCCCCGTGGCATTCGCCTCGGTGTAGTCCCAGATATCGGGCAGGTCGGCCGGGACACTCAGGGCGTAGGCATGGCAGACCTGCCGGGTGAAGCGGTCGGGGAGCTGGGCTTCCCAGAAATACGAGACGAGAAACCGCGGGCCGTCCAGGGACAGGCCGGACTCCTCCCGCAGTTCGCGCACGGCCGTCTGGGCCGGGAGTTCGCCCGGTTCCACACCGCCTGCCGGAAGCTGCACGCCCGAGTCGTCCGGCACGTGGTCGAAGACCAGCAACTCGCCGGGCCGGGTGACGAAACACAGCACCTTCTCGCGCAGCCCGCGCGCGGCGGCGTCGGCCCTGGCCTGCGCCTGAGTGTCGTAGAACGTCACCATCTTCCCTCTTCCCCTCCCCTGGCCCCCGCGCGACCACAACAAACGTCCCGTCCGCCGCGCCCATCCCGGCTGCCGGAACGGACCCTGTGCGGACGAGACGTGAAGGCCGTGTCCCGTGGTACCACCGCGTTTCCCCCCTGCATGGAGGGCGCTCGATCTGCGCTGTCGCGGGCGCAACCCGGACGGGTCTAACCGCCCTGGGGCGGGTTTTTCCGTCGTGCTCGCGGGCGACGTTCTCCGGTGGCCTTCCCGCCCAGCCCTCTCAGTCATGGGGCAGGCTTCCTGTGGGCGCCGCTCCGGGTACTCTTCCCGGTCACTGCCCGCAAAGTCTACGGGCTGGCCGGGCCGCTTTTCAATTGCCGGGCGCACACTCGGGCGGGCGGCCTGCGCCTCAGCCGACCTCGATCAGGCCGCCGGCCATGAAGGGCCGCAGGGTGTCGAGCGCCCCGCGCGGCGGCAGTCCGGCCCGGTCGATCAGTTCGCGCAGCGTGAGGTTCTGGCGCACCAGATTCAGCAGGCGGTACTGCGCCCGCGTGACCGGCTGCTGGTCGTTCCAGCGCCCGCTCAGGCGCAGTGGGCGGCCCCATTCGGGAAAGACGCGCAGCAGCGTGCTCCAAGCCTCCTGGTCGCCCAGCATGCCCACCAGGGCCTGATCGGCGCGCAGGTTCAGGGTGCGCTGCGGGGCCGGCTCGTCGGGCACGAAGAAGAAGGTCCCGGCGTCCAGGCTGCTCAGCAGTTGCAGGGCGTCGGGGCCGTCCAGTGAGCCGCTGTGGGCGTGCAGCAGCTCGCCCGGCGCGAACCACAGGCTGCCGCCGCGCGCGTGCTCGACCGTCAGACGTCCGCCCCGCCCGCTGGAGAGCAGCATCTGCATCACCGGCAGGAAAGGAAAGACGCTCAGATCTCCGCTGACCATATGTTCATCCCAGTGTAAAGCCTGCATGAAGCCGGAGCCCCCGGATCAACTGACCCGCAGCGTAAGCCCGGCCCCCGGCACTGGGGGGGGTAGGCTTCCCCCCCTGCCCTAGTTCACCAGCCGGGTCTGGCCCTCCCACAGCTCGGCGCGCAGCACGAACTTCTGGAACTTGCCGCTGGCGGTCTTGGGCAGGTCGTCGCGGAATTCGTAGTGCTTGGGCACCTTGAAGCCCGCCAGACGCGTACGCACGTGCGCCGTGAGGTCCTCGGGGCTGGCCGCGTGGCCGCCGTGCAGCGCCACGAAGGCGCAGGGCACCTCGCCCCAGCGCGGATCGGGCATGGCGACCACCACCGCCTCGCGCACGGCCGGGTGGGCGTAGAGCACGCCCTCGATCTCCACGCTGCTGATGTTCTCGCCGCCCGAGATGATCACGTCCTTGTTGCGGTCGCGGATCTCAATGCGGCCGTCGGGGTGCGTGACCGCCACGTCGCCCGTATGGAACCAGCCGCCCGCCAGCGCCCTCTCGGTCGCCTCGGGGTTGCGGAAATAGCCCTTCATGACGAGGTTGCCGCGCACCATGATCTCGCCCAGGGTCTGGCCGTCGTGGGGCACCGGGGACAGGTCCTCGGCCAGGACCTCCACCTCGCCGGCCAGCAGCATCTCGAAGCCCTGGCGGGCGACCAGCGGCGCGCGCTCGGCGGTGGGCAGGGCTTCTTGCGCGGCACTCAGCTCGGCCACGGTGATGAGCGGGCTGGTTTCGGTCAGGCCGTACGCCTGCGTGACGTGAAAGCCCAGGGCGTTCATGTCCGCGATAGTGCGGGCGTGCGGCGGGCTGCCGGCGGTGACCACGCGCACCGGCCGGGACAGCGGGCGCGCCGTGGCCGGGTCGGTGAGCATCGAAAGGACCGTCGGCGCGGCGCACAGGTGCGTGACCCCGTACTGTTCGATAGCGGCGTAGGCCTCGGCCGCGCGCACCGCCGGCAGCGTGACGTGCGTGACCCCCACCCCGAAACCGCTCCAGACCCCGCCCCAGCCGTTGGCATGGAAGTCCGGCAGGGTGTGCAGGTACACGCTGTCCTGGTCGAACTTGAAGCTGTAGATCGTCTCGGTGGCGTTCAGGAGGCTGTTGCGGTGCGTGAGCATCACGCCCTTGGGGCTGCTTGTCGTGCCGGAGGTGAAGTTGATGGTGAGGGTGTCGTCCTCGTCCGCGACCGCGTAGGGCAGCGGCGAGGCGTCCTGGGCGGCCAGCCGCGCCTCGAAGGCGGCCCCCGCCTCGCCCTCGCCGAGCACCCAGACCTCGGTGCCCAGGTCGCGGGCCACGTCGCGCACGCGGGGCTCTAAAGACTCGTCCACCAGCAGCAGCCGCACCTCGGCGTGCCGCAGCTGGAAGGCGTATTCCTCGGCACTCAGGCGGGTGTTGAGCGGCACGAGGACCGCGCCCGCCCAGGGCACCCCCGCGTAGGCCAGCAGGCCGCCGTGCGTGTTGGGCGAGAGCACCCCGACCTGCGCCCCGGCATAACCCGCCTCCGCCACCGCGCGCGCCAGCCGGTAGATGCGCCCGCCCCACTCGCGGTACGTGAACTGCCGGCCGCCCGGCTGGATCACCGCCACGCGGTCGGGATAGACCTTCAGGCCCCGGCGGACCAGATCGAGAGGCGTCAGCGGCGTCTTCATGGGCAGACCTCCAGGAGGGGGAGCGGCGCGTGGATTGTCGGTCGTGGAGCCACTGTACGCCTCTGCCCGCAGCTGCAACAGACCCCCGTTCCCTGTCCCTGGAACGGGGGTCTGGGCCGGGGTGAAGCCTCAGCGGGGCGCGGAAGCCTCGGGCGGAGGCTGGACTGCTGGGGACTGGGTGGCTGGGGACTGGGCGGCTGGAGTCTGGACCACTGGAACCTGCGCCGCCCGCCGCCGCGCGCCCGTGACCTCCAGCGCATGCACGGCCAGCCCGGCGAGGATGCCCCAGAAGGCCGCCCCGATGCCCAGCGGGGTGACGCCGCTGAGGGTCACGAGCACCACCAGCGCGGGCGCGAGGCTGCCCGGCGCGTCCCGGAAGCCCGCCTGGAGGCTGCTGCCGATGGCGGCCAGCAGCGCCAGCCCGGCGAGCGCCGCGAGCGCCTGCACCGGCAGGATGCCCAGCAGGTGCAGGAAAGTGCCCGCGAACAGCCCGAACGCGATGTTGAACACGCCCGCCCACACCGCCGCCGTGTAGCGCCGTGCGGGGTCGGGGTGCGCCTCGGGGCCGCTGACGATGTTGGCGAGCAGCGCCCCCAGGGTCAGGTTGTGGCAGCCCACGAAGGCCGCCGCCGCGCTCGCTAGTCCGCAGACGCGCAGCACCGGTCCCGGCGCGGGCTCGTAGCCGTTCACCTTCAGGACCCCGAAACCCGGCACGAACTGCCCGGTGAAGGCCAGCAGGGTCAGCGGCAGCGCGAGGTTCAGGGTGGCGCGCAGGCTGAATTCGGGCCACACGAGTTGCGGCGCGGTCAGCGCGACCGCGACCGGCGCGGGGTGCCACAGCCCCAGCCCCGCGCTCGCCGCCACGCCGACCACGAGCACGCCCGCCACGGCCCACAGGGGCCGCCACTGCCGCACCAGGAAGTACGTCAGCACCATCAGCCCGACGAGCAGCGGCTCCTGCCCGAAGGCCTGCGCCGCGTGAAAGCCGAAGGGCAGCAGGATCGCGGCGTTGAGCGCGGCGGCCAGATGCGGCGGAATGGCCCCCAGCGCCCGCGTCAGCGGCCGGAAGGTGCCCAGCAGGATGACGAGCACGGCGCTGGTGAGGAAGGCCCCGATGGCCTGCGCGAAGGGAATGCCCGGCAGCGCCGTGAGCAGCAGCGCGATGCCCGGCGTGGACCAGGTGGACAGGATGGGCATGCGGGTGCGCAGGCTCAGGACGATGCCCGCCAGCCCGGCGAAGATGGCGTGCCCCCACAGCCACGACATGGCGGTCGCGTCGCTGAGGTGCGCGGCCTGCGCCACGCTGTAAATCAGCACGTTCGGCCCCGCCCAGCCGATCAGGATGGCGACGAGGCCGCTCAGGACCGCGTTGGGGTGCGAGTCGCGCCAGAAGTTGGGACGGGCGAGGGGAGGCGCGGCGGTCATGCGTCCCAGTGTGCGGCCCCGATTGGCCTGGGCGACAGGGGCAATGGGACGGCGATTGGCCTGCTTGTCTGGGCACCGTGGCCCCGATTGGCCTGCCCGGCCCCCTATGCTGCCCGCATGGACGCGCCGCGCTGGACCGCCCTGCTCTCAGGCTGGCAATCGGGCACCGGGCCCCTGTACACGAGGCTCTCGGGCCACCTGCGCGGCGCGGTGGCCCTCGGACAGCTCGCGCCGGGCGAGGCGCTGCCCGCCGAACGCGCGCTGGGCACCCTGCTGGGGGTGAGCCGCAGCACGGTGGTCGCCGCCTACGACGAGCTGGTGGCCGGCGGCTGGATCATCCGGCGGCGGGGCAGCGGCACCCGCGTGGCGGCGGGCGTGCCCCGGCAGGCGCGTGCGCTGGAGCTGCGCAGCCCGGTGCGTGTGGGGGCGGCCGGGGGCGACCTCGACCTCACCGTGGCCGTGCCCCTCCTGAGCGACGCCCAGCGCGCCGAGCTGAGCGGGGCGGTGGCCGGGGCCTTCGCCGAGTCGCTGTATCACCCGCTGGGGTTGCCCGAACTGCGTGCCGAGCTGGCCGCGCTGTATACCCGCGAGGGCCTGCCGACCACACCCGAGCAGATCGTCGTGACGAGCGGGGCGCAGCAGGCCATCTCGCTGATCGCGGGCGCGTTGCTGCGCCCCGGCGACGCGGCGCTGCTCGAAACCCCGACCTACTTCGGGGCCATCGACGTGTTCCGGGCGGCGGGGGCGACGCTGCGGGGCGTGCCGGTCACCGCGCAGGGCGTCCTGCCGGACGACTTCGCGGCGGGCGCACGCGCGCATTCCCCCCGCCTGGCCTTCCTAACCCCCACCTTCCAGAACCCGACCGGCGCGGTGCTGCCCGCCCGCGCCCGGCAGCGCCTCGCGGGAACAGTGGCCGAGGTGGGGCTGCCCACCATCGAGGACGATACCCTGATCGACCTGGGCTTCGGCGAGGACGCGCCTCCGCCCCGGCTGGCCTGTTTCGCGCCGGACGCGCCCATCTTCAACGTGGGTTCGCTGTCCAAGCTGTACTGGGCGGGGCTGCGGGTGGGCTGGCTGCGGCTGCCGGGCGGCGAGGGCGCGCGCGGCCTGGGCCGCGTGGTCATGCAGGCCAAGACGCTGGCCGACTTCGGCGGCGGGCTGCCCACGCAGCACCTCGCGCTGCACCTGCTGCGCCACCTGCCCCGGCTGCGGGCCGAGCGCCGCGCCGCCGTGACCCCGGCGCGCGACCTGCTGGCCGGGCTGCTGCGCGCCGAGCTGCCCGACTGGCAGTTCACGTTGCCCCAGGGCGGGCAGTTCCTGTGGGTCGAACTGCCCACCCGCAGCGCGAGCAGCTTCATCCACGGCGCGGCACGGCGGGGCGTGCGACTCTTTCCAGGGGCCTCGATGGCCGTGGGCGACCTGCCCGACGCCTACCTGCGCCTGCCCTTCACCCTCGACCCGGCCCAGCTGCCCGAGGCCGTCGGACGGCTCCGGGCCGCGTGGCACGAGCACCAGCAGCGCGGCGAGCGCCTGGCGTAAAGGGCGGGTGGGAAGTGGAACCGCGCGGTTCCGCTTCCCACCCCCCGCTTCCCGCTTACGCCCCGTACTTGTTCAGCTTCAGGGCGTTCGCCATCAGCAGGGGCATCACGTCGGGGCCACGGCGCAGGCCGAGGCTGCCCTTCTGGGCCTCTTCCTCGGTGTAGCGGGCGGCGTGGTCCTTGCGGCCGTGCTCGCTGCGGATGAGCAGGGGCACGGGGTGCCAGGAGTGGCTCAGCAGCTTGCTGGGCGTGCTGTGGTCGCCCACGATGGCGATCACGTCGGGCTTCAGGGCCAGCAGCTGGGGCAGCAGCTCGTCGAAGATCTCGATCTTGTGGACCTTCTCGGCGAAGTCGCCGTCCTCGCCGGTGCTGTCGGTCTTCTTGACGTGGAAGTAGAAGAAGTCGTACTTGGCCCAGTTCTCGGTCAGGGCCTTGACCTTGCCGTCCAGGGCGTCCTCGTGGCCCTCGACCTCCAGCACGTCCATACCGACCAGGCTGGCGAGGCCCTTGTACATTGGGTAGCTGGCGATGCAGGCGGCCCCGAGCTGGTAGGCGTCCTCGAAGCTGGGGAAGTGCGGCACGTCGCTGTAGCCCCGGAACAGCACGCCGTTGACCTGCTCCTCGCCCTTCAGGGCTTCCTCGGCGCGGGCCACGAAGGCGTTGACCAGCCCGGCGGTCTTCTCGCTCGCGGGGTCCTGGGCCTGGGCCTGCATGGGCGGCACGCCGGTCACCTGCGGGTCCACGTCGCTGAGGTTGGCGCCCAGCGGCTCGCCCTGCGCGCGGAACACGACCACGAAGCGGTGCTCGGACTCGGTGTAGATCTCGACCGGCACGCCGTCGATCTCGGGAATCGCGCCCTTGAGGAGCGTCACGATCTCGGCGTTCTTCTCGTCGCTGGGGCGGCCCGCGCGCCGGTCGTCGATGACGCGCCCCGCGCCCAGCGTGGCGAAGTTGCCGCGCACGGCCACGTCGCCCGAGTTGAGCTTGACGCCGATGCCCACCGCCGAAAGCGCCCCGCGCCCCACCACGTAGCGCAGTGGGTCGTAGCCGAACAGCGAGAGGTGGCCGGGGCCGCTGCCGGGCGTGATGCCCGCGCCGACGAGTTCCACGAGGCCGAGCTGCGATTCCTGGGCCAGCGCGTCGAGGTTGGGGGTCTTGGCGCTCGCCAGTTCGGTCTCGCCGTTCAGGGTCAGCGGCAGGCCGCCCACGCCGTCGAGCACGACCATCAGGATCTTGCTGTCGGTTTTCTTCGCCAGGCCGCGCACGGTATCGAGCAGGTCACTCATGGCGGCCAGTCTACGCCGCGCCCGGTCAGCCCCAGGCCAGGGCTTGTGAAGACACCTTGCCACCCGCCCCCCGGTACGGGCCACGAAAAAGCCGCCCCGGAACGTGTCCGGGGCGGCGCGGGAGTTGGCGAGGGGGAGCGGCTCAGCCCTTGCGGCCGTCGATGCGCCCGTCGGCGGCGTCGGCCACCGTGTCGTCGATCTCGCCGACCACGGCCTCGGCCTTGGCCTCGGCGGCGGCGTCGCTCATCGCGGGCTTGCGGGTCGCCAGGAAGGACCCGATGATGCCGATGGCGGCCATGACGCCCCAGAACGCGGCGGCGGGCAGGTGAAAGGTGGGCACCGAGGGAAAGACCTCATGGGCGGCTTCGAGCGTCTCGACGGCGAGCTTGACCGCGATCCAGCCGACCAGGGCGTAGGCCACGTTGTCGAAGGCCGGGTACTTGTTGAGCAGCTTGAGGAACACGGTCGCGGCGATCCGCATCAGGATCAGGCCGATGATGCCGCCGATGACCACGATGGTCAGGCCCTGCTCGCGGGCCATGCCGCGCGGAATGAGGGCCACACCCGCCAGGATGCTGTCCACGCTGAAGGCCAGGTCGGTGAGGTTGAGCAGCACCACGGTCGCCCAGAAGCCCCGGCCCTTGGCCTTGTCGTCGGCCTCGTCCTCGGTGCCCTTGTGCTTGACGAAGTGGCTGATGGCCAAGTATGCGAGGTAGGCGGCCCCGAAGGCGCGCAGCCACCAGTATTCGAGGATGTAGCTGGCGAGCAGCACCCCCACGATGCGCAGCACGACCGCGCCGCCGATGCCGTAGGCCAGCGCCTTACGCTGGAGGTCGCCCTTGAGGTGACGCACCATGACCGCCAGCACGAGCGCGTTGTCGGCCGAGAGCAGCCCCTCGAGCAGAATCAGGGTGCCGAGAATCGCCCAGAATTCGGGCGTGATAGGGGGCATTTCGAGTCCGAACATAGAGTGCGGGCAGTCTACCGTTCCGCCCCCCTACAGTCCCCGGCGAACGCACGAACGCAATGCACGCTATGCACAGCAGCGCGCTCCAGCCCACTCAGGACACGATCCGGCCCGCCTCGTCGAGCGCCGGATACGCCTCGCCGCGCTCGCGGTACAGGGGCGCGAGGTCGGGGTAGGCCCACTCGAAGGCCAGGGCCTCCAGGGCCTCGGGCGCGAGCTGCGGCGTCCCGTACATCCCGGCGGCGAGGCGCTGGCGCTGGGCCTCGAACAGGATGCTGGCGGCGGCCACCGACACGTTGAGGCTCTGGACCATGCCGTACATCGGAATGACGATGTTGGCGTCGGCGGCGTCGGCGGCCTCGTCCGACACGCCCCACTTCTCGGCGCCCAGCAGCACACAGGTCGGGCGGGTGTAGTCGAGTTCGCGGTAGTCCACGCTGCGCTGCGAGAGGTGCGTGGCGAGCACCTGAAAGCCGCGTCCCTGCAACTCGCGCACCGCGCCCACGGCGTCGGCGTGGGGGTTGACCCTGACCCACTTGTGCGCGCTGCCGGAGGTCGCGTCGTAGGTGTGGCCCTCGAAGGCGGCCAGGGTACCGTGCCTGGGCGGCACGGCGTGGGCCTCCAGGACCCCCACCGCGTCGCAGGTGCGCACGATGGCGCTGAGGTTGTGGGGCTTGTTGACCTCGTCCATCAGGACGGTCAGGGTGGGCTGGCGCTTGCTCAGCACGCGGCGGATCTTGGCGTAGCGTTCGGGGGTGGGAGCCATGACAGGCCAGGGTAACGCACGCGGCTTGAGAGGGCCTTTACACGCCGCCGGACGCCGGAGTGGGCCCTTTATGCTGCCCAGCATGAAACGAGCTGATCCCCTGCGTGGCGCGCTGGTGGGCGCCGTGGCCGGTCTGGTGGGTGCCTACGTCAAGTCGCTGGCCGAGCCGCCCCTCCAGCGCCTGACCGAGAAGGCCTTTCCCCCCACCCCCGAGCAGAAGAAGATGATCGGCGCCGATCCCATCGGCCGCCAGGACCACATGCCCCCCGCCGAGATGATCAAGGCGGCCGACGAGGCCCTGACCGGCCACACCCCATCGAAGGACGCCAAGCTCAAGGGCCAGCAGGTCATCCACTACACCCTGGGGGCGACGCTGGGCGCGGCCTACGGGGCCCTGGCCGCCGTGAACCCGGGCGTGACGCGCGGCGCGGGCGTCCCCGCCGGAGCCGTCATGTACGGCCTGACCCACGCGACCGCCGTGCCCGCCACCGGCTTTCAGGCGTGGCCCTGGCAGCTGCCCCTGGCCGCCGTGCTGTGGGAATCGGGCTCGCACCTGGCTTTCGGCCTCACCACCGAATTGACCCGCCGCGCCATCGAGGCCGCGCTCGACCGGATGGACTGAACCCGGTCCTCGCCTGCGGCCTCTCCCCTGCCGGGCAGAGGCCGCCTCGCCGGTTACAGCAGCGGCCTGCGGCGGTGCACGGCCACCTGCTTGATCCCGAAGACGAGCGAGCACAGCCCCACCACGAGCAGGGCGTCGAGGCCGAAACGCTCCAGGCCCTCGGCGGCGAGGTCGGGGCGGCCCAGGGTCAGCGCCATGCCGACCGTCGCGGCGGCGGGCATGAGCACCAGGGCCACGAGCGCCCCCGCGATCACGCTGCGGCGGTAGGCCGACATGATGACCGCCCCCGCGAGCGCTCCGGCGGCCGAGAACAGCACCTCGGCGGCGGTCGGGTGGGCCAGGCGACCGAGTTCGGCGTTGCCGGTGAAATCGTCGGCCGTCGCCGCGCCGGTCCAGCGCAGCAGCAGGAAGGTCAGCCCGGCGGTCAGGACGAACACCGCGTAGCCCGCCAGCGCCGCCTGCGCCCCCAGTTTCAGGGCCACCCGCTGGCGCAGCACCAGCCCCAGCGCCACCTTGGCGATCGGCTCGAAGCCCGGCGAGATGATGGAGGCCGCCACGAAGGCCAGGACCTGCGGCGTGCCGCCCGTCGTCATGCCGACCGAGGCCAGCACGCCCCCCAGGGCCATCAGCCCCAGGAAGTTGGGCGTCACGCGGATCTGGTGGCGCAGCCCGGCGGCGATCTCCTCCCACAGCGCCTCGTCCACATC
The DNA here is from genome assembly GCF_000252445.1 of Deinococcus gobiensis I-0. GTDB lineage: Bacteria > Deinococcota > Deinococci > Deinococcales > Deinococcaceae > Deinococcus > Deinococcus gobiensis. The sequence goes on along the minus strand of NC_017790.1, from coordinate 248,937 downwards.
GCGCAGCACGCGGTCGTGGGCGTCAGGGTCCAGAATGGCGCTGACCTCACTGGTGGCGACCGAGAACTGCGGGCACAGGGCCTCGACCCGGCGCAGCACCTCGTCGGCCCCGTCGTTCAGGACGTGCGCCACGATCACGTCACCCGGCGGCTTGACCGACGCGCCCCGGCTCACGCTCAGGGCGATCACGGCGTCCAGCGGTGCCAGATCGGCCAGCAGCCGGTCGGTGGACGCCGCCGGTACGGCGATGCTCAGCGCGCGGTGCATGGCTCTGTCGTCAGTGGGGGCACGTGGCCAGCCTAGGGGCGGGCACCCGGCACACCCAAACGGCTTTCCTTTAAGTGATCCGGACAACAAAAAACTCCCCCGCGAAGGAGGGAGTTCTGTGCTGGTCGAGGCGGCGAGATTTGAACTCACGACCCCTACCACCCCAAGGTAGTGCGCTACCAGGCTGCGCTACGCCTCGAAACACCAGCCACAGAACTATAGGTGTTCAGGGCGCGTCGGTCAAGCCTGGACCGGAGTCGCCACACCCACGAACGGCACCAGCCGCACGCGCCGCGCGGAAAAAGCCCGCCACACGCGGCCCTCCGGCGCAGGCGGCGCTCCGCGAAGCGGGACGGCCCGCGCGGCGGCGCTTATCCTGTGGGCCATGACCCTGACTTTTGAGGACAAGCTGCGCAACTATGCGCGGCTGGCGGTGCGGGTAGGCCTGGGGATACGCGAAGGCCAGCGGGTGCTGGTGCAGGCCCCGGTGGACACGGCCCCGCTCGCGCGGGCGGTGGTGCGTGAGGCCTACGCGGCGGGCGCGAGCTTCGTGGACGTCCGGTGGGACGACGACGACGTGGTCCTCGCCCGTTTCGAGCTGGCCCCCGAGGACAGCTTCGAGACCCTGAGCAGGTGGCGCGTGGACGCCGAGCTGGAAACGGCGAACGACGGCGGCGCCGTCATCGCCATCCGCGCGACGAACCCGGGCCTGCTCTCGGAGGTGGACCCGCAGCGCGTGGCGACCTACCAGCGCGCCCTGGCGACCTACCGCAAGCCCTACTCGCAGCAGGTCATGACCAACCGCCTGAACTGGAACCTCATCAGCGCGCCCGTGCCCGGCTGGGCCACGCTGATGTTCCCCGACGCGAGCGAGCCCGAGGCCATCGAGAAGCAGTGGGACGCGATCTTCGCCGCGACGCGCGCCGACCGGCCCGACCCCGTGGCCGAGTGGCAGACCCACCTCGCCAACCTCAAGGCGCGCCGCGAGCGCCTGACCGAGAAGGGCTACGCGGCCCTGCATTTCCGGGGCGGCGACACCGACCTGACCGTGGGCCTGGCCGACGACCACATCTGGGGCGGGGGCGCGGCGGACACGCCCGGCGGCATCACTTTCACCGCCAACATCCCCACCGAGGAAGTCTGGACGGCCCCGCACCGCGAGCGGGTGGACGGCGTGGTCGTGAGCACCAAGCCGCTGTCGTACAACGGCGTGCTCATTGACGGTATCCGCATTGAGTTCAAGGACGGCCGGATCACCGGGGCGAGCGCGCGCACGGGCGAGGCGGCCCTCCAGAAGATGATCGCCACCGACGAGGGCAGCCACCGCCTGGGCGAGGTCGCGCTCGTGCCGCACTCCAGCCCCATCAGCCGCTCGGGTCTGTTCTTCTACAACACCCTGTACGACGAGAATGCGGCCTCGCACATCGCCATCGGCAGCGCGTACCGCTTCAACGTGCGCGGCGGTGTGGAGATGAGCACCGAAGATTTTGCCGCGAAGGGCGGCAACGACAGCCTGACCCACGTGGACTGGATGATCGGCTCCGGCGAGATGGACGTGGACGGCGTGACGAAGGACGGCGCCCGCGAGCCGGTGATGCGGGCGGGCGAGTTCGTGGTCTGAGGCGGTAGGCCCAGGTTTCTCTGCGCTGGAAGGCGTTCGGGGTCTACTCTGCCCTCCCCCCCCAGCCCCCCTCCTAGAAGAAGGGGGGAGTCTTTTCGCGGCGCTCGGCAAGAGTCGTTCCGGAAGTTGTCGGGGCGGCTCTGTTTTATGGCGTGACGGCTCAGCTCGGGGCCAGCCCCAGCCCACCTGGAATGGCCCGCGCGCTTCGCGCACGACGGCCTTCGGGGGAACCTGGGCGGTCAGGGATGTGGGCTTGCCGTTTTTCTCTACAAACGACAGGCCATAAGCCACAGGTCTCTCCTACGCCCCGGCCACCGCCTGCTCGATGTCGGCCTGGAGGTCGGCCAGCGCCTCGACGCCCACACTCATGCGGATGGTCTTGGGGGTCACGCCGGCGGCGTAGCGGGCGGCCTCGGGCACGCGGCCGTGGGTGGTCGTCCACGGGTGCACGACCAGGGTCCGCACGTCGCCCAGGTTCGGCGCGATGCGCAGCACCCGTAGCCGGGGCAGGAAGGCGGCGGGATCGTCCACCTCGAAGGTCAGGACGGCGCCCTGGCCGCGCGGCAGGTACTTCTGGGCGAGGGCATGGTGGGGGTGGTCCGGCAGGCCCGCGTAACTGACCTTGCCGATGCGCGGGTGGGCCGCGAGCCACCGTGCCAGTCCCAGCGCGGTCGCGCTCTCGCGTTCCAGACGCAGGGCCAGGGTCTCGATGCCCTGCGCGACCAGAAAGGCGCTGTGGGGGGCGAGCGTCATCCCGAGCTGGTGCGCGCCCAGCCAGCGCTGCCGCCATGCCAGGGCCGCCTCGCCGCGCTGCGCGAGGACGCTGTTCTCGCCGCCGTCGGTGAAGACCGGGTTGCGACTCAGGTCCTGCCTCTGCCCCACCGTCACGCTGCCGCCCAGCACGCTGCCGTGCCCGCCCGCCCACTTGGTCAGCGACTGGGCCACGATGTCCGCGCCGTGCTCCAGGGGCCGGCACAGGAAGCCCACGCCTCCGCAGGTGTTGTCGATGGCGAGCAGCGCGCCGCGTTCATGCGCGATCTCGGCGAAGGACCCGATGTCGGCCACGTCCCCGGCGGGGTTCGAGATCATCTCGGCCCACACCAGCCGGGTGTTGCCTTGCATCGCCGCACGGATGGCCCCGGGGGTGTTCTCGACGAGCGAGGCCGTGATGCCCATCAGGGGCAGGATGTTGCTGAGCATGCCCGTCGTGCCGCCGAAGAGGCTGGACGCCGACACCACATGGTCGCCCGCCCGGCACACACTGAGGATGGCCGTCAGGGTCGCCGCCTGCCCGCTGGCGACCGCCACGGTGGCCGCGCCGCCCTCCAGGGCGCTGATACGGCCCTCCAGCGCCTTGACGGTGGGGTTCTGGAGCCGCGCGTAGCTCAGGCCGGTGTTGTGCACGAACTCGCTCTGCGCTTCCTCCAGCGTATCGAACTGGAAGGCGGCGGCCGCATGGATGGGAAAGCCGATGGTCTGGCCCAACCCGCGCGGAATGCCGCTCTGGACGGCTTCGGTTTCGTAGCTCCATTCGGGCGTGGGGGCAGCAGGCGGCGTGTCGGACATGTCTGCCATGCTAGGCCGGAAGCCGCTGGAGCACGCGGGGGCTGTCCTGCCAGCGGGACGCTTGACAACCTGACACCCTCCCCATATACTTCGTTCCGCTCTGGGTCGTTAGCTCAATTGGCAGAGCAGCTGACTCTTAATCAGCGGGTTGTAGGTTCGATTCCTACACGACCCACCAGACGAAATCTCCCCACTCCAAGTGGGGAGATTTTTTTATTTGGATCGGCAATGAGGTCCAGCATTCCAGCCAACCGGGTTCCTGTGGCCCCCAGCTCCTTCCGGGCTGGGGGCCAGCTTTCTCAGTGAACGCGGCCCAGGATCAATGGGGCGGGGGCCACCGGCTCCGTGCCGATGCTCAGGCCCGCGCGCAGCAGCTCCAGCGCGGCGCCCAGGCCCCGGCCATCACGGTGATACACGCGCAGTACCGGCTCACCGGCCATGACGGCCTCGCCGGGTTTCTTCAGCAGTTCGACGCCGACGCCGTGGTCGATCGCCTCGCCCTTGCGCTCGCGGCCGCCGCCCAGGGCCAGCACCGCGCGGCCCACGCCCAGGGCGTCCACGGCGCTTACGAATCCCGCCGCCGGGGCCGTCACCTCGGCGCGGCCGGGAGCCACATCGAATTTCTCGGGCTGGTCCACGTAGGTCGGGTCGCCCCCCTGCGCCTCCACGAAGGCGCGGAACTTGGCGAGCGCCGAGCCGTCATGCAGGGTCGCCTCGGCCCGCATACGCGCCGCGTCTTCGGCCTCGCCGTGGGCCGCCAGCGCCTCGACCGCCAGCGCCACGCACAGCTCGTGCAGGTCGGCCGGCCCCTCGCCGCGCAGGGTACTCAGGGCCTCCAGGACCTCCAGGCTGTTGCCGGCGAGGTGCCCCAGGGGCGTGTCCATCTCGGTCAGAACCGCGCGCACCTGTCGCCCGGCGTGCGTACCGATGTCCACCATCGCGCGGGCCAGAGCCTCGCCGTCCGCCACCGTGCGCATGAAGGCCCCGGCTCCCACCTTCACGTCCAGCACGACCGTATGCGCGCCCGAGGCGAGCTTCTTGCTCATGATGCTGCTGGCGATCAGGGGCAGGCTGTCCACGGTGGCCGTCACGTCGCGCAGGGCGTAGAGCTTGCCGTCGGCCGGAGCGAGGTCGCGGCTCTGGCCGACCAACGCCAGCCCGATCTCAGCCGCCTGCGCCAGAAAGCGCTCCTCGCTCAGCTCCGGGGTCCAGCCGGGGATGCTTTCGAGCTTGTCGATGGTGCCCCCTGTATGCGCCAGGCCGCGCCCGCTCATCTTGGCGACGGTCAGGCCCAGCGCGGCGAGCATGGGTGTCAGGATCAGGCTGGTCTTGTCGCCCACGCCGCCGGTCGAGTGCTTGTCCACGGTGTCCTGGAGGCGGCCCAGGTCCATCTGGTCGCCGCTCGCGGCCATCGCCAGGGTGAGGTCGGCCGTCTCCTGAGGCGTCATGCCGCGCAGAAAGACCGCCATGAGCCACGCGCTCACCTGATAGTCGGGAATCTCGCCGCGCGTGAAGCCCTGCACCAGCGCCTCGATCTCGGCGCGGGAGTGCGCGCCGCCGTCGCGCTTGTGCTGGATGAGCCGGGGAACAGGCAGAACAGGCAGGGAGAAAGCCATAAGACCGTCAGTGTAGGCGGTATTGACAGGTCACGACACCCGATTGGGGGCGGGCCGTTCGGGTGTGACGGTTGTCAGAGCTCAGCAGGGACAATGCCAGTGTGAAGACTAGACCCGTAGCAACGAGTGGGGCCACCTTGGTAGTGGTGGTGCTATTCACCATGCTCCTACTGGCAGGCATCCTAGCGGCTACCGTGCAACTGAGTCTGGGCAGTCGGCAGAACACGGCTGATCAGGCCGCGACACTGAGGGCGCAATACACCGCAGAGTCGAATGTCAGTCTGATTCGCAGTAAACTTTCCGATCTACAAACCATACTTTCCAAGGGAACTGTCAAAAATTCCAGTGGATTGGACGAAGATATCATCAAGGTACCGGCGTCCACAAAAATTGACCAACTCAGACTATATGGAGCATTGTTCTGTGGTTTAAGTACGTATAATGCCACGCAGTGGACCAGTGGAGCTGACTTTTCACCGCTTAAAGACGGTGTCACAGTCTATCCCAATGCACGCAAATGCGAACCGTCACAATCTATCTTGACCTTGAACAATCAATTTCAAATTCTTGCCGATCTGATCAATCCATTGATCTATAACCAGCTCCCCAGAGCCGAACAACCACAGGACGTCACAAGCTCCGATTCACGCCTGTCATTCTGGAATGACATCATGCGGTCGAAGAGCAATAGAATGACAACGGCCAACACCACTTTCCGATTAAGGCCACTCCGGGTAGTCGAGCTGTTTCCCGACGCACGATTCCGTTTTTACGTGGCTGTGGATAGTACGGCGGCGCGGGGCAATGACGCGTCATCCACGCGAGTCCTGTCTGCACGGAGCAATGCAGGCTCTGGAATATGGTGGTTTGAGATCTCTCTGCCTTCGCTGGACCAGGACGTCCTTCGGACGATGCACCACAGGTCTTATGCCAACAAAAATTCGACAGCTCCATCCATCAACTTTGATAGACAGGTTTTCGAAGGCTCTGTATTTACCAACGAGAAATTTCTCTTTACCAAGGATGCTCAGGCCCAGTTCAAGGGTGAGGTAATGAGCGCGGGATGCACCAATTTGCCGGAGATTGTTCCCGCAGACTTCAACTGCAGCAAGGAAGCAGGTGTCTACATAGGAGGCGATGCGTATACAGCCACTTCCGGAACAGACAGCCAAAAGAACGCCGCCCTTCTGAAAAGCATGAGGGACAATACGAAAGTCGTATTCGATAGCAACGGTGACGGCAAAGAGGACAATACAGACGTGGCACCGGACTTTACCGCAGGTTTCTCACCACTTCCCAATAATGCCAATAATCAGCAGAATGCAGCTGCAGGCAAGGACAGCAACGGCATTCTTTTGGCAGATGGGACGACCGGGATTACACTGGACGATGCGACTTCCGGTCTGGAGATGTTTGCAGGCGACTCGTCCGGCTCGGCTTTAAATAAATATGAAAATGGCAAATGGCAGGAAACTACTCCAGTCTATCAGTATATCAAAATATACAATACTTCGGATGCCTGCACATGGGATACCGGGTATTGGGCATATGCCGATACCTACTCCAACAGCTTGAACAGATTCGTCGCTAGCGACAGCTACAATAATGCTCCATCGATTAATAAAAGACGTATTATAGAGTATTACAGCAATATTCCTTATTACCGATACCAGATAAACCAGCAGAAGTGTATCAGTAACTTCAAGGGGAATCCAGTCAAAGAGTATCGCGTAGATAAAGACGGTAATATGTATCTGAAGACAGCTGGGGCTTGGCCGCCAGCACCAAGTGGGAAATTCAACGGGGTAATCTATGGAAGCCAGATCAAGCGTTTGGCCGGACCGACCAGAGTCTCAGGCAATCTTACTGGAACGACGATAGATGAGGCTCCTCCCGCATTGGCATCATTCTCGAAGATAACACTCGCTGCACAGGGAAATATTAATATTGACACCGACCTGACGATGTCGGACACCCCCTGTAAGCTCCTGGAAACATGCTCCAAAAATCCAACGAATATTCTGGGGATTTATTCGCAGTCAGGCGAAATATCTATTCAGAAAGACGCGCCCAATAACCTGAATATTCACGCCACCATCCTCGCCAGCGAGAGGGAAATCAACGTTGATGGTTATAACTGGGGCGCCAGCCGCGGAGACGTCAATCTTATCGGTGGTCTGACAGAGAACTGGTACGGGGCTTTCGGGATCGTCGGCGACAGCTCACCTGGATACGGCCGAAACTTTTCCTATGATCGCCGTCTGAAGCAGGGCCTGCATCCGCCATACTGGCCAGTCTCCCCCAAATGGGCTATCGAAGATTCGACTTCGGAGTCTTCCCTCTCCACCCTGATTACTACGCAGGGCACCACAAAGGATTTCACCAAGTGAAGCGTAGGCTCGGCCAAGAGGCATTCACCCTTCTTGAAATCCTGGTCGTCTTGTCAGTTATTGCCATCCTTATGGTTATCCTCAGTTGGGGGATTATCCGGAGTATACGTTCGGCTGAGCTTCGGGAAGCCGCCTCACAGGTGGCGACCGACCTGCGTAGAGCACGTTCGCAATCTCAGCGTGGCAGCGCAGACGTTGTGCTGGTCTTACCCGGCAGCAGCGGCAACACTTCTTATAAAGTTGATACGGTTAATAAAACGTTACCTGGGAACGTACAGCTCATTTTCAAAGGTTCAAGTGGCGGTGCGACCACCAATGTCACCTATCAAGCACCATATGGTGAACTTTCTGGGGCAGTCGGAAGTGTCTATACAGTCAGGAGTCCTATGAGCGGAATCGGTGACCTTGAAATTAGAATCGTCGGCGTGACGGGAAAGGTCATTCTGACAAAGGCAGGATCGTAAGTGGAACACCGGCCTGCGCAACACGACTTAGCAAATCAGGGATTCACTATCATAGAACTGCTCGTCGCTATCGCTCTCTTGGGGATCCTGACCACCGTATTGACTGCCACCCTGACCGGATCACTTAATCTGAACAGACAAGCACAAAGACAACTGGACACGACTTCAACTGTTCAACAGATTATGGAAAATGTCCGCAACGCTTGGTCAACGGCAAGCAATTACAACAGTGCCTGTGCACCGAACCTGAGTCAGCCAGCTGGATATACTGTCAATTTCGTCAATCTGAATACCCGTGCACAGCCTCTGACGGCTACAGGAGCGGTGGCCACCGGAACGGGCATTTCCGCCGCTCCCAGCAACAGTATCAATCGGGCCAGCACATGTACGGCGGCAACGGGGGCAATGATCGGCTCGGGCGCAACTGCACAAATACCAGCCATGCGCCGTGTCATTGTTCAATCTGGTGCGTCCGGACCGAACGGCAGCCAAGTCGTCGGTCCACAGGATATTACCCTGACCTACGATATTCTGGGACCACAATGAAGAATCAGAGCGACAGCGGCTTTACATTGCTGGAATTGTTGGTCGGTATGGCAATCATGGGCATTGTTCTCACTGCACTTGTAAACTACTTCAGCCAAAGTAGCCGATTGGCAGCCCAATCTAGTAGTCGAGCCGAGATGCAGCAGGAGATTCTGAATGCCCAGCAGCTGATCGCTGGCAAGCTGAAAGAAGCGTGGTACATTTATCCAGCCGGCTCAACCATTAAAATGACAGACTCGGAGCTGACGCAGCGGCCTTCGGGAAATAGTGCCAACGCCAATGTCTGGACCGTGGGCACTGATCCCATTCTGGCCATGATCATCCCACCCAAAGACCTGACGGTGAGCTGTGGGACAACAGCTCCGGCGAGTCAGGAGGGCTGCTACCGCTTCCTGTCTTACTTTCCGGTCAAACGCTCGCTCTGGGTGAAGAAGACAGGCGCCGACAGCTGGAGAAATCCGGGCCCAGATGATCCCAACGGTGACACCTGGATTCTCGCCGAGTACCGGGGAACGATGTCCACCGCTTTCTCGGCAGGTACCTATCCCCCCACGACTCCCCCCACCGTGCCGGCGAGCAATACGCCCAATATCCTTTCCGACTACGTTGCTCCCACGGTCGAGACGACCGGTTACACCACCACGGCGAACACGTACACCATGTTCTCCCTTCTCTCTGCCACCGGCGCGGCAACTTCGGCCACCAATCCCGTGACCGGCGTCACCCTCAGTCTCGCCACCACGCGCAAAACGGGGAGCCAACTCCTGCGTCTACCTAATTCTACCGACGAATACAACCTGACCATCTATCCGACCAATCTGGGCAAAGTCGCGGCCAACTGAGCGGCTTTTCGTAATTCCTGAGCCTCCCCTGCGTGTCAGGCTGGAGGCTCTACACTTCTTCTCATGCTCGTCTCTCCCCCGGTGCAGGCCCTGCTGACGCGCGAGCGCACGCTGCTCTCGGACCTTCAGGCGTTCCTGGAGCTTCAGGGTGCCCCGCCCGAGGCCCTGGTCCACGCCAAAGAGGCGCTGCGCACCCTGGACGAGACCTTCCTGCTCGTGGTGGTGGGCGAGTTCAACGCGGGCAAGAGCAGCTTCGTGAACGCGCTGCTGGGCGCACAGGTGCTGCCCGAGGGCGTCACACCGACCACCGACCGCATCTATGTCCTCGTGCACGGCGAGCAGCCGGGACAGCTCGAACCCACGCGCGACCCCTTCGTGAGCCGCCTGACCTACCCGCTGCCCAGCCTGGAGGGCGTGGCCCTGGTGGATACCCCCGGCACCAACGCGATCATCCGCGAGCACCAGGCGCTGACCGAAGGCTTCCTGCCCCGCGCCGACCTCGTGCTGTTCCTGACGAGTTCGGACCGGCCCTTCACCGAGTCCGAGCGCCAGTTCCTGGGCCTCGCGGCACGCTGGGGCCGCAGCGTGGTCATGGTCGTGAACAAGGCCGACCTGCTCGAAACCCCCGAACAGGCCGCGCAGGTCAAGGAGTTCGTGATGACCGGGGCGCGCGGAGTGCTGGGCCTGAACCCGCCCGTGGCCCTGGTCAGTGCGCGGCGCGAGCAGCGGGGCGGGGACGCGGGCTTCGCGGCGCTGCGGGCGCTGCTGAAAGTGCGGCTCTCCGAGACCGAGCGCACCCGCCTCAAGCTCGCCTCGCCGCTGGGCACCGCCGCCGAGCTGCTGGGCGGCGAGGAGGCCCGCGCCGGGGCCGCGAGGCAGGTGCTGGGCGAGGACCTGCGGGTGCTGCGCGACCTGGAGCAGCAGCGCGAGCACCACCGGGGCACCATGCTGGGCGAACTCGACGGGCAGCTCAACCGCGTGGCCCGGCTGCTGAGCGAGTTCGAGCTCCGCGCCGACCGCTTCGTGGACGAGCAGCTGCGCTTCAGCAACGTGCGCGGGCTGCTCAACGGCCGCGAGCTGGAGGAACGCTTCCGGCGCGAGGCGGTGGCTGACCTCCCCGACGCCATTGACCGGCAGTTCGGCAGCATGATCGACCGCTTCGTCGAGGCCAACCTGCACTTCTGGGAGGACGTGCAGGCCTTCCTGATCCGCCGCCAGCCCAGCGGCGAGGTCGCCCGCACCCGCTTTTCCTACGACCGCGCGGCGCTCCTTCAGGGCATCGCGGGCTCGGCGCGCGACCACCTGGAGCTGACGACCGAGCAGGAACTGGGCCGCCAGCTCGCCCGCGACGCCGAGGACGCCATGAAGGGCGCAGTCGGCGGCCTCGCGGGCGGGCTGGGCATCGGGGCGACACTGGGCGTGCTGGTGGGGGCGTCGGCGCTGGACTTCACGGGCGGCATCCTGGCGGGCCTCACGCTGGGCAGCCTGGGCCTGTTCGTGCTGCCCAACAAACGCATCCAGGCCCACCGGCAGCTGCGCCAGAAGGTCGCGGAACTGCGCGTCGCCCTCGAACAGATCGTCCGGCGCGAGTACGAACGTGAGCAGGAGCGTGCCGACGCCCGGCTGCGCGACGCCATCAGCCCGTATACCCGCTTCACCGAGCAGGAGGAGCGCCGTCTGGCCCAGGCGGGCACCCGCGCCGCCGAGCTGCGCGCCGAGCTGGACGGCCTGAAACGGGAGGTCGAGGCCCTCGGGCGGGCGTAGCGCTCCCCCCAGCCGTCAGCCCAGGTCTTCGGCCTCGCCCACGATGTGGAGCACCTTTTCGCGGATCTGACGTTCTTCGCGCAGGTAACGTTCGGCGCTCATCTGCACGCCGATGCTGGCGACCACCGCGCCGCCCGAGTGGTAGGGCACGCCCAGGGTGCACTGGCCCGGAATCCATTCCTCGATGGAGTAGGCGTAACCGAGCTTGCGCACCCGCGCGACCTCGGTACGCCACTCGTCGGGCGTGGTGATGCTGCTCTGGGTACACGCGCTGAAGCTGCGCGGCGTGAGGTCGGCGTGGGCATAGAGCAGTTTGCCGCTCGCGGTGGCCGTGGCCGGCAGGTACACGTCGAGCGGCAGGTCGATGTCGGCGTCGGGGTGGCGCTCGCGGATGGCCGCGACCACATCCTCGCCCTCCAGCACGCACAAGAAGGCCACCGCCCGGACCTCCAGCGCCAGCCGGGTGATCAGCGCGCGCGCATCCTGGAACCAGGGCAGCGCCGCCGTGAGCTGCGCGCCCATCTCGGCGATGTGCCACGACAGCCGGTATTTGCCGGCCGGGGTGCGGCGCAGGAAACCGGCTTCGGTCAGGCCCGCGAGGTAGGCGTGCGCGGTGGCGCGCGGCACGTTCAGGTGGGCGGCCAGCGCCCGAACGCCCCACTCGGGCTGCTCGGCACTGAACGCGCCCAGGATGTTGGAGGCCTTTTGCAGGGACAGCACCCGTCCAGCCTACAGGGACGCGGGGAGCCTGTATAGCGGGACCGGATGAGAGCGGGTCCGGCGGAGCTGCCCCCCGGCCCACCACCTGCATGAACCATCGCCCAACGGCCCGCCACGCGGCGGAATGTTAGCGTGACCCATGCGGATCGTGGTGCTCATCGTCTTTCTGGTGCTGCTGGGCCTGCTCGCGGCGCTGAACACCAATTTTCTGATGTATCCCCACACCTTAAACCTGGGTTTCGCCACCTACCCCAACCTGCCGCTGGGGCTGCTGCTGCTGGCGGTCATGTTCGTGCCCATGCTGGTGTTCTATTTCTGGGTGGGGGTCGCCAAGCTGCGCGCCGAGGCCGACAGCGCCCGGCTGCTGCGCGACATGGAGGCCCTGCGCGTGAGCCTGGACACCCAGGAGGGCAGCCGCTTCGCACAGTTGCAGAGTCACCTGGACCAGCGGCTCGGGGCCCTGGGCGCCGGTACGCCCGGCAACGCCGAACTCGAGGCGGTCCATGCCCGGATCGACACCCTGTCGCGCGACCTCAACCTGCAACTCGCCCAGATCGACGACTACCTCAAGCGCAAGCTGGGCTAGGCGGCAACCGGGCACGCCGCCGAGTCTGAACCCGGTGCAATCGGGGGGGCACGGCGACACTAGAATGCGGCCAAGAAGGAGAATGACCTCATGGCGTTAGACCGTTTTTTCCGGCGCCGCCGCCCGCAGCAGCAAGCGGGCGCGGAGATGCCGGACCTGTGGACCCAGTGCCCGGCCTGTAAGGAGGGGCTGTACAACCGCGACCTCCTCGCCAATGCCTACGTGTGCCCCAAATGCGGCCACCACCTGCGGCTGGGGGCCGCCCGGCGCGCCGAAGTGCTGCTCGACGAGGGCAGCTTCGCGCAGCGCTCGGGAGCGGTGCACCCCACCGATCCCCTGGGCTTCGTGGACATCGAGGCGTACCCCGAGCGGCTGCGCCGCGCCCAGGCCAAGACCGGCCGCCCCGACGCCATCCTGACCGGCACCGGGACCATCCACGGCCTGCCGGTGACGGTCGCCATCATGGACTTCGAGTTCTCGGGCGGCAGCATGGGCAGCGTGGTGGGCGAGGAGATCGCGCGCGCGGCCGAACACGCCGCCGAGGCGGGCCTGCCCCTGATCATCGTGGCGGCCAGCGGCGGCGCGCGCATGCAGGAAAGCGCCCTGTCGCTCATGCAGATGGCCAAGACCACGGTCGCCCTCGAAGGCCTCATGGCGCGCGGGCTGCCGTACGTCAGCATCCTGTCGGACCCCACGACCGGCGGCGTCACCGCCAGTTTCGCCACCATCGCGGACGTGATCCTGGCCGAACCGGGCGCATTGATCGGCTTCGCGGGGCCGCGCGTCATCCAGCAGACCATCCGCCAGAACCTGCCCGAAGGCTTCCAGCGCGCCGAATTCCTGCTCGAACACGGCATGGTGGACGACGTGGTGGACCGCCGCGAACAGCGCGCCTACCTCGCGCGGTTGCTGGGCGTCCTGACGCGTCAGACCCCCGACCTCAACGTGCAGGCGGCCCCAGTCCCCGAGGCCCGGCCATGAGCGCGCCCGCCGATACCCTGCGGGAACTCGAAGCCCGCGTGCGCGACCTGGAGGCGACCGCCCACAAGACCGGCCAGAACCTCGACGCCGTCCTCACGGCCCTGCGCGCCGAGGTCGAGCGGCTGCGGAGCCAGGCCGCCGCCCCGGCTGCCCCGGCCCCCGCCGCGCCCATGACCCGCTGGGCACGGGTAGGGCTGGCCCGCACGCCGGGCCGCCCGACCGCGCTGGACTATGTCGAGCGGCTGTGCAGCGACTTCACCGAGCTGCACGGCGACCGCGCCTACGGCGACGACCCCGCCCTGATCGGCGGGCCGGCGCGCTGGCAGGGGCGGCCGGTCATGCTGCTGCTGCAACAGAAGGGCCGCGACACCAAGTCCAAGATCAAGCGCCGGTTCGGCAGCGCCAACCCCGAGGGCTACCGCAAGGCCGCGCGCCTGATGGACCTCGCCGACCGTTTCGGGCTGCCGGTGGTCGCCCTGATCGACACCCAGGGGGCCTATCCGGGCCTGGAGGCCGAGGAGCGCGGCCAGGGCTGGGCGATTGCCGAGAGCATCCAGCGCATGGTACGGCTGCGCGTACCCGCCGTGTGCGCCGTGATCGGCGAGGGCGGCTCGGGCGGCGCGCTGGCCATCGGCGTGGGCAACCGCGTGCTGATCCAGGAAAATGCGTGGTACTCGGTCATCTCGCCCGAGGGGGCCGCGAGCATCATCTGGAAGGACGCGAGCAAGGCCCCACTGGCCGCCGAGGCCCTCAAGGTGAGTGCGGGCGACCTGCTGGAACTGGGCATCGTCGAGGAGGTCGTGCCCGAGCCGCCGGGCGGCGCGCACCTCGACCCCGAGGCCGCCGCCGCGCGCCTGGGCGACGCCGTGAGCCGGCACCTCGACGAACTGTCGGGCCTGGACCCCCAGCGTCTGGTGGACGAGCGCGCCGCCCGGTTCCGCCGTCTGGGCGCCTACCGCGAGGAGTAGATAGATCAGCAAGAGGACGCCGCAACTCCTCTGCCGGCGTCCTTAAGCCATCTGGCGCAGGAGCAGGGAGACAGGGGCGGCTTAGGCTTGGGCATGAGCGAAGACCCCGCGGTCCAGTCTCCCATCGAAGGCCTGCTCGACCTCCTGCGCGAGGCGGTCGAGGGCGGCGTCCCCGGCGAGGGCACCTCCTTTCTGGACGGCACCGCCCGGGACGGCAGCGGCAACCACGGGCTGCTCGCCACCCTGGCAGCCCTGAGCGCCGAACAGGCCAGCCGCGACGTGGGCGGCACGTCGGTCGCCGGGCAGGCGCGGCACACGGCCCTGCACCTCGAAGTCCTGGTGCGTTGGGACCGGGGCGAGCGCGGCCCCTTCGACTGGAAGGGCAGCTTCCTGCCCGCCGCCGTCAGCGACACCCAGTGGACCGAGGTGCAGTCGCGCGTGCGCCGCGCCTACGAGGGCGCCGTGGCCCTCGCCCGGAGCTGGGAAACGCGCCCGCTGGACGGCGACGTGACCGGTGGGCTGGCCGGGGCGACAGCCCACGTCGCCTACCACCTGGGGGCCATCCGGCAGATGGTCAAGGCGCAGGGCTAAGGCATGGGCCTGCGCGCCTTCACGCCCGCCGACGCGCCCGCCTGGGCCGCCCTGACGAACGCCACGCTCGTCCAGCAGACCACCCCCGGGCGCCTGCTGGATGACGACGCCCGCCACGACCCCGCCGAGCCTTCTCGCCGCTGGGTCTGGGAAAGCGGGAACAGGCTGGCCGGGGTGGCGCGGCTGCACCGCTTCCCCTTCGACCCGCCGGAATTCCTGCACGCCCAGGTGGTGGTCGCCGTCCGCGCAGCGGGGCCGGGGTGTGGGCACGGCGCTGTGGGAGGCCGTGCGGGCCGCAGCGGGTGGGGTCCCCCTGGCTGCCGGCGTGGCCGACGACGATCCGGCCAGCCTCGCCTGGGCGCAGGGGCGGGGCTTCGCGCGGCACCGGCACCGCTTCGCCTCGGTGCTCGACCTGACGACCTTCGACGAGGCGCCCTTTGCCCCCGATCTGGAGCGCGCGGCGGCCCAGGGCGTCACGTTGACGGACCTGGGCGGGGCGGACGCCGGTCGCCTGGCCCGGTATCTCGACTTCTTCGCCGAGCGCCTCACCGAGACGCCCGACCTCGCCGGACACCCGCGCTGGTCAGCGGCGCAGGTCCGCGCCTCGCTGCATCTGGACCACGACCCGCACCCCGAATGGCTGGTGCTGGCGACCGGACCAGACGGCGGGTGGCTGGGCACCTCGGCCCTGGTGCGCTACGGCGACCTGGCCTACAACGAGCTGACCGCCCTGACCCTGCCCGCACGGGGCCGGGGGCTGGCGCTGCCCCTGAAGCTGGAGGCGATCCGCCGGGCGCGTGCGGCGGGCTTGACCCGCATGAAGACCAACAACCTCTCGACCAACGCGCCGATGCTGGCGGTCAACCGCCGCCTGGGCTTCGCGGCGCTGCCGGGGGCCTTCGAACTGCGCCGCCCCAGCGGGACAGCGCCGGCCTGAGCCAGGCGCTACTTGCGACGCCGGAACAGCCGCCAGCGGTCCGGACGCGGCGTTGCGGCGTCCCCGGACGGCTCCGGGGTCGGCGGCTCGGTAGGCACAGAAGCCGGGGCCGGAGCCTGGGCAGCGCGCCCCGGCGCAGCGTGACGGCCGGTAGGGGCAGCGGGGGCGCTGGGGGCCGCCGGCTCCTCCTCGACCTGCTCGTCGCCCGGGGTTTCGCCCAGGGCCAGCAGCAGGGCGCGGCGCAGCTCGTCGGCGCCCGGGCGGTCGGAAGCGCGCTTGGCGAAGGCCCGCTCGATCAGGCGGGCGGCGGCGCGGGGCAGTTCGGGGGCGACCTGCGAGAGTGGCTGCGGAAAACGGGTCAGGTGCGCCACCATCAGTTCCTCGTAGCTCTGGCCCAGGAAGGGGCGTAGGCCGCTGAGCAGTTCGTAGCTCAGGATGCCCAGGCTGTACACGTCGCTGGCGCTGCTGCTCGCCTCGCCGTGATAGATCTCGGGGGCCATATAGAAGGGGCTGCCGCTGACCGGCCCGCCCTGCGCCACGAAGTACGAGCTGCCCAGGTCGCCCAGCGCCGCGCGGCCCGCCGGGTCCAGGTACACGTTCTGCGGCTTGACGTCCTGGTGGACCGCGCCCAGGGCGTGCAGGTAGGTCAGGGCCGAGGCGAGATCGGCCAGCACGCGCAGCCGCGCCTCCCAGCCCAGCGCCTGCGGGGCCAGCAGCAGCGTTTCGCTGAGGGGGCCGCCGGGGTAGTAGCGCAGCGCCAGGTACGCCTGCGGCCCGAAGGCGGTGCCCGCGTAGCCGCGCACGATGTGGGGATGGCGGAACTTGAGGGTCAGCCGGACCTCGTTGCCGAAACGCTCGGCCGCCTCCTGTTCGCCCAGGGTGGCGGGGTGCGGCAGCTTGAGGGCGACCTCCTGCCCCCGGTCGCCGAGGGCCAGGTGAACCTGAGAGGTCTTGCCCTGGCCGAGCAGGCGCAGCAGGCGGTAACCGGGTGGGGTACGGTCGAGATGGGTCAAAGGAAGGCTCCATTTTTCACTGTATGCGGGCGACTCTCTCGGAATCCTGTCCGGCGCGGCCCCGGGACGGTCGCCTCGTGGCGGCGCGGTATGCTGAGGGCATTATGACTGCGCGCAACGTGACCCAGGCCGGGAGAAACAAGGGACGCATCCTGCTGTGGCTGACGATTCTGCTCAGCGTGCTGCTGCTGGGCTTCGTCACGGTCTTCACCGCGCGCCACAATCCGCTGTACAGCGACCGCGACGCCTACGGCATCAGCAAGTACAAGTTCATCGAGGCCTGCAAGGAGCGCCTGCACGAGCCCAACGAACTGAGCCTGAACCTCCAGGGGCAGTCGGTGCCGCTGGGCCAGGCGCTGACCCAGGCCAACCAGCTGCGCCAGGGCGAACGCGCCGTCGTCGAGACCGTCGCCACGCCCAGCCAGATCGTGCAGGGCGTGCAGGAAGCCGCCCCCGGTCAGCTCGGTCTGGCCGTGCCGGTCCTGATCGCCGCCGGCAACGGCGAGGCCCGCCGCCCGCTGGCGCAGGCCACCATGCAGTGCGTCTACGACCGCACGACCGCCCGCGCCAACGTCACCCTGGGCCTGGGCGGCGTCCAGTAACTTTCCCGCTCAGCCGCGCCGCGCGCCCTTCCCGGTCGGGAGAGGCGCGCGGCCACTTTCATTTCTCGGGGTCCGGCCCCCGGCGACGCCCGAACAGGCTCAGGCCCCCGGCGGCCGGCACCAGTTCGGCGCGTGCGGCCGCCGGGCCGGGCAGCGCCTCCATCGCCGCGCGCAGCCAGTGGGGCACATGCTCCGCAAGCTGGGCACGCGGAATCCACAGGGCGGTGCGCAGCACGTCCGGCTGAGGATTGAGGATGCCCGAGCAGTATTCGGTGCCGAAGATCAGGTTCAGGCGCGCGTAGGTCGCCTCCGGGCCGGCGCGCGTGACATGGCTGCCCACGAGCACGAGGTCGCCCACCGAGATGCCCACCTGCGAGAGCAGCGTGCGCCGCAGCGCGTTCTCGGCCGTGCCCAGGCCGCTGGACACCGCGCCGAGCAGCAGGCCCGGCAGGCTCTGGGGGCCGCCGGGCAGCAGCAGTTCATGGGGCCGCACCAGCAGCAGCGTGTCCTGGCGGTGGACCAGCGCGAACAGGCCCACCTGGTAGGTCGGGGGCAACGGGGCGGACTCGGCGGGCGGGGCCATACGTTTCAGCGCACTCCGGCGGGGGACACAGTCATGGTCAGTCTCCGGCCGGGATGGGGGGTCTGCCCGGCGTACCGTTCAGCATAGAGCAGTCGGCGACTCCGCACGCCCGCATCTGAACCGGGCTCAGCCCGGCCAGGGCCGGTGCAGGGGGGGCACGAGCGGCGCGGCGTTCAGCGCGCCGGCCAGCGCCCACAGGGCGGCGTCGTGCGCGGGGCTGGTCCAGGCGGGCGACTGGACCAGCAGCACGGCGCGGACCTCGGCCGGGTCGGGCAGTGGGGCGGCGCGCGTCAGGTCGGCGCGCGCGCGGACCTCCGGCGGGAGCAGGGGCGCGAGTTCGGCCCCCGTCCGCTCCAGGTCGAACCCCTCGGCCACCGGCAGCCGGGCGTGCCACTCGGGGTAGGCGCAGGTGTAGTGGCCGATGAGACCCGCGCGCAGGCCCAGCCCCGCCCAGTTGCCCGGCCGCAGCCGCGCCGGGTCCCCGCTGAAGCTGGCGAGGTCGTGGTGCGAGTCGAGGTTCAGCACGTCCTCGCCCGGAAAGCGCTCCAGCCAGGCCCAGGCGTCGGCGTGGCTCAGCGTGATCCAGGCGGGGACGCCCGCGTAGGCCGTCAGCGCCTCCCAGCCGGGATACAGCGGAAACTCTTCCTCCAGCGCGGCCCAGCCGCCCCCGCCGCGCCGCGCCGCCCGCGCCTCCCACGCCCCCAGGCGGTCCCGGTCGCGGTCGCGCGTGCCCCAGACCGGCGCGTCGAAGACCAGCTCGCGCGTGCCGGAAAAGGCGTCCCAATCCACGCTCAGCAGCATGGGCAGCCGTATGGGGCCGGGGGGCGGGGGGCGGGCGTCACGCACCGGAGTCTACGCCCTGGGGGACCAGCCGCAGCTCGTAGCGGGTACGGGTCGCGGTGCGCCGGAAGCCCAGCGCCTCGTTCATGGCGATCATGGCCCGGTTGGGCGCGTCGTTGAAGGTCCGGATCTGGCCGCCGCCCGCTGCGTGCAGGGCGCGCATGGCCGCGACCTTCAGCGCCTTCGCCAGTCCGCGCCCCCGGTACTCGCGCAGCACACCCGTCATGCCGATGTAGCCGTAGTCGCCCGCCGCGTTCCAGCCGATGGTGCTGTAGCCGACATAGGGGCCGGTGAGGGGGTCCGTGCGCGCCGGGTCCACGGCCACGAAGGACAGTTCCGGGCGCAGATCGGGATCGTCCAGCTCGTCCCGGACCCACTGCTCGGGCGAGCGGCGGGTGAGTTCGGTGCCCAGCGGCACGTCCTGGAACAGCAGCCAGTCGAGTTCATAGAGCCGGCGGTCGCAGTCCGGGTCACTCCGCAGTTCGGCCAGCGGGCGCAACTCGGTCCCCTGGGCCGCCACGTCCCGCAGCAGGTCCCCGAAGGCCCCCAGGTCCACATCGGCCGTGTGGAGACTCGACTCGTAGCGGTCCCAGGCCGGCTGGAAGCCGCGCGCCGTCAGGAAGGCCACGCCGGGACGGTCCTGCGGCAGATCGCTGAGCATGGTGCGCAGCTCGCGCGCGCCGCGGTCCTGCGCGCGCCGCAACAGCTCGGCATACAGCGCCGCCCCGACGCCCCGGCCCCGCGCCTGCGGCTGCACGGCGACGCGCCCCCCGTAACGCCACTCCTCGAAGGAAAAACTGTCGTGCCCCAGGCCGCCCACGCCCACCACCTCGCCGTCCTGCTCGGCCACGATCCGGGTGAAGTAGAGGGCGGGGTCGCGGCCCTCGTGCTCGTGCCGCAACAACTCGGGCGTCACGGGCCAGTCGGGGCTGGCCGCGCTCAGGACGCGGGCGATGGCAGGAAAGTCGTCCGGGAGGTGGGCGTCGCGCAGGGTGAAGGGGGCCATGCCTCACCTTATGCGCCAGCATCACGGCCGCGAATCGGCCAACGCGCCTATCCTGGGCCGCATGACCGCCTCCACCTCTCCGGACGCCGCTCCCCTGAAACTCCTGCTCATCCTGCCCCACCCCGACGACGAGGTATACGGCGCCTCGGGCACCCTGATGACCTATCTGGCCGAGGGCCACGCCTGCGGCCTCGTGACCCTGACGCGCGGCGAGGCAGGCCGCACCCTGGGCCTGTGCGACGGCCCCGAGGAACTGGCCCGCATGCGCGCCGCCGAACTCGCCGCCTGCCTGGAGGTCATCGGGCTGACGGTGCACGAGCAGCACACCTTTCCCGACAAGTACCTGCAACGCGAGCCGCTGGAGCCGCTGATCGAGGTGGCGCGCGAGGCGATGGTGCGCTGGCGCCCCGAGACCGTGCTGGCCTTTCCGCCCAACGGCAGCAACGGACACCCCGACCACGTCACGGCCCACCGCGCCGTGAAGGCCGCCTGGGACAGCCTCCCGGAGGGCGAGCGGCCCCGGCTGTGGTACTACGCCAGCGACACGCCGCCCGAGAACGAGGAGCTGCGCGCCGCCTGGATCGCCCCCAACGTGCGCCATGACGTGAGCGCGCACGTGACGCGCAAGCTGCAGGCCATCGCCTGCCACCGCTCGCAGGCGCTGAGCACCGTGGACTTCATCCGCAAGTACCCCGAGCGCGTGACCACCGAGACGTTCTACGAGTTGGGGCGGGACTGAGGGACAAAGGCGTAAAAAGACCGCCCAGACCAATTCGGCGCTGGGCAGTCTGCTGTTGAGGGAGGCTCAGTTACAGGTATTGACCGGAGCAGTGCTGTTGCGGGGGCTGGGGGCCGCCGCCGCGAAGTCGCTGCCGTTCTGGTCGGTGTCGGTGCAGCCGTTCTGTTTGCGCAGAATGCCGGTGGTGCCCGAGGTGCTGGTGGCGGTAGCCGGAGCAGCGGCAGACCCCTCGAAGGCGTTGGCCGCGCCCCAACCCACGAAGTCCACGACAGTATTGTCGGTCGGGCCGGAGAGGGTCCCGAGTTTGGTGACCAAGGCGATCTTGCCGCCGGTGGCACTCATCGCCGCGTCGCCAGTGGCGTCCGGTGCGGGAAGGTTCTGGGTACCGCCCGCACCGGCGGCCATCTGAACAAGGTAGTACGCTCCTGGCTGGATGATCGTGGCCGGCAGCGCGAGGTTGTTGCTACTGCCAGCGGTGCTGCTGAAGGTGCCTGCCGTGCTCGTGTATTGCAGGAACAGGCCGCTGGTCGACAGTGCGCTCGTGCTCGGGTTGAACAGCTCGACGAAATCGTTCTTGAGCGTCGCGCCGCTGTTGCCGCCGCCACCGTAGGCCTGGCTGATGACGAGGTGATTGACTGTCGCGCTGACGGGGCGGCTCACATTCACGTTGATGGTCAGGTTGCTGCTCGGCGTGCCGCCGTCGCCCGCCGTCGTCACGGTCACGGGATAGGTGCCTGCCGCCGTACCCGCCGGGGCGGTGACGCTCACGGTGAAGCTGCCGTTGGGCGCCGCCGTGGCCGGGGCGCTGACCGTCAGGCCCGCCGCATTGCTGGTGCTCACTGTCAGGTTGCCGCCCGAGTAGTTCTGGGTGCTCACCGTGACCGTGCTGCCGGCCGACGCGCCGCCACTGGTCACCGACAGGCTGACCGGGCTGGCACTCAGGGAAGTGCTGGCCGCTGAGGCGAGGGGGGCCTGCGCCGTCAGGTTCAGGCCGACCAGCACCGGGTCATGGTCGCTGCCCCGGAAGGGCGTCGGGGCATAGAGCCCGCTGATCTGATTGGCCGTCTTGAACTCGGTGTTGTAGTCGAGCACCGTGGGCTCGTCCGAGTTGATGTGCCACTTGGTCTGACCGGTGACCTGGGCCTTGAGGCTCGCGCTCGCCAGGGCGTGGTCGAGGCTGCCCCACTGACCGTCGAACTGATACGAGTAGGCGCTGCTGGAGAACAGGTTGCCGTAGCCCGCGTCCGCCAGGATGCTCAGCGGCGTTTCCATCTCGTAGGCGTTGTAGTCGCCCATCAGAATGCGGTCGTCTTCCTGGATGCCGGTGGGGTTGGTCGCCAGCCAGCGGCCGATGACGCCCGCCGCCTGCTCGCGCGCCTTCCAGGCATTGCCCTGGCCGTCGCCCCGGTCGGTATCCCCGAGTGCGCCGCACGCGCTGCCCTTGCTCTTGAGGTGCAGCATGACGGCCGTGAAACGCCCGCCATTGGCGTTGCTCTGGAAGGTCTGCGCCAGCGTGGGGCGGCTGCAGTTGTCGATGTAGCTCGGGTCGTAGCTGTTGTCGAGCTTGGCGAGCTGCCCGACCGGCGACACCGAGGCGGGCTTGTAGATCATGGCGACCGAGATCGCGTCGGTGCCGACCTTCGCGCCGGGGTTGATGTAGGCGTAGGTGCCCGCCCCCGCCTCGGCGTTCAGCGCCCCGACGAGGTTGGCCACCGAGCTGTTCGCGCCCTTGTCGAAGTCGTTCTGCATTTCCAGCAGGCCCAGCACGTCGGGGTTCAGGCCCAGGATCGCCTTGACGGTCTTGGTGCGCTGGCGCAGGAACTCGTCGCAGTTGTTCGCGCCGCGCGAGTTGGCGCTATCGGTGCCGTTGGGCGTGCAGCCCGAGTTGGAGGTCACGAGCGACGTGAAGAAGTTCAGCACGTTCATGCTGCCGACACGCAGGCTGCCGCCGACCGCGTCGGGTGTGTCGCTGCGGGGGTTGGTGGCCTGCACCTGCACGTTCTGGGCCGAGGCGTGGATGCGGTAGGTGTCGAGGCTGCCGATGCCGGTCCAGCCGTCGTTGCTGTAGCCCAGCACGCCGGTCGCGGTCACGGTGTCGCCGCCGCGCAGGGTGTTGTCGGCGCTCAGGGGCTGGCCGCCGCGCGCGAAGACCTCGGGATCGGGATTCTGCGCACGGGTGCCGTCGTCGATCCGGATGAAGCGGTTTTTGAGGTCGGCCGTGTAGGCGGCGTTGCCGGCCGTGCTGGGCGCGTTCACCTGCGTGAAGGTCTGCAGGCGGCTGTCGGCGATGTCGAAGCTCCCCCCGCGGCCCAGCGTGAAGTTGTTGGTCACCACGCCGCTGGCCGTGACGCGCATGCCCTCGTAACGTTCGCGCTCGGTGAAGGCCAGGGGCAGCTTGAGGGTCGTCGCAGCGGGCATGCCCACCCCGGCCTTGACGAGCGCCGCGCCGCCCGCGCCCGCCGTGATCTGCGTCGCGGTGACGAATTCGCCGACCGTGCCGGTCACGCGTACGCGGTCGCCCACCCCGATGGTCGAGCTGCTCACGTTGGCGCAGTTGGTCCCGCAGTACACGAACACGCCGTCGCTGGTGGTGGAGTCGCCGTCGGCGTCGATGCCCTCTTCCTGGACATAGAAGCCCTGAAGGGTCCCTGCACGGAGGTCGGCCGTGACCACGCCTTCGACCGTCACCGTCTGCCCGGCCAGGGGCGAGGCCGCGTCGCCGCTCGGCGTCTGGCCCTGCACCGAGGCGACGTTGGTCAGCTTGAGGGCCGCCGGGCTGTCGGCCGCCGCGACCAGCATGCTGAAGCTGAAGGGGTCGCTGTCGCTGATGTCGTTGCCCTGGATCGGCACACTGACGGCGAAATTCACGACCTGCGAGGCCCCGGCTTCCAGGCGCGTGGCCTGCCAGCCCTGGTGGCTGATGCCGGGGGCGGTGGTGCCGGCGGGCAGGTTCAGGTCCAGCGCGCCGGTGTCCAGGTCGCCCACGAGCGGGGTGGCGTTCGGGTCTTCCTGAATGGCGGTGCCCGACTGCTGGTAGGAACGCTCGGGCTTCAGGCCGGTCGAGCTGGCCGCCGCCCCCGTGCGCGTCCGCACCTTCAGGAAGGGCGTCTCGCCCTGGGTGGCGAGGCTGCCGTCGGTGTCCACCGGCACGTAGGTCGGCAGTACCACGGCCGCGCCGCTGTTGTTCGTCACCGTGAAGGAGGCCGTCATGTGGATGACCTTCTTGCTGCTGTCGACCAGATTGACCGTGCTGTAGGGCGTGAAGCTCAGGCCGCCGACCTCGCTGGCCTGCGCCGAGAGGCCGCCGGCGCGCTCCATGTTGGCCTGGAGGTTCTGGGTGCCCAGGCCGCTGACCTTGAGCTCGTACAGGCCCAGCGAGCGCAGGGGCCGCGCGGGGGCCGGGGTCTGGGCGACCGGCGTCTGTGCCGTGGGGGTCTGGCTGGCGGGCTGGCCGCAGGCGCTCAGGGCCAGCAGGCCCAGCAGCAGGGAGGAAGCGGAACGCAGGGCGAAACGGGTCGAGGACATGATTCTCCTGAGAAGCAGGCAGAGCGGTGGAGGCGAAGGGGTCGGCGGCCCCGCAGGGCAACCGGATCAGGAGGCGGCGCGGCGGCGCACGGGCCTCAGAACTTGTTTTTCCAGATGCCGAAACTCGGCAGGCCGCTGTCGCTGTTCACGGTGGGGCTGCCGTTGAAGGGCACCGAGTAGATGAGGGTCAGGGCCTGCCAGGCCCCGAGGTCGCGGACCCGAGGCGCCTCGTAGGGGGCCTGCTCGGCAGTCTGGGAGGGGGCGGCCTGAGGCGAAACGGAACGGCTGAAAGACTGGGACATGTCACTCCTGGGGATGAAATAGAGATGTAAGAATTCTGTAGGAAAGATAGACGAAGTTCAGCATTTGTAAATGTGCGTCCTGAACGTCTGGGCTCTGTCAGGCTGCTGACCCGGAGTCCGGTGCGGTCTGGCCGCAGCTGGCGCTATGCTGAGAAGCATGTGGCAGGCCAATCCCGACGTACTGGCGACCGACCTGGACGGTGAACTGGTCCTGATGCACCCGGGCCGCAGCGAGATGTTCAGCCTGAACCCCTCGGGGCGGCTGATCTGGCAGGCCCTGCCGCAGACCGGCGCGGCGCTGGCCGACCTGCTGGCCGAGCGCTATGGCCTGCCGCCCGAGCAGGCGCTGACGGACGTGACGGCGGTGCTGGACGCGCTGCATGGCCGCGATCTGGTCCGGCCCGCTTGAGCCGTCGGCCCGCGCCCGGCTGGCTCAGCCTGGGGGCACAGGTGAGGTCGGCCCTGCCCCCCCAGCTGGACGCCGAGCTGCGCGACTTCTGGGAAGGTGGGGCGGCGCCCTGGCACCCGCACCGGCGCGAGTTCCTGCTGGAGATGGGCGAGCTGCCCGCGCCGCCGGCCGACACCCGCACCCACACCCTGACCGTGATGGGCCGTGACCTGCGGGCCACCGCTGCGGGCGACGACCTGTGGCTGGACGGCCAGCTGTGGGTGCGGGTCACGCCGGACGGGGGCCGGGTGGTCTGCGGCCCCGGCGGCGCGTCCCCCGAACTCTGGGCGCTGGCCTTCACCGAGCTGCACCGTGCGGGGGGCTGGCTGCCGCTGCACGCGGCGGTGGTGGCGGCCGGCGGGCGGGCGGTGGCCTTCACCGGGGTCAGCGGAGCAGGCAAGAGCACGGCGGCGCTGCGGCTGCACGCGGCCGGCGAGCATGTCCTGGCCGAGGACCGCGCCTTCTGGCACGCGCCGAGTGGCGTGGTCACCGGCCTCGACCGGCACCTGCGGGCCTACGAGGACAGTCTGGACCGCTTCGCGCCCGCACTGCTGCCTCTGGCCCGCGCGCAGGGCCGTGACGCGCACGGCAAGCTCCGGCTGCCGCTGCGTGGCGCCCCCGCCTCGGCCGGGTCCGGGGCGGGGGCGCAGCTGACCCGACTGCTGCTGCTCGACCCCGGCACCCCCGGCGCGCTGGACCTGCCGGGCCGTGTGCGCGCCGCCTGGGAAGCGACCGGCGTGCCTCTCACGGCCTGCGCCCGCACGGCAGTTCAGGCGGGGGTCGCGCGGCTGCTGCCCCGGCTCGGGCCCGCTTCGCTGGACCGCGAGGCGCTGTTGCCGGCCGTGCGCGCCCTGCTCAGTCCTGGCGAGGCCCCCCCGCGTCCCCAGGGTCCGGAAAGCTGAACAGCTCGCGGAAACGGCGGCGGTTCTCGGGTTCGCCGTAGGCCTCGACCGCGCCCCGGTCGTCCTCGATCCAGGCGTGCCCGTGGACGCCGCCCGGCCCCGGCGCGACTCCGCTGACAAATCGCACCGGATGGCCGCCCCGGCGCAGGCTGCGGTAGCTCGCGTAGGCGCGCGGCACGCACACCCCCCGGCGACGCTGCCGGGGATACAGCACCCAGGTCCACCAGCCGACCACCATGATCCGGTCCTGCACGGCGCGCAGCGGCAGGCGGCGAACCGGTCCCGGCGGCGTCCAGCGGCGCAGGTGCCCGCGCGGATCGCGCCCGCGCGCCGTGGCCCCGCGCGCAGCCAGCGCGTCAAGCAGCGACACCGGCAGCAGCGGCCACACCCGCCGCAGATGCCCGAAGCGCTCCCGCCAGCGCCCCAGCCGGGCATGAACGCCGTCTGCACGGAGGCCCGCACGGATCACGGGCACCGTCCGCGCGGGGCTGAGAATCAGGCGGCGGTTCCGGGGGTCACACAGCTGCGTGAAGGCCGCCCAGGTGTGCGCCGCTCCCAGCGCCGCCGCGTGGGTCGCCAGGTCCGCCGGCGTCAGGCCATGCCGCGCGCCCAGCACCCCGAGGTCGAGGTAGTCGGCCGGCTTGAGGCCCCCGCTGTCGCCGCCCCAGCTGCGGCCCAGCGCCACGTTCAGCACGGCGGCGTCGAGCGCGCCGGGCAGGTTCAGCGGCACGCCTTCCCAGTCGAGGTGCCGGGCCCGCGCCCACAGGCCCGACGTCAGGCCGGCGGCGCGGCGCGGACTAACGCCCGCCCGCAGACCCACCACGTAGCGGTGGACATCCAGCCGGACATGGCCGTCCGGGCTGTAGAGGTGCATCGTCTCGTGGTTCCAGGTGACGGGGTCGGCGTGCTGGCCGTCGCTGTACCAGCCGTGCGCCAGCGCGAGGTGCGCCGCGCGCCACACGGTCGCCGGGTCTTCCGGCAACAACACGTCCACGTCGCCGTAGATGCGCTCGCCGGGCGAGGCGTACTCGAATTCGGCCAGCGCGAAGCCCTTGAACAGCAGGACTGGAATGCCCTCGGCCGCCCAGACCTCCAGCAGAGCCCGCACCTCGGCGCGCACCTGCGCGTGTCGCAGCCCCAGACGCAGGGCGTCGGCGCGCAACTCGGCGCGCAGGGGATGGTCCTCCGGCAGGCGTGGGCGCAGCGCCCCCCCGAGGCCCGCCGCCCGCACGGCCCCCAGGTCGGCGGATGACGCCGTCTCCGGGCGGGTCAGCACCCTTTCCAGGGTGGGCAGGGGCGACAGGCTCATGCCGACAGTCTAGTTCGCCCTGCGGGGTCGCCCGGGCCGCCGACCTGCTCGCCGCCCGGACCCGTTGACAACTTCACCGGCCACTGTTACTCTGGCTGAGCCTTGAGAGAGGCGAGAGAGCGGGGCTGTGGCGCAGTTGGGAGCGCGTCTGAATGGCATTCAGAAGGTCAGGGGTTCGAATCCCCTCAGCTCCACCAGAACAGGAGGCGTTTCCGGAGACGGAGACGCCTCTTCTCTTTGTCGTTGCCGGTCACCGACGGCCGCGCCCCCGGCCGGGTCACCCTGAACGGGGCGCGGCCGGGGGCAGCTCTCCCGGGCTCAGGGCTGTTCGGGCGCCTTGGCCTTGGGTGCCGGACGCTTCTTGGCCTCGGGCGCAGCCGGCACCGGCGCGCCGTGGTCCTCGGGGGAGCGGCCCGAGAGGATGTTGAACACGCGGCGGATATCGGCAGCGCGGGCCTCGACATAGCCCTGGCCCACCTTGCCTTCGTAGGTGTTGCTGGTGGTCAGGTCGAAGGCCAGTTGCAGCGCGCGGGCGTCGAAAGAATCCATGGTCCCTGGATACCATGCCCGGTGCGGGCGCGGCGTCAGCTTGTCCGGGCAGGCGCCGCGCCCTGCGGCAGCGCGGCCAGGATCGTGTCGATCACACCCTGAAGGGTCAGCGGACCCGTATCGATGACGTGCGCCTCGGGGGCCGGGACGCTCTGGGCGCGGTCGTGCTCGTCACGGCGGAGCAGGGCGGCCTCGATCTCGTCCACGGCCTCGGGGCGCTCGGCGGCGCGGCGCTGGGCCCGCACCCGCGCGCTGGCCGTCAGGTAGAACTTGGCCTGCGCCTGCGGAAAGACGGCCGTGCCCATATCGCGGCCCTCCGCCACGAAGGGCGGCGTCAGGGCGCGCAGCCGCCGGTCCACCCAGGCGCGCAGTTCGGGCCGGGCGGCGACCGCGCTGACCCCGGCGTCCACCGCCGCCGACTGCACGTCGGCCGTCAGTTCGCGTTCTCCCAGCCACAGCCGGTTGCCGCCTGCCAGGGGCTCGAAGCGCAGGGGCTGGGCCTCCAGGTGGGGCAACAGGGCCGGGTCGTGGGGAGCAAGGCCCGCCTCGTGGGCGAGGAGGGTGGCGGCGCGGTACAGCAGGCCGCTGCTGACGTAGGGCACGCCCAGCGCGCGGGCCACGCCCGAGGACACGCTGGATTTTCCGCTGGCCGCCACGCCGTCGATGGTCACAATCACGCCCCGTAGTGTAGGGCAAGGCGGCAACTGCGGCGCGGGCGCTGCCCCTGCACCCTTGATCTGCGCCTCATGCCGGACCGCTAGACTGCGGGGCGATGAAGAAGGCTGCCCTGCTCCTGACCGCCCTGCTCACCCTGAGCGCCTGCCAGAAGAAAGCGGAGACCACGTCCACCACCCCGGCCACCACGGAGACGAACAGCACCGAGACCGCCAGCACCGGCACCGACTCGGCCGGCACGGCCACGGGCGCCGCCTCGGGCGCCACCGTGACCACCCCCGGGGCGCTGCCCAGCGGTTACACCCTGGTGCCCTTCCTGAGCCAGTCGCCGGTACGCGAGTTCAAGACCGAGCCGGCCATGACGCTGCAACAGGGCAAGGACTACTACGCCCTGATCGACACCGACAAGGGGCAGGTGCTCGTGGACCTGTACGAGCAGGAGACGCCGGTCACGGTGAACAACTTCGTGACGCTGGCGCGCAACCACTTCTATGACGGCACGCGTTTCCACCGCGTGATCGACGGCTTCATGGCGCAGGGCGGCGACCCGCAGAGCACCGACACGGCCAAGAAGGATGCCTGGGGCAGCGGCGGCCCCGGCTACAGCTTCGCCGACGAGATCCGCAGCAAGCTGACCTTCAGTGGCGCGGGCGAACTGGCGATGGCCAACAGCGGCCCCAACACCAACGGCTCGCAGTTCTTCATCACCTTCGGGCCGACCGAGAACCTCAACGGGCGCCACACCATCTTCGGCAAGGTCGTGACCGGCGAGGACGTGCTGGGCAAGCTGACCCGCACGAGCGACACGAGCAGCGGCAGCGAGACCCCCATCGCCGGGGCCACGCCCGACGAGGTCCTGAGCGTGCGCATTCTCACCAAGGGCTGAAGACCTCACCCCTCCGTCAGGCCGGGCCGGTACGCTGGGCTTCATGAAGCGTTCCCTGTCCGGCCTGGCCCTCGTTGCCCTGCCTCTGGCCCTGACCGCCTGCGCGCGCACGGCGACCCCGCCGGAGGGTCACGACCTGAGCGGCATACTCGCGGGCACCTCGGCCTGGAGCGCGCCGCGCTTCGCGCTGGTGGGCACCGGTATCCCCAACATCTTCACCAACCGGGGCAACCTGTCGCAGAGCACGGCCCCGGCCACGGGCGGCCTGAACTTCGGTGTGGACCTGCCCGTCCTGCCGGACGTGGCGGGCGTATATCAGGTCGTCGCGTACAACGACACCGACGGCTCGGGCACCTACACCATCGGGGAGCCCTTCGCGCGCAACCGCCAGTGGCTCATCTTCAGCCCGGCGGGGGGCGACATCCCGGCCGTCTCGCTGCCCGAGCAGCTGCCCTGGGCCGGCGGCGAGGAGGCCCTGCCCGCCATGAAGGTCTCGCGCGGCTGGAACCTCTACGACCGCAGCCAGCCGCTGGGCACGGCCAACCCGCGTCCCGCCGCCAAGGTGACGGGCTACGACATCAGCCGCTGACCCCTGGGCGCCTCAGCGCAGGAACGGGTTGGTCTGGCGCTCGCGCCCGACCGTCGTGGCCCCGCCGTGGCCGGGGTAGACGGCGGTCGGGTCGGGCAGCGTGAGCAGTTCGGCGGCGAGGCCCGCCAGGAGCTGCGGGTGGTTGCCGCCCGGCAGGTCGGTGCGGCCGATCCCCCCGGCGAAGAGGGTGTCGCCCGCGATCACGAAACCGTCGCCGACAAACACCACGTGCCCCGGCGCGTGCCCCGGCAGCTCGCGCACGGTGAGCGAGAGGTCGCCCGCCGTGAGGACCTGCCCCTGCACCAGATCGGCGTCGGGGTCGGCGGGCTGCGTGAACGGCAGGTTCCAGCGCGCCGCCGACGCGGCCCCGGCGCGGTACAGCGGCAGGTCGGCGGGGTGCAGGTGTACGGCCACGCCCAGCGCCTCCCGGACCTCCTGCACCGCCCCGATATGGTCGAAATGTCCGTGCGTGAGCAGGATGCCCCGCACCGTGACCCCCGACGCGCGCACGAGCGCCAGCAGCCGGGCGGCCTCGTCGCCGGGGTCGATCAGGAAACCTGCGTTCTCCTCGCCCGCGACCAGCAGGGCGTTTTCCTGGAGGGGGCCGGTGGACAGGGACCAGACGCGCGCCGCGCCGTGCGTGCGGGGGGCCGGGAAGGAGGCAGTCATGGGGCGAGTG
The DNA here is from genome assembly GCF_000252445.1 of Deinococcus gobiensis I-0. Lineage (GTDB taxonomy): Bacteria > Deinococcota > Deinococci > Deinococcales > Deinococcaceae > Deinococcus > Deinococcus gobiensis. The sequence goes on along the minus strand of NC_017790.1, from coordinate 218,431 downwards.
TAGCCGCCCTCCCCTATCCTGTGGCCCATGCAGCACACCCGCACCTGGCAGGACGTGTACGGCAGCGCCTGCGCGAGTTTCGGCGGCCGCGCCGGGGGACACCGCTGGCTCGTGGCCGCCCCCCCGAACTGGCTCCCGGCCTGAGCGAAGCCCTCGCTGCCGTGGAGGGCAAGGGCGAGGCGGTCCTGCTCATTCACGACGGCCTGACCCCGCTGCTGGCCGCCGCGCGCGAGCTGAACCCGCGAGGCGTGCTGGTGGTGGCCCCGGCCCCCCTCTCCGGCGGCCCTGCGCTGGACGTGCCGGAGCGCACCCTGGACGGCGCGGGCGGCCTGACCTACCGCGAGGGCGGCGCGTTTCCGGCCTGGACCGGCGCGGCCCACCCGGACGCCCCCAGCGGCGCGTGCCCCCCGGCCAGCGCCGCCGCCTCGCTGGGCACGGCGGTCGTGGTGACGGCCCCGGCGGACGTGCGCGCCGCCCTCGAAGCCTGGATGGACGCGACGCCGCACGGGCGCTAGCTCAGGCTTTCCTGGGCTCAGGGCCGCAGGATCAGACAGGTGGTCGAGGCGTAGGCGTAGACCTTGCCCGCTTCGTCCACCAGCCGGCCCTCGGCCACGGCGGTCTGGCGGGTCGAGGCGACGACCTGCCCGACCGCCTGCACCTCCGGGCCGCCCACGCGCAGGGGGCGCACGTAGTTCACCTTGAGTTCCAGGGTGGTGTAGCCCACCCCGGCCGGCAGGGTGGTCTGGACCGCGCAGCCCACCGCCGAGTCGAGCAGCGTCGCGTACACCCCGCCGTGCACCGACCCGATGGGGTTGTAGAGGTCCTCGCGGGGGGTGAGCCGGAACACCGCGCGGCCCTCGCTGAAATCTTCGGGGGCGGGCCACGCCATCCCCAGGACGGCGGCGATGGGCGGACCGGGCAGCTCGCCGCGCGCCATCGCCCGCAGGTACTCCAGGCCGCTGAGATTCCGCGCCCGCTCCAGGGTCTGGGCCGGGTCCTGCCAGGTGTAGGTGCGTGTACGCGCATCGGTCATGGCCGGAGTCTACCCACTGGGCCCCAATCGCCGCCTGGCCCAGTGGGTAGACTCCGCCGCGTGAGCGCCGCCCCTTCCCTCCCCGTCCCCGATCCCGTCGCCGGGCCGGTGCGGCACCTGTACGTGCACGTGCCGTTCTGCCCCAGCATCTGCCCCTACTGCGACTTTCATGTGCTGGAGCGCCGGGCCGGGATGGTCGAGCGGTATCTGGCGCGCATCGAGGAGGAGGCCGCGTGGCTGGCGCGCACCTACCCCACCGACCTGGAGACGGTGTACCTCGGCGGCGGCACCCCCAGCTTCCTGCGCGGGGCCGAGATGGAGGCGCTGGTGGGCAGCGTCCGGCGGCACCTGGGCTGGGGCCGCCTGGAAAACACGCTGGAGATCAACCCCGGCACCGTGAGTGGGGAGCGCGCGGCGCACTGGCGCGACCTGGGCTTTGACCGGGCCTCGGTGGGCGTGCAGAGCCTCGACGACGCCACGCTGCGCTTCCTGGGCCGCCAGCACACGGCGGCGCAGGCCCGCGAGGCCGTGCAGACCCTCACCGCGCAGGGCTTCCGGGTCAGCGGCGACCTCATCACGGCGGTGCCGGGGCAGCCGCTCGACCGCGATATCCAGGGGCTGGTCGAGCTGGGCGTGGGGCACGTCAGCGCCTACACCCTGACGGTCGAGCCGGGCACCGAGTTCGCGCGCCGGGGCGTGACCGTGCAGGAGGACGACGAGCGCGCGGGCTTCGAGCGCACCGAGGCGCTGCTGGAGGCGCGGGGCTTCGCGCGCTACGAGATCAGCAACTACGCGCTGCCGGGCCAGGAGTCGCGCCACAACCGCGCCTACTGGCAGGGGCGCACCTACCTGGGGCTGGGGCCGGGGGCGGCCGGACACTACCCGGCCGGGCATGGGCCAGCCGCCGGGGAGCCGGGCCTGCTCACCACCCGGCGCACCAACCCGCACCTGCACGAGTGGCTGACCGGCGCGGCGGGCGACCCCGAAGGCATCGACCCCGAGGAGTACGTGACCGACGCGCTGTTCATGGGGCTGCGGCTGCGTGAGGGCCTGGACCTCGCCGACCTCGCGCGCCGCAGCGGCCTGGACGTGCGGGAGCGCTACGCCCGGCCCCTGGCCCGCAACGTCGCGCGCGGCCTGCTGGCCCTGGACGGCGACCGGCTGCGCGCCACCCCCGAGGGCTGGTGGGTCCTGAACCGCGTGGTCACCGACTTCCTGGAGGCCTGAGCGCGGAGCGGCAGTCGCCTCCGCGGCATTGACCACCCGCCCTTGTCAATGCCGCGCGTCCGACTCTCCGGGCCGGGCACAGACAGCCGTGGGGGGGCACGTTAGACTGCCCGCATGACCAAAAGCTTTGACTTTGACGTGCTGGTGATCGGCGCCGGGCCCGGCGGCTACCACGCAGCGATCCGGGCCGCGCAGCTGGGCCTCAAGGTCGCCTGCGCCGAGCGGGAGGCGGTGGGCGGGGTGTGCCTGAACGTGGGCTGCATTCCGACCAAGGCGCTGCTGCACGCGGGCGAGACGGTGGCGGGCGCGCGCCACGCCGCCGAGTTCGGACTGACCTTCGGCGAGCAGAAGCTCGACATCGCCAAGCTCAACGGCTGGAAGGACGGCATCGTCAAGAAACTCACGGGCGGCGTAGGCAGCCTGTTCAAGGCCAACAAGGTCACGCACCTCCAGGGCCAGGCCAGCTTCGTGGACGACCACACCGTCAAGGTGGGCGACAAGACCTACACGGCCGCCAACTTCATCATCGCGACCGGCTCGGACCCCGCGCGGCTGCCCGGACTCGACGTGGACCAGGACAGGATCGTGGACAGCACGGGCGCGCTGGTGCTGCCCAGCCCCGTGCCGGAGCGGATGCTGTGCGTGGGCGGCGGCGTGATCGGCTTCGAGTTCGCCAACATCTACACGAACCTGGGCAGCAAGGTCAAGGTGATCGAGTTCCTGCCGAACATCATCCCCGGCGCCGACGCCGACGCGGTCAAGGCCTTCCAGAAGGCGATGGAGAAGCAGGGCGTGGTCGTCGAGGTGCAGACCAAGGCCAACAAGGCCGAGAAGAAGGAAGACGGCGTACACGTCGAGCTGGAAAACGTCAAGACCGGCGAGAAGCGCACCGAGGTCTTCGACCGCGTGCTGGTCGCCGTGGGCCGCCGCCCGCGTACCGACGGCCTGAACGCGCAGGCGGCGGGCGTGAACGTCACCGACCGCGGCTTCATTCCGGCCGACAAGCAGCAGCGCACCAACGTGGCGCACATCTACTCGATCGGTGACGTGGCGAGCAACCCCATGCTGGCCCACAAGGCCATGAAGGAGGGCCTGGTGGCCGCCGAGGTCATCGCCGGCAAGCCCGCCGCCCAGGACGCCGTGGCGATTCCGGGCGTCGTGTACACCTCGCCCGAACTGGCCTGGGTCGGCCTGACCGAGCAGGAAGCCAAGGACAAGGGCTACGAGGTCAAGACCGGCAACTTCCCCTTCAGCGCCTCGGGCCGCGCGATGACGCTGCAACAGACCGACGGCTTCGTGAAGATGGTCGTCGAGAAGGACACCGACCTGCTGCTGGGCGTGCACATCGTGGGCCCGCACGCCTCGGACATGCTCGGCGAGGCCGGCCTGGCGCTGGAAATGGCCGCGACCGCCAGCGACATCGCCCTGACCATCCACGCCCACCCCACCCTGGGCGAGAGCGTGCTGGAAGCCGCCGAGGCGGTCCACAAGCAGGCCATCCACATCATGAACCGCTGAGCGGACCACCCCGCCGCGCGGCGGAGCAGGACACGTCCCCACCCGTCCGGGGGCGTGTCCTGCTCCGCTATCCCTGGCCCGGCTTCCGGCGCTACGCTGGTTCCCAACGTGCGACTCCTGTTCCGGACTGCCCTCCCCGGCCTGTGCGCCAGCCTGTGCTGTGCGGGCCTGCTGGGTTTGTCGTCCGGGTCGGCGGCCCAGGCCACAGCGAAGCAGGCCGAGGCAAAGCAGGCTGTCCCCTTCACGGTCGAGGTGCGCTTCGTGGGCAAGGTACCGAGCGCGGCGCAGCAGGCGACCGTGCGCGCGGCAGCGGCGCGCGTGTCGAAGCTGATCGCCTCGCCGTTCGTGCCGGTCACGCTGCCCGGCGACGCCGAAGCCTGCGACAAGGGCCTGCCGGCCGTGCGGGGGCGGGTGGACCACTTTTTCGTGTTCGTGCGCGTGCTGCCGCTGGACGAGGACCTGTACGCCGAGGCGTGGCCCTGCGACCTGCATGACGGCTCCTACCTGCCGGTGTACGGCGCGGTGAGCCTGAACGCGCGCGGGCTGGGCGACCTGTCGGCCGCCGACCTGACCGACACCATGATCCACGAGACGCTGCATGCCCTGGGGGTGGGGACCCTCTGGGAAGCCGACGCGCGCGTGTCGCTGAGCGGCGCGTCCGACGAGCGCTCCCTGGTCACCCGGAGTGCGGGGCGCTTCTACTACACCGGGGCCAGGGGCGTGGCGGCCTACCGCGCTCTGGGCGGCCGGGGCGACCGGATTCCGCTCGACGCCGACGCCGGGCACTGGGCCGGGTCCACCGTATGCTCGGAGATCCTGTCCGGAGACGCAGGCGACTACACCGGGCGGGTCAATCCCGTCAGCCCCATCACGCTGGGCGCGCTCGAGGATTTGGGCTACCGGGTCAACCGCGCGGCGGCCAGCCCCTACACCCTGCCCCTTCACGGCTGCGGCGTGCAGTCGGCGCCTGCTCCGACCAAAGCCACGCCGCCCGACCGGCGCCCCGTGTCCTACGCCAGTTGCGCCGCCGTGCGCGCGGCCGGGGCCGCTCCCCTGCGGCGCGGCGACCCCGGCTACCGGGCCGGGCTGGACGGCGACGGCGACGGTCTGGCCTGTGAGTGACCGGCCAGAGGGAGACCCGGGGAAATGAACGACGAAGCCGAATTCCTGTCCTATGCCCGCAACCGCACGGTGCTCGGCCACCACGTCCTGAACAGCCGTGAGGAGCTTGCGGCCCTGATCGGCCGCGCCGGAGCCTGGGGCTGGACCCTGGACGAGTTCCGGCGCCGGGCAGGCGTGCGCTTCGCGGGTGACACGGCGTATGTCACCGAATTTTCCTGGCATGAGGAAGGCGTGCCCCTGGCCGAGGTCTGGCAGGAAGTGCAGTCGCAACGCGGCTGAGCGACGTGGCAGGGCCAGGTCGAGCGGGGCGTCCTGGCTCCTGAGTCGGCCGGGCCGGGCGGGGTCGATCCTTCCCAGGACGACAGGTCTCTCCGGCCCCCCACCGCCCGCCGGTAGAGCCTGACCCGGCGCAGTCAGGCCACAAGACCCCCTCCGCAGCGGGAGGAACCACCCCGACCTACAGCGCCCGCCGCCGCCAGCCGCGCACCCGGCTCCAGAGGCGGTAGGCGACGACGCCCAGGCCCGCGAGGCCCAACACCGCCAGGATGGGCGCAAAGACCGCCAGCACGCTCAGGCCCAGGCTGCTGGCGTCCTCGGCGGCGCTGATCACCGGGTTGCCCAGGCCACCCGTCGTGGCGGTGGCGACCGGGCGCACGGCCGTGCGGGTCGCGTGGACCCCCCCCGCCACCACCAGCCCCAGCGCGAGCTTCAGGGCGGGGGGCACGTCGGCCACGCCCGCCTGCGAGGCGAAGAGCACCGCGCCCGCCGCCGTGTTCACCACACCGCCCACGAGATGCAGGGCGTGGTCCACGCCGGGAATCTTGTCGCCCACGAAATCCAGCGCGCCCACTGCCGCGACCGCCAGCAGCACCCAGGGGTTCGCCAGCAGGTCGAAGGGCTGCGCGAGGTGCATGACCCCCGCGCGGGTCAGCAGCCCCACCACGAGCAGCGGAATATAGGCGTTCAGGCCCGCCGCCCCCGAGAGGCCCAGCGAGGAGAGCAGTCCGGTGAAGAGGTCCATACGCCCTGCATACGCTCCGGCAGGCAGGGCCGTTGCCGGCGCGCGCAGAGCGAGTCTTTAGGCTTGCGGGGCGCCCCCGGCTAGAACGGGCCGGGCAAGTGCGGGCCGACGTAGCCCGCCTCCGCCGGGGCGCGGTCGATGTCGGCCATCGCGCGGTTCAGGCGGTCCTGGCGGCGCGCGGCAAAGAAGATCACGGCGAGGACGGGCAGAAATACGGCCAGCAGCAACAGTCCCATAAAGTGCCTCCTGCGCCCCAGCGTACAGCGGGAGCGTCAGGGGCAACTGCGGGAGCTGGGGACCGGGTTCAGGCCGAAGGCTCGCCCAGATACGCCACGAGCAGGTCCACGCCCGCGCGCAGGTCGGTTTCGTGGACCGACTCGACGATGGTGTGGATGTATCGGGTCGGCAGGCTCAGGGTCAGGGTGGGCACGCCCTCGCGGCTGCGCTGGATGGCCGCGCCGTCGGTGCCGCCCTGGCCCAGCACTTCGAGCTGCGCCGGAATCTCGCGCGCCTGGGCCAGGTCCCAGAACTCGTCCACCAGGGTGCGGGTCGAGATCATCGAGGAGTCGTACACCTTGATGCCGATGCCCTCGCCCATGCGCGTGACCGCCTCGTCGGGGCCGACGCCGGGGGTGTCCACCGCCAGGGTCACGTCCAGGCCGATACCCACCGTGGGCTGCACGCCGTAGGCCGCCGTGATGGCACCCCGCAGGCCGACCTCTTCCTGCACGCTGAAGACCGCGTAGAGGTCGTGGCGCAAAGGACGGCCACGCAGGGCACGCAGCGTTTCGAGCAGCAGGAAGACGCTGGCGCGGTCGTCCATCGCCTTGCCGCACACGAGCTGCCCCACCCGGCGGGCCGTCTGGTCGAGGGTGACCATGTCGCCCACGCGCACCTGGGCCTTCACCGCGTCGCCGTCCAGGCCGAGGTCCACGAAGAACTCGCGCAGCTCGGGCACCTTCTTGCGCTCCTCAGGCGAGGCGATGTGCACCGGGCGGCCCGCCGGGGTCAGGATGCCGGGCAGCGCCCCGCCGCGCGTATGCACGGTGACGTTGCGCGCGAACAGGTTGCGCGTGTCGAAACCGCCCAGGTTCTGGAGGCGCAGGTAGCCCTTCTCGTCTATGTAGCGCACCAGAAAGCCGATCTCGTCCATGTGGGCCGAGACCATCACGCGCCCGCGCGGCCCCTCGCCCGAAGCGGCACGGCGGGCGATCACGTTGCCCAGGGCGTCCACCCGCACCTCGTCGGCCAGGCCGTCCAGTTCCGCGAGCACGAAGTCGCGCACCGCGTCCTCCTGTCCGGGCACGCCGGGCAGGTCGGACAGCTTCATCAGGAGGTCAAGCCTCAGATCGGTTGTCGTCATGCGGCGCAGTATGGACCGGCTCCGGGCGCGGGCGCAGATCGGTGCCGTTGTACTGTCCCTGAGCGCCAGACAGCCCCTCCGTGGCCCACACCGTCGCGGCGTCGGCCCCCAGGCGCACGAGCTCGGCCAGAGTCTCCGCTTCCCCTTCGCGCCACTTGCTCAGCACCCAGTCGGCGGGGTCCCAGCCGGCCGGCGGGCGCGAGATGCCCACCTTGACCCGCGCGAAGGCCTCGTACCCCAGCAGCCGGATGATGTCGCGCAGGCCGTTCTGGCCGCCGTGCCGCCCGCCGTGCCGGAGCTTGAGCAGCCCGAAGGGACTGTCGAGGTCGTCCTGCAACACCAGCAGGTCGTCGCCCCCCAGCTTGTAGAAGGCCATGAGGGGCGCGACCGCCTTGCCCGAGGTGTTCATGAAGGTGGTCGGCCGCACGAGCAGCACCTTCTGGCCGGGGGCGGCCCCCAGGCGCACGTCGGCCACATCGGCGTCCTTTTCCTTGCGCCAGGTCGCGCCCGCGCGCCGGGCCAGCTCGTTCAGGACCAGCCAGCCGACGTTGTGGCGTGTCTGCGCGTACTTCTCGCCCGGATTGCCCAGGCCCACGATGAGTTTCAAGGGCCTCAGGCCTCCAGCCCGCCGAGCTGGGAACGCCACTGCGCGGTGGTCTCACGCACGCGGGCGTCGGTGCTGGCCCGCTCGTACCCGGCCCGGAAGTCGGCAAACCGGGTGTCGGAGTCGGAGAACAGCAGTCCGAGGGCGTGCTGCACGTCGCTGACGTTCTGGGGGGTCAGGTGGGTGCCCTTGGCGTCCAGAACCTCGTCGAGGGTCGCCATCAGGCCCGACAAGGGCCGCAGCCACTGGAAGGCCGGGTCGCTGGTCACCAGCGAATACAGCGCGAAGGGGCCGGCGACCGGGCCGTGCAGGAACTCGTACTCCCCCTTGGCGAAGTCGAGGAGCGCCGAGTGGAAGGCGCGCAGGGACTTGGCCAGGGCGTCCAGGCGACTGCGGATGGCGGCGTCGGAAGTGGTCATGGCCGCAGGATAAAGCGCGGCCGCGGGAGCAGAAGGTGGGGCGATGCGCTCAGGCGGGCGGGATCAGGGCTCCCGGAGCGGCCAGGTCGGCCTGGTCCTTGTCCCGCCGCTCCGCTCCGGAGAAGCCGGTCCGGCCGCCTTCGTCGCGCGCCGCATCTCTGGAATCGGCACCGGGATTCTCGTCCCTTCCACCTCGGCGGGGCCAGTTGGTCGCGTCGCGGATGTTGGCACGCCGAGATGGACGCCATTCGGCGCCCCGATGGTCGAACACGTCGCTCACCTCCCAGATCCCAAAGGCCCGCGTGTGCCCGCGCCGCGTTCCCTGTACATGCGAAAGCCTGGGCCAGTCGGGGTGCAGGCCCCGCTTCTCCGGTTCCCCTCTACCAGCCCCAGGTTCCCGGCTCACCCTTGAAAGGCCCCACCACGTCGCCTGTGATCCAGCCGCCGTAGAACCCGCCCGGCTGCGGCGTCACGCGTTCGCCGTCCACCCGGCACTCGTCCATACGCCCGGCGTACACGGCGACGTGCCCGGCCATCTCCCGGAATTCCGGGGTGGGCGACTCGTAGCTCCAGCCCGCCGCCTGGGCCACCTCGCGGCCGCCCACCAGGGTCCAGTACGTCGCCTCCCCCTTGTACTCACATACGCTGCCGCCCGGGGCCGGGCGGAGCACTCCGGGAGCGAAGGCTTCTCTGGGCAGGTAATAGGTCGGCGGATGGCTCGTCTCCAGCACCCGGAAGGCCGCGCGCGTCTGCGCGACGAGCTGGCCGCCCAGCCACACCTCGACGAGTTTGGGGGTGCGCTCCAGCCGGGGCGGACGCGGGTAGCTCCACACCGACTCCTGACCGGGGCCTGGGGGAAGGGGCTGGGGACGGCGCAGCATGCGGTCAGGATGTCATGGCAGGGGAAGACGGACCGTACCTGAAGCGCCCAAGTCCCCGGCCCTCTAGACTCAGGGCCGCGCCGCCCTGCGGCAGAAGGGGTCAGAAGATGAGCGAGACGGAGACGAAAGCGCCGCGCAGCCGCGCGCGCATGTTGGAACTGGTGTTCCCGAAAGACACGAACTATCACGGCACGGCCTTCGGGGGCTGGGTGCTGTCGCTGATGGACAAGGCCGCCAGCATCGCCGCCGTGCGGCACGCGGGCGGCAACGTGGTCACGGCGCGCATGGACGGCGTGGACTTCCATGTCCCCATCCGGGTCGGGGACGCCGTGGCGCTCGACGCCCGCGTGGTGCGCGTGGGGCGCACGAGCATGACCATCCGCGTGGACGTGTACCGCGAGCACATGGCGAGCGGCGAGCAGGAACTGGCGACCACCGGCCTGTTCGTGTTCGTGGCCCTGGACGACCAGGGCCGCCCGCGCCCGGTCCCGGCGATGGCCCCCGGCGATACCGCCAGCGCCGAGCCGGACTACGAGGCCCGCCCGTGACCCCGGGCCCGGACCTCGACCTCACCCTGGTGCGCCACGGAGCGACCGCCTGGAACGAGGGGGGCCGCTGGCAGGGCCTGACCGACAACGTGCTGGGCGAGCGCGGCGTGGACGAGGCCCGGCGGCTCGGCGCACGTCTCGCGGGCCTGGCCTTCGACCGCTGCGAGTCGAGCGACCTCGCGAGGGCCGTACAGACGGCCGAACTGGCGCTGCCGGGCCGGCCGCTGACCCTCGACCCCCGGCTGCGCGAGATCAGCTTCGGGGAGTTCGAGGGCCTGAATGTTCCCGAGATGGCCGCGCACCCGGCCTACGCGGCGTGGCAGCGCGACCCCTGGCAGTTCGCCCCGCCCGGCGGCGAGAGCCTGGGCGAGGTCGCCGCGCGGATGCGGGCCTGGGCGACCGAACTGCCCGGCGGCCATACCGTCGCCTTTTCGCACTCGGTCGCCATCCGGGCGCTGCTCGCGGCGCTGCTGGACTGGGCCCCGCAGCCGCAGCTGGCGTATCCCCTGCCCTTTCCGGTGCGGCTCGGGCACACCAGCCTGAGCACCCTGCGCCGCCGGGGCGGGGTCTGGACCCTGCACCGCCTGGGCGACACGGCGCACCTGGAACCGGTGGCCGGGACCGAAAAGGGCGCGCCGTGAAGGCCGGTCTCACCCCTCACAGCGCCGCCGGCCCCAGGATGCGGGCATGAGCCTGCACGCGACCCGCCCCGAGTTCCTGGACCTGTTCCCCGAGGACGCGGCCCCCCGGCAGCTGGCGGGCGGCTTCACCTGGACCGAGGGACCGACCTACGTCCCGGCCCGGCAGGCGGTCTTTTTCAGCGACGTGCGCCAGAACCGCCTGCTGCGCTGGTCCGACGCGGGCGAGCTGGCCGACGAGATGAACCCCAGCCACCACCAGAACGGGCACTGCGTGGACCTTCAGGGCCGCCTGATCGCCTGTTCGCACGGCCTGCGCGCCATCGTGCGCCAGGAGGAGGACGGCAGCTGGACCACCCTGACCGACCGTTTCGGTGGCGGGCGGCTCAACAGCCCCAACGACGTGACGCTGCACCCCGACGGCAGCCTGTGGTTCAGCGACCCCACCTACGGCATCGACAAGCCCGAGGAAGGCTACGGCGGCACCAAGGAGCAGCCCGGCAACTACGTCTACCGCCTGGACCCCGACGGCACCCTGAGCGCGCCCATCCGCGACCGGGTCAAGCCCAACGGCCTGGTGTTCGTCAGCCCCGAACGGCTGATCCTCTCGGATACCGGCGACGCCCAGACGCACGCCTACCGTCTCGCGCCCGCCCCGCAGGACGAGCCGGGGCTGACCTGGAGCGGCCCGGGCGGCCAGCCGCAGGCGGCCACGCACGAGCGGGTGTGGTTCAAGGTCGAGCCGGGCAAGACCGACGGCATCCGGGTGGACGAGCAGGGGCGGCTGTGGAGCAGCGCGGGCGACGGCGTACATGTCCTGACCCCGGACGGCGAGGAGATCGGGCGCGTGGTGCTGCCGGGGACCGTCACGAACCTCTGTTTCGGTGGGCCGCAGGGCAGCACGCTCTTCATGACCACCGGCAGCGGCTTCTGGAGCATCGAGACCCGGACGCGCGCCCTGCACCTGACGCTGTAGCCCGCCCCGGCCACGCTGCGGGCCGCCAGCTGACCGCAGCGTGAAGGGAGGGGCAAGGCGTCCGGCGTCCCGGCCCGTCACATTTGAGTTATGGCGGCGCACGGCGGCAGTGGGCAGCAGGGGAGCGACCGGCTCGCCCTGCTCGAAACCGCCTGGCATGGCCGCGACGTGACCCCGGAGCAGGCTGCCCAGACCGCCCGCGCGGCCCTCAAAAGCCCCGACGGCGCGCGCGCCGACGTGATCCTGGCCTACCTCGACTGGCGAGCCGGACACTACAGCCGCAGCGCGGGGCGACTCGGCCGCGCCATGCCCCGGCTGGAACGCGGCCCCGGGCTGCCGGACGTGTGGCTGGGCCGCGCCCTGAACACCCTGGCGAACCTGCACAGCCTCCTGAACCAGCCGGGAGAGGCCGCCACGCTGTTCGGCCGGCAGTTGCAGCTGGCCCGCGACCTGGACAGCGCCGAGCTGGAAGCCAGCGGCCTGCACGACCTGGGGGTCTCGCAGTTCCTGGTGGGCGACGCCGTGAGGGCCGAGGCCCACCTGCGCCGGGCCCTGCCGCTGCTCGACGGCCTGTCCGACCCGGTGGGGCAGGGCATCGCGCGGCTGAACCTGGGCATCCTGAACCTGCGTGCCGGCCAGCCACAGGTCGCCACCGAGCAGCTGCTCCGGGCACTGGCGACCGTCTGGGGCGGCCCCGAGGCCGAAGTGGCCCGGGCGCCCGAGCTGCCCTGGCTCGAAAGCCGGCTGCGGCGCTCGCTGCTGGAGGCGGCCGAGGCGGCGGGCGACGACCGCCTGGTCGCCGAGCAGGAGACGGCGCTGCGCCGGCTCTCCACACGGGCCCCCGACCACCTGGAGATCGCGCTGGACATCGCGCTGGCGCTGAGCAGCCGCGCCGGCCCGCAGGCCACCCTGGAGCAGCTCCGGCCGGTGCTGGACCTGGCCCGGCGACTGGGGCAGGAGCAACACGCGGGGCTCGTCTGCGCGCACGAGCGCCTCAGCGAGGCCTGCGCGGCCCTGGGGGACCCCGGGGCGGCCCTCGACCACCTGCGCGCCGCCCTGGCGCTGGAACGGGCGACCCACGCGGCCGAGCGCGAGCAGCAGTACCGGACCCTGGAGGTGCTGCACCACACCCGCGTCCTGAACGACATCGCCGAACAGGAGCGCCAGAAGAACAGCCAGCTGCTCTCGGACCTGCGCGACCTCCAGACCCTCAACGAGCACATGCGGCGCCTGAGCCTTACCGACGGCCTGACAGGCCTGTACAACCGCTACCACCTTTTTCTGGAGGGCGAGCGGCTCTCGGCCAGGGCCGCCCCGGACCGGCCGCTGGGCGTGGCGATCATCGACATCGACCACTTCAAGCGCATCAACGACCGCTGCGGCCATCTGCCCGGCGACGAGGTCCTGCGGACCCTGGCCCGGCTCATCCGCGACTTCGCGCAGCCCGGCGACCTCGCGGCGCGCTACGGCGGCGAGGAATTCGTGCTGCTGCGCCCGGGCGTGTCGGCCCCCGCCTTCGCCGCCGACCTTCAGGCGTTGCGGCAGGCCGTGACCGGTTTCGGGTGGGAGGCGGTGGCGCCGGGCCTGCGCGTCACGGTGAGCATCGGGGTGGCCGAAGCCTGCGGCCCGCACTTCGAGGCGGGGCTGGGAGCCGCCGACCAGTGCCTCTACCTCGTGAAGAACACGGGACGCGACGCCGTGCGCTTCTGCCACAGCCCCGAGTGCCCGCCGGGCCCGGCCTGAATCCGGTTCCCGCCTACTGCAGCGCTTCGATCAATTGGGCCTTGCTCATGCGGCTGCGGCCCGGTACGCCCCGCTCGCGGGCACGGTTGTACAGCTCGTCACGGGACAACTCCGTGAGGGCCCGGTTCGGGTTGCCGGTGCCCTGGGTGCGCCTGTTCGGCGTGCGGCCCTCCTCGCGGCGGGTCTTGTTCACGGTACGCGCAGCGATCTCCTCGGCCCGGTCCTCAGGCTGGCCCTGGTCCAGCTCGCTCTGTCTGACATGGCCGTACTGACGCTCGTCCTTGCGGCTCCAGGCTTTGGGCATCGGTCTTCCTCCTCGGGTGCCGCCACCCTAAGCCCGCACGCACGCCCCGACATGAGCGCGGCCGTCAGCGGCGCTTCATGTGGGCGGCGGCGGTATAGTCCGGGCACAGGTTGTTCAGACGTTTTCATATGGCCGCCCCGGCGGTCCCTCAACACTGGCCCCGCGCTGTCCGGCGGCGGGCCGACAAGGAGTATGCGATGACGGTTTCTTCTTCTGCCCCGGTTCCCCCGGCGCCCGGCCTGCTGCGCCCCGAGTCCTACCTGTGCGGCCACTGGCAGGGCGGCGAGGGGGGCGAGCTGCTGCGCGACGCAGTCTACGGCCGCCCCGTCGCGGCGCTGCCCGGCGGCCGGGTGGACTTCGCGGCGGCGCTGGCCTACGGCCGCGACCAGGGCGCGGCGCTGCGCCGCCTGACCTTCCACGACCGCGCGCGGCGGCTGCGGGCGCTGGGCACCTACCTCATGGAGCGCAAGGAGGCCTACTACGCCCTGAACCTGCTGACCGGCGCGACCCGCCGCGACGGCTGGGTGGACATCGAGGGCGGCATCGGCACGCTGTTTTCCTACGCCAGCATGGCCCGGCGCGAGCTGCCCGACGAGCGCTTCTGGCCCGACGGCAAGGTCGAGGTGCTCGGCCGGGGCGGCACCTTCGTCGGGCGGCACCTGCTCGTGCCGCGCGAGGGCGTGGCCGTCCAGATCAACGCCTTCAACTTTCCGGTGTGGGGCATGCTCGAAAAGCTGGCGCCCGCCTTCATCGCGGGGATGCCCACGCTGGTCAAGCCCGCGCCGCAGACCGCCTACCTCACCGAGCGGGTCGCGCGCGACATCGTGGCGTCGGGCCTGCTGCCCGAGGGCAGCCTGCAACTCGTGGTGGGCGAGCCGGGCGACCTGCTGGACCACCTGGAGGAACAGGACCTCGTGGCCTTCACCGGCTCGGCGGCGACGGCGGCCAGGCTGCGGGTGCACCCCAACGTCGTGGCGCGATCGGTGCCCTTCAACGCCGAGGCCGACAGCCTCAACGCCTCGGTGCTGGGCCTGACGGTGCGGCCCGAGGACCCCGAATTCGCGCTGTACGTGCGCGAGCTGGCGCGCGAGATGACCGGCAAGGCGGGCCAGAAATGCACCGCCATCCGCCGGGCCATCGTGCCGCGTGGGCTGGTCGAGGCGGTCACGGACGCGCTGCGCGCCGAGCTGGACAAGGTCACGCTGGGCGACCCGGCGCGCGACGACGTGCGCATGGGCGCGCTGGTCAGCGCCGCGCAGCGCGACCGGGTGCGCGAGTCGCTGGAGCGGCTCCGGCAGGACGCCGAGGTGGTCATCGGCGGCGAGGGCCAGGAGCGCGAACTGCGCGGCGGCGACCGCGAGCAGGGCGCTTTCTTCGACCCGGTGGTGCTGCGCTGCGACGACCCGCTGCGCAGCGGCCCGCACGAGCTGGAGGTGTTCGGGCCGGTGGCGACCCTGCTGCCCTACGACACGCTGGACGACGCCGTGCGCCTGGGCAAGCGCGGGCGCGGCTCGCTGGCGGGCAGCGCCGTGACCTACGACCGCGCCGAGGCGACCGACCTCGTGCTGGGGCTGGCGAGCACGCACGGCCGCCTGCTCGTCCTGAACCGCGACGACGCGAAAGAGAGCACCGGGCACGGCTCGCCGCTGCCGCAGCTGCTGCACGGCGGTCCCGGCCGCGCGGGCGGCGGCGCGGAACTCGGCGGGCTGTCGGGGGTCAGGCACCACATGAACCGCGTGGCGGTGCAGGCCGATCCCACGACCCTCTCGGCCATCACGCGCGAGCATGTGCCGGGGGCGCAGGTGCAGGAGGACACGGTCCACCCCTTCCGCAAGACCTTCGACGAGATCAAGGTGGGCGACAGCCTCCTGACGCACCGCCGCACCGTCACCGAGGCCGACATCGTGAATTTCGCGGGCCTGACCGGCGACCACTTCTACGCGCATGTGGACGAGATCGGGGCCAGGGAAGGCATCTTCGGGCGGCGGGTCGCGCACGGCTACTTCCTGATCTCGGCGGCGGCCGGGCAGTTCGTGTCGCCCGCGCCGGGGCCGGTGCTGGCGAACTACGGCCTGGAGAACCTGCGCTTCACCGAGCCGGTGGGCATCGGGGACACCATCCGCACCCGCCTGACCTGCAAGCGCCGCATCCGCAAGGACCTGCGCCCCGGCGAGGTGCGCCCGACCAGCGTGGTCGAGTGGCACGCCGAGATCACCAACCAGCACGGGGGGCTCGTCGCCACCTACGACGTCCTGACCCTGGTCGAGCGCGCGCGCGACGGCTTCGACCCGCCGCTGCCGGAGGCGGAGGCCGCCGAAGCCTAAGCCCCGCTTGGGCCCGCGCACATCCCCCGGCCCCGCGCCGGGGGCACAGTCGGGGAACACCGCATTCAGGAGGACCGACCGACATGGGCGAAGGCAGACCGATGAGTACCCCGACCACCCCCGCGACCTCGGCCGGCAGCGCCGCCGAGACGCAGGGAACCAACACCAACCTCAGCCCCGACCTTCAGGGCGGCGCGGCGACCGGCAGCGACCGCGCGGCCGCCCAGGACATCACCGGCCAGCACGCCGGGGGCAGCCTGCCCGACGCGCTGGCCGGGCAGAGCGACGCCGCCCGCCAGACCGACAACAGCGGTCTGCTGCGCCCCCAGGGCGACGACGAAGGCAGCGCCGTCATCGGCCAGAGCGGCGAGGCGCGCAACGAATCGTAGGCCGCGCGGGCAGCCGACACGTCCCGGCCGTGCGCCGGGGCGTTAATGTGGTTTGGTCAAGGATTCACCCGTGATCTCACGGGGCGTTCCTAGACTGCCGTAACGGAGGTTGGACACATGACGAAACAGGATTCCAAGGGAATGGATCAGCAGCGCCTGATCGGCGGGGCCGCCGGCGGCGCGCTCGTGCTGCTGGGGCTGCGCAAAAAGGGTGTGCTGGGGCTGGGCATCGCGGCGGTCGGCGGGTACCTCGCCTACCGCGCCGCGACCGGCAACGATCCGGTGATGAAGGCGGCGGGCCTGGGCGGCGGCCCGGTGTCGAGCAAGCCGATTTTCGTCGAGCACAGCGTGGTCATCGACAGAGCGCCCCAGCAGGTCTACGACTACTGGCGCAAGCTCGACAACCTGCCGCGCATCATGAGCCACCTCGAAGAAGTCACGCAGCTCGACGCCAAGCGCAGCCGCTGGGTCGCCAAGGCCCCGCTGGGCACCCACGTCGAGTGGGAAGCCGAGATCGTCAACGACAAGCCCGGCGAGCGCATCGGCTGGCACTCGCTGCCCGGCGCGACGGTGGACAACGCCGGCAGCGTGCAGTTCGAGGGCCTGCCCGGCGGCAACAGCACCCGCGTGCATGTCGCCCTGAGCTACCGCCCGCCCGCCGGTCCGCTGGGGGCCGCCGTCGCCAAGCTCTTCGGCGAGGAGCCCAGCCAGCAGATCGCCGAGGACCTCCAGAAGTTCAAGCAGAGCTTCGAGGGCAGCTCGCCCAGGGCCTGAGCCCACTCGGCGTGAAGGGCGGCCCCCACCGTAGGCGGCCGCCCTTTTCCTGTTCAGCCGGCAGGATCGGCGGGAGGGGGCATGTCCGTCTCCGCGCCCGCCTCGATGACCGTCAGCGAGCGCAGGGTCGCGCCCTGATGCCAGCCGTACGCGGGGTCGCGCAGCCCCAGCACCTCCGCCACGGCGCGGGCCTGCGCCTGCGAGGGCTCCTCGCTCAGCCCGAACAGCAGGAATTTGCGGCCCCCCGGCGCAATGCGGATGTAGAGGTCCTCGCCCAGTTCGAGCTGCTGGGTGCGCTCCAGGCGCGCGGCGCGCTCCTGGCCCAGCCGCAGCGCCTCGCGGATGCGGACGGTGACGGTCGGCGGAAGGGCTATGGCCGCACCTCCCCGGAGGGGGATTCCGTACCCGGCAGCGCGCGCAGGCCCGAGAGCAGCATGTCGGCGAAGCTCTCGGCCACCTGCCGGGGCGTGAGTTCGCCGCCGGGACGGTACCAGGTGTAGGTCCAGTTCACGGCCGAGAGGATCAGGTTGGCCGTCATCTTGATGTCGAGGTCGGGGCGCAGCGTCCCCTCGCGCATGCCCTGCACGATCAGTTCGCGGTAGAAGGCGTCGATGGTGTCGCGCCAGTCGGTCACGTGCCGGTAGGCGGCGGGCGACAGGTGTTTCCACTCGTGGAAAAACACGGTCGCGCTCTCCATGTTGTCGGCGACCACCCGGATATGGCGGTGCATCGCCTCGCGCAGCTTCTGGTCGGCGGGCAGGTCGGCGTCGCGCAGCAGGAACAGCGCCGTGTCGAACTGCCGGGACGCCCGGCTCACGATCTCGATGAGCAGTTCTTCCTTGCCGCTGATGTGCGCGTAGAGGCTGCCTCCCTGCATGCCCAGCTCTCCGGCGAGGTCACGCATGCTCGTGGCGTGGTATCCCCGCTCGGAAAACAGGCGGCTCGCCACGTCGTGAATCTGCTCGCGCCGGGGCTTGGCGGCGTCGGTGTCCTTCGGGGGCTGGGCGGGGGAATCGGTCATGGGCAGGGGGCCTCGTGCGCCCGCCAGGGCGGCTGGATGCAGCCTAGCATGTGCCCGCCTCCACGAAAGTTCCGGCGACGGCTCCAGCCGCTGCCCTTCTTGTCACTTTAATGTGAGAAATCTCTCTCTAGAATGGACCGGTCATGGACGCCTCTGCCTCGCCCGACGGCCCACAAGAAGCTGCTGCGCTTCCCCTCCCGGACTCCGCCGTCACGCCGAAAGACCTCGCCCTGCACCTGACCCGCCTGGCCCTCACAGCCCCCGACCTGGGCAGCGCCATGACCCCGGTTCTCGACACGCTGGTCGGCCATACGGCGGCGGTGGGGGCCGGGTACTTCCAGTGGCGCGAGGCCACGCTGGCCTACCACGCCCGCAGCGCCAGCGGCGAGATGCCCGAGGGCCCGCAGATGGCCGCGCTGCTGGCCCACGGCCTGCCCGGCAATATGCCGCTGTTGCGCGCCCTGGAGCGGGCCGAGGGCGTGCTGTATTTCGAGGAGACCCAGGACTGCGAGATCGCCGCCGGATTCCCCGATCTGGGCGTCCGGGCGCTGCTGGCCGCCCCGGTGACCAGCCAGAGCGGAGAACTGGTGGGGGCGCTGCTGGCGCACGTCTTCACGCCACATGTCTGGACCCCCGCCGAGCGTCAGCTGGTGGGCAGCGTGACCGGGCTGCTGGCGTTGCTGGCCGCGCGGCTGGACGCCGAGGAACGCGAACGCGCCGCCCACGAGAGCGCCCTGCGCGCCATCGGCCTGTGTCTGGAGGCCCGCGACGCCGAAACCCAGGGCCACACCGACCGCGTCACCGATCTGGCGGTGCGGCTCGGCGAGCACCTGGGCCTGAACGACACCGGGCTGCGTACCCTGCGCTGGGGGGCCTACCTGCACGACATCGGCAAGATCGGCATTCCCGACGACATCCTGCACCACCCCGGCGGCCTGAGCGCCGAGATGCGTGGCCGGATGCAGGAACATGTGGGCGACGGCGTACGGCTGGCGACGCAGCTCTCTTTCCTGCCGCAGGCCACCCTCGACGTGATCGGCGCACACCACGAGTGGTGGGACGGCCGGGGCTATCCCGCCGGCCTCAAGGGCGAGGAGATCGCCCTGCCCGCGCGCATCTTCTCGGTGTGCGACGTCTTCGACGCCCTGACCAACGCCCGGCCCTACAAGGCGGCCTGGAGCATGGGGGCCACGCTGGAGTACATCCAGGACCTCAGTGGCCAGCAGTTCGATCCGCAGGTGGTCGAAGCCCTGCTGGCCGTCCTGGGCGACGAACTGCCCGCCGTGATGTAAAGGCGCGTGGGGGCGGGGCCGCCCGACCGGCTGCGCCCCGCCCCCACGTCCGGCCACGCTTCAGCGGGGCAGTACGCTCGTACCCATCAGGAACTCGTCGACGGCGCGCGCCGCCTGCCGGCCCTCGCGGATGGCCCACACCACGAGGCTCTGGCCCCGGCGCATGTCGCCGGCCGCGAACACGCCCGGCACGTCGGTCGCGTAGCCGCCGCGCTCGTCGGTGCCGGCCTGGGCGTTGCCGCGCGCGTCCTTGCTCACGCCGAAGGCGTCCAGCACGCTGCCCAGCGGGCTGACAAAACCCATCGCCAGCAGCACGAGGTCGGCGGGATGCGTTTCCTCGCTCCCGGCGACTTCCTGCAACTTGCCCTCGACCATCTCCATGCGCACCGTCTTGACGCCGGTCAGCTTGCCGCCCTTGCCGATGAATTCCTTGGTGGCGATGGCGAACTCGCGCACGGCGCCTTCCTCGTGGCTGGTGCTCGTGCGCAGCTTCATGGGCCAGTAGGGCCACACGAGCGGCTTGTTCTCCTGCTCGGGGGGCTGGGGCATGACCTCGTACTGGGTGACACTCACGGCGCCGTGGCGGTTGCTGGTGCCCACGCAGTCGCTGCCGGTGTCGCCCCCGCCGATCACGATGACGTGCTTGCCGTCGGCGCGCAGCTGCTTTTTGAGCTTGTCGCCCGCATTCACGCGGTTCTGCCCCGGCAGGAACTCCATGGCGAAATGCACGCCGTCGAGCTCCCGGCCCGGCACCGGCAGGTCGCGCGGCTGCTCGGCTCCGCCCGAGAGCACCACCGCGTCGAACTCGGCGCGCAGCTCTTCGGGCGACACCGTCTTTTTCGAGAGGTTGGTGACCCGGCTGCCCTCGGGCATCGCCCCGACCAGCACGCCGGTACGGAACACGACGCCCTCGGCTTCCATCTGCGCCACGCGGCGGTCGATGTGGCTCTTTTCCATCTTGAAGTCGGGAATGCCGTAGCGCATCAGGCCGCCCACGCGGTCGTTCTTCTCGAAGACCGTCACGTCGTGCCCGGCGCGCGCGAGCTGCTGCGCGGTCGCCAGCCCGGCCGGGCCGCTGCCCACCACCGCGACCCGCTTGCCGGTCTTGTGCTCGGGCGGCTGCGGGCGCACCCAGCCTTCCTGCCACGCGCGCTCGATGATCGCCAGCTCGATGGACTTGATGCCCACCGGGTCGTCGTTGATGTTCAGGGTGCAGGCCGCCTCGCAGGGCGCGGGGCAGATGCGGCCCGTGAACTCGGGGAAGTTGTTCGTCGAGTGCAGGGTTTCGATGGCGGCGAGCCAGTCGTCCTCGAACACGAGGTTGTTGAAGTCGGGAATGATGTTGTTGACCGGACAGCCGTTGTTGCAGAACGGGATGCCGCAGTCCATGCAGCGCGTCGCCTGCTTCTGGGCGGCCACCGGGTCGAGCGGCAGCATGAATTCCTGGTAGTGCTTCAGGCGCGCGTCCACGGGCGCGTACTTGTCCTTGATGCGCGGTTGGTCGAGGAAGCCGGTGATTTTGCTCATGCAGACTCCGGGAAGGGAAATTCAGGGGGCCGGGGACAGGCGAGCGCGCCGCCCCCGGCCAGGGGTTACTTGGTCAGGACGCCCGTGCCGCCGGGCTGCGGGCCGACCTTCATGCTGGTCGTGTCGGCGGCCTCCACCGTGCCAGCAGAAGCGGCGCCGGCCTGGGCCCGTTCCTTCAGGGCGCGCTGGTACTCGTGCGGGAAGACCTTGACGAACTTCTTCAGCGAGCCGTCCCAGTCGTCGAGGATGTCGCGGGCACGCAGCGAGCCGGTCCAGCGGTGGTGCGACTCGACGAGGTAGCGCAGGTGCGCCTCGTCGCTCTGGCCAAAGTGCAGGCCGCTGGGGTCCGCGCTCAGGAGCTGCTCGTCCTCGGGCAACACGCGGCTCAGGCCGACCATGCTGTGGTTGCAGCGCTGGGCGAAGGTGCCGTCCTCGTCGAGCACGTAGGCCACCCCGCCCGACATGCCAGCGGCGAAGTTGCGCCCGGTCTGGCCGAGCACGACCACCGTGCCGCCCGTCATGTACTCGCAGCCGTGGTCGCCGGTGCCCTCCACGACCGCCTGCGCGCCGCTCAGGCGCACGCCGAAGCGCTCGCCGGCCACGCCCCGGAAAAAGGCCTCGCCACTGGTCGCGCCGTACAGCACCGTGTTGCCCACGATGATGTTCTTGCTGGCGTCGCCCCGGAACTCGATCGAGGGCCGCACCGCGATGCGCCCGCCCGACAGACCCTTGCCGGTGTAGTCGTTGGCGTCCCCGATGAGGTACAGGGTGATGCCGGGAGCCAGGAACGCGCCGAAGCTCTGGCCGCCGGTCCCCTCCATCTGGATGAAGACCGTCTGGTCGGGCAGGCCCTCGGGGCGGGCGCGCACGAGTTCACCCGAGAGCATCGCGCCGACCGTGCGGTTGACGTTGCGCACATCCTGGAGGAAGTGCACCTTCTCACCCGCCTCGATGGCGGGGCGGCACTTCTCGATGAGCTTGAGGTCCAGGGCCCGGTCCAGCCCGTGGTCCTGGGTCTGCAGGTGGCGGCGGCCGACCGTCTCGGGCAGTTCGGGGCGGTAGAACACGCGCGAGAAGTCCAGGCCCTGCGCCTTCCAGTGGGCCACGCCCGCGCGGGTGTCGAGCAGGTCCGAGCGGCCGATCAGGTCGTCGAAGCGGCGGATGCCGAGCTCCGCCATGATCTTGCGCGCTTCCTCGGCCACGAAGAAGAAGAAGTTGATGACGTGCTCGGGCTTGCCCTGGAAGCGGGCGCGCAGGACCGGGTCCTGGGTCGCCACGCCGACCGGGCAGGTGTTCAGGTGGCACTTGCGCATCATGATGCAGCCCTGCACGACGAGCGGCGCGGTGGCGAAGCCGAACTCGTCGGCGCCCAGCAGCGCGGCGATGATCACGTCGCGCCCGGTCTTGAGCTGGCCGTCGGTCTGCACGCGCACGCGGTCGCGCAGGCGGTTGAGCACCAGGGTCTGCTGCGTCTCGGCCAGGCCCAGTTCCCAGGGCGAGCCGGCGTGCTTGATGGAGCTCCAGGGCGAGGCCCCGGTGCCGCCGTCGTGCCCGGCGATCACGATATGGTCGGCCTTCGCCTTGGCGACCCCGGCGGCGATGGTGCCCACGCCGACCTCGCTGACGAGCTTGACCGAGATGTCGGCGCGTGAATTGACGTTCTTGAGGTCGTGGATGAGCTGCGCGAGGTCCTCGATCGAGTAGATGTCGTGGTGCGGGGGCGGCGAGATGAGGCCCACGCCCGGCACGCTGTGGCGCAGGAAGCCGATGTACTCGCTGACCTTGCCGCCAGGGAGCTGCCCGCCCTCGCCCGGCTTGGCGCCCTGGGCCATCTTGATCTGGATCTGGTCGGCCGAGACGAGGTAGTTGGTCGTGACCCCGAAGCGGCCCGAGGCCACCTGCTTGATCTTGGACCGCAGCGAGTCGCCGGGTTCCAGCGGGTAGTCCACGGCCACGCGGCCCTCACCCAGCATCGAGGCCAGGGTGTGGCCCTCGCCCAGCGACTCGCCGCGCATCTCGCGCTCGTAGCGGGCCGGGTCCTCGCCGCCCTCGCCGGTGTTGCTCTTGCCGCCGATGCGGTTCATGGCGACGGCCAGGGTGGTGTGCGCCTCGGTCGAGATGCTGCCCAGGCTCATCGCGCCCGTGGCGAAGCGCTTGACGATGTCGGCGGCGCTCTCGACCTCTTCCAGGGGCACGGGGGTCAGGCCCTCGGTCTTGAAGTCGAAGAGGCCGCGCAGCGTCATGTGGCGGCGCGACTGGTCGTTGATGATCCGGGCGTACTCCTCGTAGGTGCTGTACGACCCGCTGCGCGTGGAGTGCTGGAGCTTGGCGATGGCGTCGGGCGTCCACATGTGCTCCTCGCCGCGCGTGCGCCAGGCGTACTCGCCGCCCGCGTCGAGGGTGCGGGCCAGCACCGGGCTGTCGCCGAAGGCCGCGCGGTGGGTGCGCAGGGCTTCTTCCGCGACCTCGAACAGGCCGATGCCGCCCACCTTGCTCGCCGTGCCCCGGAAGTACTTCTGCACGAAGTCGTCGCCCAGGCCCACGGCCTCGAACAGCTGCGCGCCGCAGTAGGACATGTAGGTGCTCACGCCCATCTTGGACATGATCTTGCTCAGGCCCTTGCCGATGGCCTTGATGTAGTTGTAGGTGGCCTTCTCGGCGCTCAGGCCCTCCAGGTCCGGCATGCCGGGGACGTGGCCGCCCCGGTGCAGGTCGTGCAGGGTCTCCAGCGCGAGGTAGGGGTGGATCGCCTCGGCCCCGTAGCCCGCCAGCGCGGCGAAGTGGTGCACCTCGCGGGCGTCGCCGGTCTCGACGACCAGGCCGACCTTCATGCGCAGGCCCGCCTTGACGAGGTGGTGGTGCACGCTGCTCAGGGCCAGCAGGGCCGGAATCGCCACGCGGTCGCGGTCCAGGCGGCGGTCGCTGAGGATGATGATGTTGTGCCCCGATTCGATGGCGTCCACGGCCCAGGCGTTGATGGTCGCCAGCTTGGCCTCGATGCCGCGCGCCTCCCAGTCGGCCGGGTAGGTGATGTCGAGGTCGTAGGCCCTGAACTTGCCGCGCGTGTGCTCCTCGATGGCGCGCAGGCGGGCCATGTCGTCGAAGTCCAGAATGGGCTGCTCGATCTGGATACGCAGCTGCGGGCTGACCGAGTTGATGTCCAGCAGGTTGGGGCGCGGCCCCACGAAGGACACCAGGCTCATGACCACCGACTCGCGGATGGGGTCGATGGGCGGGTTGGTGACCTGCGCGAACAGCTGGCGGAAGTAGTTGTACAGCGGCTTGTTGCGCGCCGAGAGCACCGCCAGGGGCGAGTCGTTGCCCATCGAGCCGATGCCTTCCTCGCCGGACTTCGCCATCGGGCCCATCAGGAACTTCAGGTCCTCCTGGGTGTAGCCGAAGGCCTGCTGGCGGTCGAGCAGCGACTCGCGGAACTCGCCCACCGCGCCGGTCTCCTCGGCGGTGGAGAGCTCGACGCGGGTGTTCTCGACCCACTGGCGGTAGGGCTTGGCGGCCGCGAACTGGAGCTTGAGTTCGTCGTCCTCGATGATCCGGCCCTGTTCGAGGTCGATCATGAACATCTTGCCGGGTTGCAGGCGCCACTTCTTGACGATCTGCGACTCGGGGATGGGCAGCACGCCCGACTCGGAGGCCAGGATGACCAGCCCGTCGCGGGTCTGCACGTAGCGCGCGGGGCGCAGGCCGTTGCGGTCGAGGGTCGCGCCGAGCTGCCGGCCGTCGGTGAAGACCATCGCGGCCGGGCCGTCCCAGGGCTCCATCATCGAGGCGTGGTACTCGTAGAACGCGCGGCGGCGGTCGTCGATGAGGGTGTTCTGCTCCCAGGCCTCCGGGATCATCATCATGGCGGCCTGCGCCATCGGGTAGCCGGCCAGCGTCAGGAGTTCCAGGGCGTTGTCGAAGGTCGCGGTATCCGACTCGCCCTCGAAGGAGATGGGGTAGAGCTTGTTCAGGTCGCCGCCCAGCACCGGGCTCTGCATGATGCCCTCGCGGGCGCGCATCCAGTTGAAGTTGCCCTTGACGGTGTTGATCTCGCCGTTGTGCGCCACCATGCGGTAGGGGTGCGCCAGGCGCCACTCGGGGAAGGTGTTCGTCGAGAAGCGCTGGTGGACCAGGGCCAGGGCCGAGACGACCTCGGGGCGCTGGAGGTCGAGGTAGTACTCGCCGACCTGCGTGGCGAGCAGCAGGCCCTTGTAGATGACCGTGCGGCACGACATCGAGGGCACGTAGTATTCCTGGCCGTGCGTGAAGTTCAGCGCCAGGATGGCGTTGCTCGCGCGGCGGCGGATGACGTACAGCTTGCGCTCCAGCGCGTCGGGCACCAACGTGTCGGGACCGGCCCCCACGAAGATCTGGCGGATGACGGGTTCTTTCTCGCGCACCGCCGGGCTCATGGGCATCTCGCGGCTGACCGGCACGTCGCGCCAGCCCAGCACGATCTGGCCCTCAGCCACCACGGCGCGCTCGAGTTCCTGCTCGCAGGCACGGCGCGAGGCGATCTCCTTGGGCAGGAAGATCATGCCGACGCCGTAGTCGCCCAGCGGGGGCAGGGTCACGCCCTGCGCCTGCATCTCGGCGCGGTAGAAGTCGTCGGGAATCTGGATCAGGATGCCCGCGCCGTCCCCCATCAGGGCGTCGGCCCCGACCGCGCCCCGGTGGTCGAGGTTTTCGAGGATCTTGAGGCCCTGCTGCACGATGGCGTGGTTCTTCTGGCCGCCGATATGCGCGACGAACCCCACCCCACAGGCGTCGTGTTCCTGGGCCGCATACAGGCCGCTTTCGGCTGCCTGACGGATTTCCTGCGTGCTGGTGGAGGACACGGCCTCCACCGGAGTCACCCGGTTGTCGAATTGGTCCATAGCTGTGCATCCCTCCCGTGACTCGCTCGCCGGGGCGCGTCCCTTCACCGGCTGCTACACTCCAGGGTACAGACAGATGCAACTTCATGCAGGGGCGTTGTTTATAACACGCCTCCTTCTCCGCTGTTTTTGGTGAGAAGGAAGACAATGTCCCGCCCGTTTTCTTGGCAGACGGCAGGGGCGCGGCCTCTCCCCTGCCGGGACACGCATAAAAACAAGGCCCGGCACGGCAAACCGCCCCGACTCCTGCGCGGAGTCGGGGCGGCGGGGCCGGCGGGGTTTACTTCAGGGCGACCGGGGTACAGGTCACGCCCGCGTCGGCCGGGGTGCCCGAGGCGTTGGCGGCGGTGTGGATGTTGAAGTAGGTGGCGCTCATCACGTCGCTCATGGCCACGCTGCCCGAGAGCTTGAGCATACCCATGCTGTCGGTCATGCCCACGATCATGCTGCTCATGATGGGCGCGCCGCCGCTGTCGCAGGGGGAGGTGCTGGCCGTGCCCTGGTTGTGGTAGTGCGCTACGTAGTAGGTGTTCGGCTGCAGGCCGCTCACGGTGGCGGTGGTCATGACCATGTTCATGTCCTTCTTCACGCTCACCGTGCCACTGCTCATCAGCGCGGCGCCGGCGGGCTGCTTCGAGAGGGCGTAGTTCATGGGGGCGGCCATCATGGTGCAGGCACTCAGGGGGAGGGCCAGCGCGGCGAGCATCAGTTTCTTCATACCTCTCTATATGCGCCCGCCCCCCCGGCTGGATGCTTCACCTCCGCTTCATATCCGCATGGACCGAAAAGGGGACGCCAGGTCGGTGCCGGCGTCCCCCTGCAGACTTCCCGTTTACTCGACGGTCACGGCCTTGGCGAGGTTGCGCGGCTTGTCCACGTCCTTGCCGAGCTTCTCGGCGATGAAGATGGCCAGGAGTTGCAGGGCCACCGCGTTCACCACCGGGCTGACCATCTCGTGGGCGCGGGGCACGTAGATCACGTCGTCGCCGTAGCGGGCGTTCTCGGTGTCGCCCTCCGACAGCACCAGGATGACCTTGCCCTTGCGCGCACGGACCTCCTGCACGTTGGAGATCGTCTTCTCGAGGAGCTTGCTCTCGGTGGCGACCACCACGACCGGCATGTGCTCGTCGATGAGGGCGATCGGGCCGTGCTTCATCTCGCCGGCCGCGTAGGCCTCGGCGTGGATGTAGCTGATCTCCTTGAGTTTCAGGGCGCCCTCATAGGCGGTCGGGCTGTTCACGCCGCGCCCCAGGAACAGGAAGTCGCGGGCGTCGGCGTACTTCTCGGCGATCGCCCGGACGTTCTCGACGCGCTCCGGGGTCAGCGACTCCTCGACGAGACGGGGCAGTTCGCGGGCGGCGTGCAGCAGTTCGCGGCTCTGGTCCTCGGTCAGCGTGCCGCGCGCGCGCCCCAGCCACAGCGCGAGCATGAGCATGGCGCTCACCATCGAGGTGTAGGCCTTGGTGCTCGCCACGCCGATCTCGGGGCCGGCGTGGATGTACAGCGTGTCGTCGACCTCGCGGGTCATCGAGCTGCCCTTGGCGTTGATGATGCCCAGGGTCTTGGCGCCGAACTTCTTGGCCTCGCGCAGGGCTTCGAGGGTGTCGATGGTCTCGCCGCTCTGGCTCATGACGATGGCGAGGGTGTGCTCGCTGACCAGCGGGTCGCGGTAGCGGTACTCGGAGGCCACGTCGATGTCCACCGGAATGCGCGCGAGCTGCTCGATGAGGTACTCGCCCACCATGCCGGCGTAGTACGCGGTGCCGCAGGCGATGATCGAGATGCGCTTGAAGCTCGCCGGGTCGAGGTTGATGTCGAGGTTCACCTCGCCGGTGTCGTCGTGCAGGCGCCCGATCAGGGTGTTCGTCAGGGCGTTGGGCTGCTCGTAGATCTCCTTCATCATGTAGGAGTCGTAGCCGCCCTTCTCGGCCGCCTCGGCGTCCCAGTCGATGTGCTCGATGTCGCGCTTCAGCTCGTTGCCCGCGAGGTCGGTCACGCGGAAGCCGTCGTCGTGCAGCACGACCATGTCGCCGTCGTGCAGGAAGACCATGTTGCGCGTGTAGGGCAGCAGGGCGGGCACGTCCGAGGCCAGGAACATCTCGCCCTCGCCCACGCCCATGACCATCGGGGACACGGTGCGGGCCGCGACGATCTCGCGGTGGTCCACGTGCGTCACCACGATGCCGTAGGCGCCGCGCACCTGCGAGAGCGCCGCGCGCACGGCCTCGTACAGGTCGCCCGAGTACGCTTCTTCGATCAGGTGGGCCAGCACCTCACTGTCGGTCTCCGACTTGAAGATGTGGCCGCGCGCCGTCAGGCCCTCTTTCAGGGGCAGGTAGTTCTCGATGATGCCGTTGTGGATGATGACGATCTTGCCGTCTTCGGTGGCGTGGGGGTGCGCGTTGGTGTCGTTGGGCAGGCCGTGGGTGGCCCAGCGGGTGTGCCCGATGCCCAGGGTGCCCGGCAGCGGCGCGCCGGCCAGCTCACCCTGCAGGTTGGCGAGCTTGCCCGCCTTCTTGCGCACGGCGATGCACGCGCCGTCGCCCACCGCGACCCCGGCGCTGTCGTAGCCCCGGTATTCCAGCTTCGAGAGGCCCGAAATGAGAACGTCCTGCGCCTGTCTTGTCCCGATGTATCCGACGATTCCGCACATAGTGATCCTCCGGTTCAGGCCCCGCCGGCCGGCACACGAGAGGCATCGCCCGGAGACGGCCCGGCTGTCCCGGACACCGCCCGACACCGGACGTGTTCCCGTGACCTGCCCGACCCTTCCCCGGCGTACCTGCGCCGGCAGGGAGCCTGAACTGGGTGCCCAACTCCTGGTTGTGGTGTCTCGCGCGGCCTTATCCCTGCGTCGCCGCAGAAGGCTTATCACCGCACTTCACTTGCCCTGTTCCGCTCTGGGCAAGTCGGGTAGGCCCTGACCCCTGGCCTGGAGGCATCCGCAGAAACTCGCTGACCTCCACCTCGTCTCCCACCCGTGGGCGGATGCACCAGCTGCATCCTGCGCCGCGCCGGCTCCGGGGATCGCCCCGGGAACGCGGCAGGTGGGCCTTGCGCTGCCCTGTCTTGTTCGAACCCGGCACCCTGGGTTCGGGGGCAGCATAGCACCTGAGATGAGGGCCGTGTGTAAAGCACTCACGGCCGACGCTCACCGGTTCATGAAGGCCGTCCAGGCGAAAAGGGCCGCTGGGCGCGCGCCGCGTCCCCCTTTCGGCGGAAGGCGCAGCCCGGCCACCCTTGCTAGGATGGGGCCGAGCGCGCGCCCGAGTTTCTGGCCGCCTGCGGCCCGACCGGTCGCCCCCACACTTTCTTTTCGAGGTCACTTCCAACATGCCCACCTACCTGTACAAGAACATCGAAACCGGCGAAATCTACGAACTCGTGCAGAGCATGCGCGACGAGGCCTACACCGCCCACCCCGAGACCGGCGTGCCAGTCAAGCGCGTGCTGGCGCGCCCGGGCATCTCGTTCAAGGGCAGCGGCTTTTACGTCAACGACTCGCGCAAGAGCGGCGAGGGCGGCAAGAGCGGCGGCAGCGAGTGAAGCCCGCCGGGGTGCTGGGCGCGGCCCTGCTGGTCGCCGCAGCGGGCACGGGCGCGTACCTGACCGGGCGCGTCTCGGCCCAGAAGGCGCTGGTCACGGGCGACGAGATCAACACCGTCGAGGTGACGCAGGCGGCCCTGCCCGCCGTGGTACGGGTGGACAACCGCCTGAACAAGAGCGCCCTGCAACCCGGTGACGACCCCCTGGAAACCGGCAGCGGGTTTTTCTACAAGAAAGACCTGATCGTGACCAATTTCCACGTCATCCAGGACTACGAGTCGCTGAGCGTGATCCTGTACAACGGCCGGCGCGTGCCGGCCAAGGTCGAGGCGGTGGACCCCGGCATCGACATCGCCATCCTGCGCGTGAGCGGCGTCACGGCGCCCAAGACGCTGGCCTTCGGGTCGAGCGCCCGCCTCATTCCGGGCCAGAAGCTGATCGCCATCGGGGCGCCCCTGCGCATCCAGAACTTCGTGAGCAGCGGGATCTTCAGCGTGGCGGCCAGCGCGCGCGACATTCCGCGCAACGACAGCCTGGGCCAGGAGATCGGGCAGTACTTCGTGACCACCGCGAGCATCCAGCAGGGCAACAGCGGCGGGCCGGTGCTCGACTCGCGCGGCGCGGTCGTGGCCGTGTCGGATGCCAACGCCGCGCCCAACAACTTCGTGCCGGGCGTGATCGGCGTGGCGATTCCGGGCGACCTCGTCAAGCAGAGCGTCGAGGACCTGGAAAAGGTCGGCACGCCGCAGCGCGGCACCCTGGGCGTGACCCTGCAGGACCTCGACAGCCTCGACCCGGCCCTGCGCAGCCTCGCGGGCCTGAGCAGCAGCGAGGGCGCCCTGGTGTGGGACGTGCCGGCCGGCAGCGCCGGGGCGCGCGCGGGCCTGCGCGGCTCGCTGCGCAACAGCAAGGACCAGCTCCTGGCCCCGCTGGGCGACATCATCGTGGCGGTGGACGGCGCGCGGGTCCAGAGCTCCTACGACGTGACCCGCCTCGTCGCCGCCAAGCGGCCCGGCCAGACCGTCACGCTGCGGCTGTGGCGCAACAAGAAGAGCGTGGACGTGAAGGTCACGCTCCTCAAGCGCACGCTGCGTTAGGTTTCCTTCCTCCTTCCCTGCCGGGCCTGGATGCCGAACGCTCCAGGCCCGTTCGCTTGCTCGTCAGACCTCAAAGTGATATCACTTTGATCGGAGGTAGATAGATGAGTGAACTCGACAAGGCCCCGCAGACCGTCGGTCCCCAGGGCGGCATCTCGACCCGCAGCGACGTGGCGAGCCGGGAGCGCGCCGCTTTCGGGCTGCCGGGTCTGCCGCTGTTCCTGGGCTGGCTCGCGCTGGCCGCGCTGAACGTCTGGCTGTTCGTGGCCGAGCAGTTTGCCCTGGCGACCGCGCTGCTCCTGGTCAACCTGCTGCTCTCGATGGGCTTTTTCATCGTGCAGCCCAACCAGGCCATCCTCATCACGCTGTTCGGGCGCTACGTGGGCACCGAGCGGCGCAACGGCCTGTACTGGACCAACCCGCTGACCATCCGCAAGCGCGTGAGCCTGCGCATCCGCAACTTCAACTCCGAGCGCCTCAAGGTGAACGACCAGATGGGCAACCCCATCGAGATCGCCGCCGTGATCGTGTGGCGCGTGGTGGACACGGCGCGGGCCATCTTCGACGTCGAGGACTACACGCAGTTCGTGGCGATCCAGTCCGAGACGGCGCTGCGTCACCTCGCCTCGCAGTACCCCTACGACGACTACACGGAGGGCACCATGAGCCTGCGCGGCAACGCCGACGAGGTCAGCGAAACGCTGGGCCGCGAACTGGCCGTGCGGCTGCAACACGCCGGGGTCGAGGTCCTGGAGGCGCGGCTCTCGCACCTGGCCTACTCCCCCGAGATCGCCGGGGCGATGCTCCAGCGCCAGCAGGCCAGCGCGATCATCGCCGCCCGCCAGCAGATCGTGCAGGGCGCGGTGGGCATGGTCGAGATGGCGCTGCGCGAACTCGAAGGCCAGCACATCGTGCAGCTCGACGAGGAGCGCAAGGCGCAGATGGTCAGCAACCTGCTCGTCGTCCTGACCAGCGAACGGGGCACCCAGCCTATCGTGAACGCGGGCAGCCTGTACTGAGGCATGGCACCACGCAAGAACTTTCCCCTGCGCATCTCACCCGAGCTGTACGCCGTCCTGGAACGCTGGGCCGCCGACGACCTGCGCAGCGTGAACGCCCAGATCGAGTATCTGCTGACCCAGGCGGCGCGGCAGGCCGGGCGGCACAAGGCCCCGGCCACGCCGCCGCAGGAACAGCCGACCGACCCCGCCGAGCGCTGAGCGCCGCACCCACACCGCCCCCCTGTCAAGCCCCGCCCCTCTCCTTCGCCGCAGGGGCGGGGGCGCTATGCTCGGCCCGCATGTATATCGTGGTCGAAGGCCCCATCGGGGTGGGCAAAACCAGTCTGGCGGCGCGGCTGGCCTCGCGCTGCGGCGCCGAGCTGAACCTGGAGGTCGTCGAGGAAAACCCCTTCCTGGCGCGCTTCTACGAGCAGCCCGAGGCCTTCTCGTTTCAGGTGCAGGTCTTCTTCCTGCTCTCGCGTTTCAAGCAGCTCTCGGCGCTGGCGCAGCCGGGGCTGTTCAGTGGGCACGTGGTCAGCGACTACCTGTTCGACAAGGACTTCATCTTCGCGGCGATGAACCTGAGGGACGCCGAGTTCGCGCTGTACGAGGACCTGTACGCCCACCTCTCGCCCCGGCTGCCCACCCCCGACCTCGTGGTGTACCTGCGCGCCGAGACGCCCGAGCTGCTGCGGCGCATCGCCAAGCGCGCCCGGCCCTTCGAGAAGGACATGCCCGCCGCGTACCTCGCCGAGCTGACGGCCCGCTACGACGAGTATTTCCGGACCTACGCGCCGCCGATGCTGACCATCGACGCCGCCGCCTACGACTTCGTCGAGCGCCCCGAGGACGAGGCGGCCATCCTGGCGCACATCGAGGAGGCGCTGGGCCGGCCCCTGTGTGCCCCGTCCCCCCTGGGGGGCGACTGATGTACCTCGCCCTGTCGGGCAACATCGGCAGCGGCAAGAGCACCCTGACCCGGATGCTCTCGGAGCGCTACGGCCTGCTGCCCGTCTACGAGCCCTACGCCGAGAACCCCTACCTGGAGGACTTCTACGGCGACATGCGGCGCTACTCGTTCCACTCGCAGGTGTACTTCCTGTCGCGGCGGCTCGAACAGCACCTGACGCTGGTCCGTGACACCCGCGAGGTCGTGCAGGACCGCACCGTGTTCGAGGACGCCAACATCTTCGCCCGCCACCTCCAGGCGACCGGTCAGATGGAGGAACGCGACTGGCAGACCTACCTGGGCCTGTACCGGGGCATCCTGCCCGCGCTGCGTACGCCCGACCTCCTCATCCACATCGACGCCTCGCTGCCCACCCTGCGCCGCCGCATCGCGCTGCGGGGGCGCGACTACGAACAGGACATGCCCGGCGAGTACCTGCTGGGCCTGAACCGGCTGTACGAGGAGTGGGTGGGCGAATTCGACGCCTGCCCGGTCCTGCGGATCGACGGCGACCGGCTGGACTTCGTGCAGGACGCCGCCGCCTTCGAGTGGGTCTGCGGGCAGGTCGCGGGCTACGGCTTCGGGCTGCCGCTGCTGCGCTGAGAAACGAGATGGAGATGGCGTCCCGGGCCCAGCCTCCGCCTCCTGGGACCCGGCGCCCCTTCAGGCGTCCATAGCCTCGACGTTGACCTGCCGGGCGATCTGCGAGAGCTTCTCGTCGGTCGCCTTCTCCTCTTCGAGGGTCTGGTCGAGCAGGCGGGCGGCCTCCTGGTCGCCGAGCAGTTCGGCGTAGGTACGTGCCGTGCCGTAGCCGGCGATCTCGTAGTGCTCCACCGCCTGCCGACAGGCGATCATGCCGGCTTCCAGCACCTCGGGACTGGCCGGCTGCCCCATGAGCTTCTGCGCCTCCTGCACGAGGCCGCGCATGCCCTCGCAGGTCTCGCCGCCCGGCTCCTCGTCCAGCTTGTCGAAAATCTGGTCGAGCCGCTGGATGTGCTGGCGCGTCTGGTCGATGTGCAGGCGGATGCCCTGCTGGAGTTCCGGGGTCTGGACCAACCCCACCGACTGCTCCATTAGGTCGAGTGCCTGCTGCTCGGCGCTGTAGATGTCCTGAAGTTTGTGAACGTAGAGGGCCTGAAGATCTTGCATCTGCATTGCCATAGTTGATTCACCTCGCCCCGAACTATGCCGAAGTCGTTCTTCTCTCCACTGGTAGTGAAACCAAGAAAATGAAGTATAGGCATTGAACATGGTTCACTTGGAGGAGGCAGGCTTCTCCATATGAATGAAGGCTTCTCCATAAACGAGAAGGCTCGATCCGAAACGGCGGCGCGGCGACCCTTCACCGGCCGCGCGCCGGGCCGCCATTTCGGCTGCTACCCTCGCTCCATGCGCCTGCCCGACCTCGCCGCCGCCCTCAGCCTGCCCGCCTCCGACCTGCCGAATGTGGAGGTGAGCGGCGCGACCCACAACGCCGACTGGGTGGGGCCCGGCTCCGTGTTCGTGGCGATCCGGGGGGCGCGTTTCGACGGGCACGCCTTCATGGACAAGGCGCGCGGGGCGGGCGCGGTCGCCGTGCTGGGCGAGGGGTTGCCTGACGGCATGACCGCGCCGCTGCCCTACCTGCGCGTGCCGGACGCCCGCGCCGCACTGGCCGACGCTGCCGCCGCCCTGGCCGGGCACCCCAGCCGCGCCCTGAAGGTGGTCGGCGTGACCGGCACCGACGGCAAGACCACCACGAGCTGGCTGGCCCGCCACCTGCTGCGCGCCGCCGGCATCCCGACCGGCCTGCTCTCGACGGTGGGCTACGAGCTGCCCGACGGCGAACTGCGGCACTTTCCCGCGCACTTCACCACGCCCGAGGCCCCGGAGGTGCAGGCCACCCTGGCCGAGATGGTGCGCGTGGGCGCGGGCGCGGCCGTGCTGGAGGCGAGCAGCCACGCCCTGGCCCTGGACCGCGTGCGCGGCGTGGACTGGGACGTGGCCGTGTGGACGCACCTGAGCAGCGAGCACCTGGACTTTCACGGCACGCTGGAAAACTACTTCGCGGACAAGAAGAAACTGGTCGAGCGCGCGCCCTTCGCCGTCCTGAACGTGGACGACCCCTGGACCGCCGAGCTGCGCGGCGTGGCCCCCGAGGAGACGACCTACAGCGCCGAGAACCAGCACGCCGACTGGCGCGCGACCGGGGTCGAGGAGGGGCCGGGCGGCCTGAGCTTCGACGTGGCCTCGCCCGCCGGGGAGTTCCGGGCCCGGCTGCCCATGATCGGGCGCTTCAACGTGG
This sequence comes from Deinococcus gobiensis I-0, assembly GCF_000252445.1. Lineage (GTDB taxonomy): Bacteria > Deinococcota > Deinococci > Deinococcales > Deinococcaceae > Deinococcus > Deinococcus gobiensis. Next base: position 183,953 of record NC_017790.1, on the reverse strand, counting down.
CGAACGCCCTGGCGGCGATGGCGGCGGCGCACCGGCTGGGCGCGGCCCCGGAGGCGCTCGTGGCCGGGCTGGCGAGTTTCGCGGGCGTGCCGGGCCGCATGGAACTCGTGCCGGGACCCGGCGGCGGCCCGCGCGTGATCGTGGACTTCGCGCACACGCCGCCCAGCCTGGAAAAGGCCCTGGGCATGCTGCGGGCCACCACGCCGGGGCGGCTGTGGGTGCTCGTCGGGTCGGCGGGCGGGCGGCGCGATCCCTCCAAGCGCGCGCCGCTGGGCGAGGTGGCGACCCGCCTGGCCGACCACGCAGTCCTCACCGAGGAAGACTGCCGCGACACGCCGATCGCCGACATCCTGGCCGAGATGGAGCGCGGGGCGCGGGAGGCGGGCCGGGCCAACTTCACGTCCATTCCCGACCGCCGGGAGGCCATCGCCCACGTGATCGCGCAGGCGGCCCCCGGCGACACCGTGCTGCTGGCGGGCAAGGGCCCGGAGGACACCCTGGAGCGCGCCGCCGAGACGCTGCCCTGGGACGAGGTGGGCGAGGCGCGGGCGGCCTTGCAGCGGCGTTGAACTTCCTTTCCCGCCGGGCCCGCGCGCCTAGACTCGGCGGATGCTGCGCCCCCTGCCCAAGAAAGACGAGCTGTCCAACCGCGAGCTGCTGGGGGTGCTCGCGCGCACCCTGCCGGGGCTCTACCGCAGCGCCCCGCTGCTCGTGTCGCTGCTGCTGGCGATGGCGCTCGTGCAGGGCCTGATTCCGGCCGTGACCATCCTGCTGGGCAAGTGGACGGTGGACGGCGTGAGCGAGGCGCTGCGTGGCGGCACCGTCAACGTGACCCTGCTGGCCGTGGCCTGGACGGGCGCCGCCCTGATCTCGCAGCTCACGCAGGTGGCGGCGCAGGTGCTCCAGGGCTACGCCGCCGACGGCTTCACCGTGCAGACCATGACGCGCCTGATGAACAAGATGGCCGAGATCCACGGTCTGGACGTGCTCGAAGACCCCCGCTTCCACGACGACATCGAGATCCTCCAGATGGGCGCGCCCCGGCGGCCGCTGAACCTCGTCTCCACGCTGCTCTCGCTGGTCCGGGGCGTCGTGAGCGCGGTGGGGGTCTCGGCGACGCTGCTCGTCATCGGGTGGTGGGTGCCGCTGGTCGTCGTGGCGGGCACGCTGCCCGCGCTGCTGCGCCAGATGGAGTTCTACAAGCTGGGCTGGAGCATCTTCATCCAGCGCACCCAGGACTCGCGCGAGCTGAACTACCTCCAGCGGGTCGCCATGCGCCACGAGTCGGCCAAGGAGGTGCGCCTCTACGGGCTGGTCCCCCACCTCCAGAACCGCTACCTGACCGGCACGCTGGCCTACCAGGGCGTGATGCGCGGGGTACGCAACAGGCAGCTGCTCGGCATCCTGCCGTACCAGGCGCTGTCGCTGCTCGTCACGGCGGGGCTGTTCGTGTACGTGGTCAGCCGGGCGCAGGGCGTGGGCGCGGGGGGCGGGGGCTACACGGCCGGCAGCGTGGTGCTGGTCATCACGGCGCTCGCGGGCCTGCGCGACGAACTGCGCGGCGTGTCCGAGTCCATCAGCACCGGGACCGAGCACCTGAACTGGTTCCACAAGTACCAGAGCTTCCTGGCGGCGACCTCCGGCGTCACGCAGCCCGCCGACCCCCGGCCCCTGCCCGCGCGGCTGGCCCTCACGCTCGACGACGTGAGCTTCGGCTACCAGGGCCGTCCCCCGGTGCTGGAACACGTGTCGTTGCACATTCCCGAGGGCCAGACCGTCGCCATCGTGGGCGAGAACGGGGCAGGCAAGACCACGCTGGTCAAGCTGCTGCTGCGCTTCTACGACCCGACCTCCGGGCGCGTGCTGCTGGGCGAACGCGGGCAGGAGGTGGACCTGCGGGACGTGAATGTCGAGGAATGGCGCTCGCAGGTGGCGGCCGTGTTTCAGGACTTCTCGCGCTTCGAGTGGACGCTGCGCGAGAACATCACCCTGGGGCAGCCCGAGGACGGCGCCAAGCTCGCGCACGCGGTGTCGGCCTCCGGGCTGGAGCCGGTGCTGGAGCGCGTGAACGGCGGCCTGGAGGCGCGCATCGGGCAGGCCTTCGGCGGCGTGGACCTCTCGGGCGGGCAGTGGCAGAAACTGGCGACCGCGCGGGCGCTGTACCGCGAGTCGCGCGTCCTGATCCTCGACGAGCCGACGGCGGCGCTCGACCCCCGCAGCGAGGCCGAGGTCTTCGGGGCCTTCGCCGCCATGAGCCGGGGGCGCACCACCCTGCTCATCACGCACCGCCTGGGCAGCGTGCTCATGGCCGACCGGGTCCTGGTCATGAAACTGGGCCGCCTGATCGAGGACGGCACCCACGCCGAGCTGCTGGCGCGCGGCGGCGAGTACGCCGAGCTGTGGGCCCTCCAGGCCAGCCAGTACGCCGAACCGGAGGCGGTCGGGGTCTGAGGGCAGGGCGGCCCGACTACTCCGCCGCCCCCTCCAGTTCCCGGCGCTGCGCGCGCGTCAGGCCCGCGACCACCAGGGCGTAGCTGCCGCGCAGCAGGTCGGCCGCCAGGGCCTCCGGCACCCTGTCCAGCGTCAGCGTGACCCAGTGGCGCTTGTTGAGGTGGTAGCCCGCTGCGATGCCCGCATACCCGGCCCGCAGCGCCTCGCCGTCCCCAGGCCGCACCTTCAGGCTCAGGGTGAGGGGATCGGCTCCGAGATCGGTCAGGGCGTACATTTTGCCGGCCACCTTGAAGACCAGGGTGGCCGGTCCAAAGGGAAAGGTTTCCTGCGAGCCGCGCAAGGCGGCGCAGGCTGCGCGCAGGTCGGCGACCGTCTGCATGGCCCGAGTATGGGCCGCTCAGCTCTCCGAGGAGTCGGGGTCCACGCCCTCGGCGCGGTTCAGGTCACGGTCGGCAGCGGCGGCCTCCTCACCGTCGCCGGTCAGGCGGGCCACCTCGGCGGCGCTCAGGCCCTCACCGCTGGGGGTAGGAACAGGAGGCGCCGCGCGCCCCGCGAGGTCGGCGGGGGCCGGTCCCTGCTCGGCACGCACCTCCGTCTCGGGGGCGTCCTCCCGCACACTCAGGTTGGGCACCACGGGCAGGGCGTCACGGCGGTCGTCGGTCATGCCCCAGTGTGCCGCCGCCGGGTCAGCTCCGGATTTGCCCGCACCGCAGCGGGCCTTCAGGAACCGCCGGGCCGCTCAGGCGATCAGGCGGGCGCGGGCGGGCGCAGCGTCGGCCAGCACCTGCATCAGCAGCACATAGGCGGCGCTGCCGGGTCGCAGGTGCCCCAGCGCATGCAGGCGGCGCAGGGTGGGCAGGTGGTACAGCTCGCCGTCGTCGCCGCGCGCCGTGTCGGCCAGCGAGAAGGTCGTGCGGTTCAGGGAGGCAGGGTCAGACATGGGCGGCTCCTTGGAGGACGGGAGGCGAAACCGGGACGACGCCGTCTTGAGGCTTCCTGAAGTTTACATTTACTCAACCTTTAACTTCAGGAGGCGTCTAGACGCGGAGCTGACCGTTCCGTGTGCTGAAGTGGAGGCGTGCCTCGCCTTCTCGCCCTGCTGCTGCCCGCCCTGCTCTGGGGACCGGTCCAGGCCGCCGCCCCCCAGTCCGCGCCGCCCACCCCGCTGCGGCTGGTGCTATTGAGCGACTTCAACGGGCCCTACGGCAGCACCCACTATCCCCCAGCCCTGGGGCGGGTGCTGGGCCGCGTGCTGAACGAATGGAAACCGGCGCTGGTGCTCTCGGCCGGCGACCTGATCGCAGGCCAGAAGGCCAGCCTGAGTGACGTGAATGTCCGGGCCATGTGGGCCGCCTTCGAGCGGGACGTGCGCGAGCCGCTGGCGGGGGCGGGGATTCCCTTCGCCTTCGCGCTGGGCAACCACGACGCCAGTCTGGCACGCGACCGCCGCGAGGCCGCCGCCTACTGGGGCGCGCACCCGCCCGCCCTGACCTACGCCGAGCGCGCGGCCTTTCCCTTCCGCTACAGCTTCACGCAGGGGGCGCTGTTCGTGGCCGTGCTGGACGCCACCGGGCCGGGGGTGGACGCCGCGCAGCGCAGCTGGCTCGCGGCGCAGCTCGCTACACCCGCCGCCCGCGCCGCCGCCGTGCGGCTGGTGCTCGGGCATCTGCCGCTGGCGGGCCTGAGCCGCGAGAAGAACCGGCCCGGCGAGGTCATCCGGCCTGCCGACGCCCTGGCCCTGCGCGCGGTTATGGAGCGTGGCGGCGTGACCGCCTATGTCAGCGGGCATCAGGCGGCGTACTACCCCGGTCGCCTGGGCGGGCTGAACGTGCTGGGCAGCGGCGGCATCGGCGGGCGCGACTATGTGGGCGCGCCCGGCACGGCGCGCAGCGTGGTCACGGTGCTGGACGTGGTGGGCGGCGAGGTGCGCCTGAGCGCCTACGACGCCGACACGGGCGCGGCGGTGCCCGCCACCAGCCTGCCCACCCGCGTGGACGGCCTGGGCGGGCCGGTGCTGCGGGTCGAGACGTTGCGGTAGGGCTGCCCAGGCCCCCGGGTCAAGTCCGGCCGCGTGGGCGCAGCGGCCCCAGCACGCCGATGCCCAGCTCGGCCAGCGCCGCACGCAGGTCCTGGGCCGAGGCCTGGGGCGTGTCGGGACGCGCCTCCAGGGTCGCGTCGCCCAGACGGGCCACCGGCCACAGGCGTAGCGTCCATCCGGGCAGGGCCGGGGCCGTCAGGTCGCGCCCGGGCAGGACCACTTCCGCGATCAGGATGACGGGCTGGGCCGCCGGGACAGGCAGGGGCAGCGCGGCGGGCGGCGCGGGGCGCAGGGCCCGGGGGGCAGGCTGGACCGTGCGGGGCGGGCGGACGGGGGTCGGGGCGGCGGGGCGGTGCTGGGTCATGGGGGGCCTCCTCCGGGGCGATGCGGCCAGAATGCGCTTCCTGGACGCGGCTGACCATCGGCCGGTCCGGGCGTGACCCCGCCCATCCATCGGCTGACCCGATGGGCCGGGCCCCGCGTACCCGCCTACACTGGGGCATGAGCCGGGACCCTGCTCCACCGACGCCGACCCTCTCGCAACTGCGCGCCCTGATCGCCGTGGCGCAGGCCGGGAGCTTCGGCGAGGCGGCGGCCGAACTGGGGGTCTCGCAGTCCAGCCTCAGCGAAGCGGTGGGCCGCCTGGAAGCCATGACCGGCCGGCCCCTGCTGCGGCGCACGCCCGGCGGCACGGTCGCCACCGCCGCCGGAGAACGGGTGCTGGCCCATGCCCGCGCCGCCGTGCAGGCCGCCGGGGACGTGCTGCTGGCCGCGCAGGACAGCGGGGAACTCAGCGGGACCCTGCGCGTGGCGGCGTACCGGTCGGTCGCCACCCACCTGCTGCCCCCGGCACTGGCGACCTTCCGGCGCGCCCACCCCGGCGTGCGGACCGTGCTGCTGGACGGCGATACCGAGGAGACCGACGCCGAACTTGCCCTGCGCACCGGGCGCGCCGACGCGGCGGTGGTCGTGCAGGGACATACGCCGGGCCTGCACCTCACGCCGCTGGTCTACGACGAGTACCTGTTCGTCGCCCCGGCGGCGCGCGGCGACCACCCCGCCACCCTGGAAGAGCTGAGCGGCCAGACCCTGTTCCTGCCCCCCGGGCGCGACCAGTGTCACCGGCTCGTCCGGCAGTACCTGGAGCGGGAGGGGGTATCGCTCAGCGGCCTGACCGAGAACCCCCAGGACAGCGTGATCCTGAGCATGGTGGCGCACGGACTGGGCGTGACCATCCTGCCCCGGCTGGCCCTGCATCCCCTGCCGGGCGGGCTGGTGAGCCTGCCGCTGCCGGGGGGCCTGAGCCGGCCGCTGGCCCTGGCCGTCTTGCCCTGGCGCGCGCACCTGCCGCTACTGCGCGCCTTTACCGACACCCTCACCCGGACCCTGGCCGCCCGCGTTCCGGGGGGCCCCCCCACCCCGCCGCCCGGAGCGTGGCCCCCGGCGCTGCACTGAGGGCCGCGCGGGAAGGGGCGAGGAGGACCTCAGATGGGCGCGTCCTCCTCGAATCGGGGTGGGCGCTTCTCGCGCAGGCTCGCCAGCCCCTCACGGGCGTCGGGGCCGGTGAAACCCAGAAATTCCAGCGCGAGGCTCGCGTCGAAGGTCGGCCCGGCCTGCCGCAGCCAGTTGTTCAGGGCGTATTTGGTCCAGCGCACGGCGGTCGGGCTGCCCTGGGCGAGCCTGCGCGCCACCGCCCAGGCCCGGTCGAGCAGGTCCTCGTCGGGCACGCACAGGCTCACCAGCCCGATGCGCTCGGCCTCCTCGCCGCTGAGGCTCTCGCCGGTCAGGAGGTAGTACTTGGCCTTGTTCAGCCCGCACAGCAGCGGCCAGATGATCGCGGCGTGGTCGCCGGCCGCCACCCCCAGGCGCACGTGCCCGTCGGCGAGGCGGGCCGTCCGGGCGGCGACGCTCACGTCGGCCAGCAGGGCGACCGCCAGCCCCGCCCCCACGCAGGGGCCGTGGATGGCGCTCACGATGGGTTTGCCGCAGTTGACCACGTTGTAGACGAGGTCACGCGCCTCGCGCCACACCCGGGCCAGCGCCGTGAAGTCCTGCGTCATCTCCTCGATCATGGAAAAGTCGCCGCCCGACGAGAACCCCCGGCCCTCGCCCCGGATCAGGACGCAGCGCACGCCCGCCGCCGCGTCGATGTCGCGCCAGATCTCGGTCAGGGCGCGGTGGCCGCGCGCGTCCACACTGTTGAGGGTCTGCGGCGAGTCGAGGACGAGTTCCAGGATGCCGCCTTCGTGCAGCGTGACCCGGAGGCCGGGATACGCGCCCGGCGCGGTGAGCTGGGTTGTGGTCATGGCCGGAGGCTAGCACTCCCGGCCCCGGCGCGGCCCCGCCAGCCCCACACCCCGACCAGCCCCGCGAGCGCCATGCTGCCCATGACCAGCGCCGCCACGCCCGCCCAGCCCCGCGCCGCGAACACCTGCCCGGCGACCACGCTCGCGAGGGCGGCCCCCCCGTAATAGGCGCTGTGGTACAGCCCCGTGGCGAGGCTGCGCGCCCCCGTGACGCTGCGCTGCACCGCCGCGAGCGCCGCCGACTGCGACAGGAAGACCCCGCAGGCCGCCGCCGCCACCCCGAGGACGACCAGGGGCAGGGGCGCGGCCAGGGTCAGCAGCAGCCCCGCGAGGCTGGCCCCGACCGCCGTGAGCAGCGCCGTGCGCGGCCCGCGCGCCGCCAGGAACGGCCCGGCCAGCGGCGTGATGACCACCCCCAGCAGGTACACCGCGAACACGCCCCCGGTCTGCGCGGTCGTGAGCGCATATGGGGCCTCCGCGAGGCGCAGGGTGAGGGTGTTGAACAGCCCCACCAGCGTGAACAGGATGAGGAAACCGACCGCGCAGGTCGTCAGCAGCGCCGGGTTGCGCAGGTGCGCGCCCAGGCCCGCCGCGACGGCGCGCGGGTCGCGCCGGGGCGTGAAGCCCGCCTCGCGCGGCAGCGTGCGCGCCAGCCCCCAGCCCGCCAGCGAGGCCAGCGCCAGCAGCCAGAAGGCGGCGTGCCAGCTCTGGACGTCCGCGACCAGCCCCGCCAGGAAGCGCCCCAGAAACCCGCCCAGCACGGTGCCGGTGACATAGGCGGTCAGCGCGCGGGCGCGGCCGGCCGGCGGCACCTCCTCGGCGATGTAGGCGTTCAAGGCCACCATCACCCCGGGAATAAGGAGGCCCTGCGCGAAGCGGGCGAGGTTCAGGGTGCCCAGCGTCGGCGCGAACACGGCCGCCACGGCCGGCAGCACGAGCAGCGCGTAGGCCCACACCACCACCCGCCGCCGCCCCAGCGCGTCGGCCAGCACGCCGACGAACGGCGAGGCCAGCGCCATCGCCAGCGTGGTCGCGCCGACGACCGTGCCCACCTCGGCCGCCCCCACGCGGAACTCGCGCGACAGCAGCGGCAACAGACTCTGCGGGGCGTACACGTTCAGGAAGACCAGCGTCCCCAGCGCGGCGAACAGCAGCGGCGAGGGGCCGCGTCCGGGCGGGGTCATGGCGTCGCCGCGCTCCCCGGCCCGGCCAGCAGCAGGGTGGGCCGCGCCTCCAGCCCCACCCCGCCCGAAGTGTCGAGCCGCTCCAGCACGCTCTCCAGGTCCCAGTCGCGCGCCCACAGCCGCTTGACGGCGTGCAGGGCGGCGGTGCCGGGCGGGGTCACGCGCGGGGCCACCTCGGACCACGGGCCGTCCGGGCGGCGGGCCTGGACCTCGCCCGTGCTCAGGCCCGCGTTGCCCAGCGCGCGGTAGAGCAGCTGCACGGCGTCGTCCATCAGCGCGCTTGTGCGCACGAGAAGCTGCGCCTGGGCACACAGCGGCTCCAGCGCGTCCTCGTCGATGCGCGCCGGATTCACGCCAACGAACAGCCGCCCCAGCGTCTCGGGCAGATTCACACCCCGGTAATACGCCTCCTCGAAAGCCGCCGGAATCAGCAGGCCGCGCGGCGGGGCCTCCAGGGCGGCCAGACGGTGCGTCTCGGCCCCGACCTCGGCCACGGGGCGGCGGGCGGCTTCCGCGAAAGTCAGCATGTCCCCGAGGCTAGCGCGGCCAGGACGGGGCGCGCGGCGGCCCGGTCAGGACAGCGCCAGCTCCATGAACACGTCGGCGCGGGCATAGGGCGTATGCGGCCGCTCGTGGGCCGCGAGGTGCCGGAAGCCCACGCTCTCGTACAGGTGGACGGCCGGCCCCAGGCGGGCGTTGCTGGCGAGCACCAGCCTGTGCGCCCCCATAGCCCGCGCCTGCGCGACCGCGTGCGCGAGCAGCCGCCGCCCCACGCCCCGGCCCTGCGCGGCGGGGTCCACCGCCATCTTCGAGACCTCGAACACGCCCGGCCCCTCCGGGCACAGGGCCACGCAGCCCACCGCCCGCCCCTCCAGGTGCGCCATGAACACGGCCCCGCCCGGCGCGACATAGTGCCCGTCCGGGTCGGCCAGCGCCGCGCGGTCGGCGGCCTCCAGCTCGAAGAAGTCGGAGATCCAGGCCTCATTCAGTGCCCGGAAGGCGGCGCGGTCGGCATCGGTCGCCAGGGGGGCGAGGCTCAGGGCGGGTGGCCGCGTTTCGTTCAGCAGGGGTTCGTTCATGGGCACCTCTTCCTCCGGTCTGCGTCCGGTCAGGCGAGTATCGGCAGGGCTGGGCGAGATGTCCAATATCCTGCCGACGTGGATCAAGACTTCTCCGGTCTGGGCCATGGCCTGGAACTGCGGCACCTGCGCTACTTCGTGGCCGTGGCCGAGGAACTGCATTTCGGGCGGGCGGCGGCGCGCCTGAACCTCGCCCAGCCGCCCCTCTCGCAGCAGATCCGGCGGCTGGAGGCCATCGTGGGGGCCGAGCTGTTGCGGCGCAACTCGCGCTCGGTCGAGCTGACGGCGGCGGGCGAGGCCTTTTTAGAGCGCGCCCGGCGCACGCTGCGCCACGTGCAGGAGGACGTGGCCGAGGCCCGGCGTGTGGGCCAGGGGGCGCAGGGCGTGCTGCGGCTGGGCTTCGCGGGATCGGCCATCCTGACGGTCGTGCCCGAGTTGCTGCGGCGCTACCGGGGGGCCGCGCCGCTCGCCCAGCTTCAGCTTTCCGAGTCCTTCACGGCGCAGGTCGTCGCAGGCCTGCTGGCAGGCGACCTTGACGCCGGGCTGGTGCGCGACGCCGATCCTGCCCCCGGCCTGAGCGTCCGCACGCTGTTCACCGAACCGTATGTCGCCGTGCTGCCCGCCCACCACCCGGCGGCGGACGGGGCCGACATGGACGTGTCGGCGCTGCGCCGCGATCCCTTCGTGTACTACCCGCGCTCGGCCGGCGCGCGGGCCTACGAGCAGCCGCTGAGCCTGTGTGCCGCACACGGCTTTCGTCCCGTGATCGCCCAGGAGGCCTCGCAGTGGCTGACCATCCTGCGCCTGGTGGGCGCGGGCCTGGGCGTGTCCATCGCCCCCGCGTGCGTGCGCCAGGTCGCCCCCGACTCGGTCGTGTGCCTGCCCCTGCGCGGCCCCGAACTGCGCAGCGAAATCCAGTTCGTGCAGCGTGAGGGGGAGGCCCGCCCCCTCGTGCGCGCCTTTGCCGAACTGGCCGGCGAGGTGGCGCAGGAGAGCGTATAGAAGCAGCGAAAGCCGGAGCGCCCCCCCGACCCCACCGCCCAGGTCCCCCCGAAGGCCGTCGTGCGCAAAGCGCGCGGGCCATTCCAACCCGGCTGGGGCTGGCCCCGAACGGAGCCGTCACGCCGTAAGGCAGAGCCGCCCCGCCGACTTCCGAGACGACTCTCTGCCGAGCGCAGCGAAAAAGCTCCCCCTCCTCTGGAGGGGGCTGGGGGAGGCAGGAGAACTCCGCCACCTTCCGAAAAGAAGGCCGCCCGGTCGCCCGGACGGCCCCCCGCAAGCCCACCTTCAGGCGTGCATCCCCTGCTCGGCCACCTTCTCCTCCAGCGGCCGGTCCTTGACCGCGTGCGCGCTCATGCCCCACTGGGTGCCGCTGCTCTGCGTGCCCTGCAAGATCACGCGCGCCAGCTCGCCCAGCGTGGCCCCGCCCGGCCGGATATCCATCTTCAGCTCCTGACGCAGTTCGGTGAGGCTCACGTCGTCGAGCATCAGCTCGGTGCCGTAACGCAGCGTCGAGTTGGGCACGAGCAGCAGGTCGGCCTCGCCGGGCTTGATCGCGTGCCGGAAGCAGCGTCCCGTGAGCAGCCCCGCCACCGTGGTGATATCCCCGAAAGTCTTGTTGACCACATGGCGCACCTCGATCTCCAGGCCCTCGATGGCGCGCAGCGGCTGCACGGCCAAGTCCAGTGACTCGGCGAACAGCGCGCCCGTGCCCAGGATGACCTTACGCGGCTCGGGCAACGCGGCCGGCAGCTCGGGCAGCGGCTCGGTCAGGAAGTCGCGGATCATGCCCACGCCGTTTTCCAGCATGGGGAAACCCTCGTATTCCTCCTCGCTGGGCAGCGGCTCGCCGGCCAGCAGGTACAGCTCGTCGCTGGGAAAGATAAAGCGCGTGCCGCGCTCGGCCAGGAACTTCTTGCGCCACACGTTCAACCGGGCCAGGGTGTCCTGCGCCTCCTCGCGGTTGAAGGTGCGCACGTCGGGCAGGTTCTTGCGGTGCCCGGTCAGGCCGATGGGCACGACCGCCGCCGAGATCACGTTGGGGCGGCTGCTGAGGTACTCGACCGTCTCGTCGAGGTTCTCGCGGTCGTTGCGCTCGGGCACGAGGACGATCTGGGTGTAGAGGTCGATGCTCTCCAGGCGCTCGATCATGCCGCGAATCTGCACGGCCTGCTCGTCTTTGACCTTGAGCTTCCACCACTTCATCATGTCCTGGCGCAATTCCTGGTTCGAGCTGTGCACCGACACGTACAGCGGCGAGAGGTTCTCGTCCAGGATGCGGTTGATGTCGCCCTCGGTGAGGTTGGTCAGCGTGACGAAGGAGCCGTACAGGAACGACAGGCGGTAGTCGTCGTCCATGATGTAGAGGCTCTTGCGGAAGCCCCGGGGCATCTGGTGCACGTAGCAGAAATCGCACTTGTTGGCGCACTTCTTGATGCCGTCGAACAGCACTTCCTCGAAGTCCAGGCCTGGGTCTTCCCACTCGACCGTGAAGGTGAAGGTGTCTTCCAGGCTGGGCGGCGCGGGCAGGAACAGGCGGTGGTGGTCCTGCGCCGTGCCGGGCACGCCGGTCATGGCGCGCGGGGCCTCGCGGGGGCGGGCGATTTCCAGCGTCGCCACGCCCTGCGAGAGCTTGTGGCGGTAGGCCAGTACGTCGGTCACGGCCTCGCCGTTGACGCGCAGCAGCACGTCGCCAGGCTGCACGCCCGCACGCTCGGCGGGGCTACCCGCCTCCACGGTCTTGATGGGCGCGGGGTAGAATATCTCTTCGGGAATGTGTGGACCGGGGAATTCCGGGGCTGCCGTCATGGATTCACCTCATCTCGGGACGGCCCTGGGTTATCCAAATCACGCGGCCCCGACTCAAGCAAAGAAGTTTAACAGAACTGGGGTGGTCCTAAGGTGACGCAGCCTGCTTAGTGGGCCGGTGGTGTTGAGCGGGTCGGCCTACGGTGTCCCGCCAGACCTCCCAGCCGTTCCGGGCTCCACCGGCGATATCTGCGGCGGCGCTGCTCGGGCTGCTGTGGCTCAGGTCACGGGCAAAGAGCAGCAGCCCGTCATCGAGGACCGTCAAGACGCCCTCATCCAGCAATTTCTGACGGCGATTCCGAACACCTCTGCTCGAACTGCCCGGCAGCAGTTCCCGGCGCGCCGTACTCCCCGCCTTGACCGTCCAGCTTCCGTCGTCTGGGCGGTAGATCGCCGTGGCCCGCGCCTCGCCCACCGCAGAGGTGAATTCGATGTCTCCCTGTGGCGCAGACGGTACACCTTCACCCAGCCCCAGCAGCACGTCCCGCTCGGCCTCGGTGATCCGGCCCATCTTGCTCGCGGCGTCGGCGGCCTTCCCGAAGGTGGCGATCTCGAATTCCTTCTGCGTGGCCTCGACCACCCGCGTCTTCTCGCGGCGAATCTTCGCCTCGTCGGTGCGGCGTTGCTGGCGGGCCCTGACCTGCGCGACGGCCCCTTCCAGCGCGTCGCGCTCCCAGACCTCGGCGCTCAGGACGGCATAGAGATCACTGGCAAAATGCTCGGTGTCGTGGCCCATTTCGAGCGTCAGGGTCGCGCGCTGCTCGTAGCGCCCGGGCAGATGCTCGTCGAGCACCACCCACTTGCGCCCGTTGGTCACGACGGCCCAGCGGCTGCCCTCGTGCACGGAATAGGTCACGGCCTGCTCGTACTCGCGGTTGCCCAGCGTCACGCCCATGCCCTTGATTTCCAGCGCGAAGCGGCCCTGCCCGCGCCGCACCAGAAAGTCGGAGCGCCTTCCGCCCGCGTTGGTTTCCTCGGGCACGATCTCCTGCGGGTTCCAAATGTCGAAACCGGCCGCCAGCAGCAGGCGCAGCACGATGCACTGACGCACCACGGCCTCGCCCGGCGGGTCATCCAGCCAGCCCTGAATGGCCTGAACCGCGTCCTGTACCTCGGCAAGCGACATTCCGGCGAGTATAGGGGGCGCGGGGCCGGGGCCAGCGCGCAGAGTTCAGCCCGGCTGCCCCTCCCCCGCCCCGATGCGCCGCAGCAGGTTGGCGGTCTCGATCATGGCGAGGACCGCCTCGGCGCCCTTGTTGCCCGCCTTGATGCCCGCGCGGTTCAGGGCCTGCTCGACCGTGTCGGTGGTCAGCACCCCGAAGGCGACCGGCACCCCGGTGTGCAGCGACGAATTCAGCAGGCCGGTGGCCGCCGCGCCCGCCACGAAGTCGTAGTGATCGGTGTCGCCCTTGATGACGGCCCCCAGGCCCACCACGGCGTCGTAGCGCCCGGACTCGGCCAGGCGGCGCGCGACGAGCGGCATCTCGTAGGAGCCGGGCACGAGGTAGTGGTCGAGCTGCTCGCTGCGGCCCCCGTGCTGCACGAAGGCGAGCTCGGCGCCCTCGACCAGCCGGTCCACGACGAGGTGGTTCCAGCGGGTCGAGACGACGGCGAAACGCAGGTCATGGGCGAGCAGGTTGGCTTCGATACGGTTCATGTGGACTCCTTGGCTGTAGAAGGGGAGGAGAACTCGGCGGCCCGGTTCCCCTTCCCGGAAGAGGCGGCTTGTCGGGGGTTCCTTACAGATGCCCCAGGCGCTCGCGTTTGGTCTGGAGGTAGGCGGCGTTGTGCCGGCCCTCGCCTACATGCAGGGGCACGCGCTCCACGACCTCCAGGCCGAAGTCGCCCAGGCCCGCGAGCTTGCGGGGGTTGTTCGTCAGGACGCGCAGTTGCCGCGCGCCCAGCAGCCGCAGCATCTGCGCCCCGACCCCGAAGTCGCGGGCATCGGCGGGCAGGCCCAGGCGCAGGTTGGCGTCCACGGTGTCGGCCCCGCCGTCTTGCAGGGCATAGGCCCGGATCTTGTTCAGCAGGCCGATACCCCGGCCCTCCTGGCGCAGGTACACCAGCACGCCCCGGCCCTCCCGCGCGATCTCGCGCAGGGCGGCGTCGCGCTGCGGCCCGCAGTCGCAGCGCAGGCTGCCGAAGGCGTCGCCGGTCAGGCACTCGGAGTGCAGGCGCACGAGCAGCGGCTCCGGCGCCACCTCGCCCATCACCAGCGCGACGTGTTCGGCCCCGGTGCGGGTGTCCTCGAAACCGACCAGACGGAATTCACCGTAGGCGGTCGGCAGCCGCGACTCGGCCACCTGCCGCATGACCAGGGGCGGCGTCTCCGCCTCCGGCGGCAGGGGGTCGTGCTCGCGCCGCCACGCGATCAGGGCCTCGATGCTGCCCACCTTCAGGCCGTGACGCGCGCCGAAGGTCAGCAGTTCGGGCAGGCGGCTCATCTCGCCCGTGTCGTTCATGATCTCGCAGATCACCCCGGCGTCGGCGAAGCCCGCGAGCCGCGCGAGGTCGCCCGCCGCCTCGGTGTGCCCGGCGCGCCGCAGCACCCCGCCGGGCCGCGCCACGAGCGGAAACAGGTGGCCGGGCCGCCGGAAGTCGCCCGGCCGCGCGTCCGGGTCGATGAGGGCCGCCACCGTCGCCGCCCGGTCGTGCGCGCTGATGCCGGTGCTGTTGCTCACGTGGTCCACGCTGACCGTGAAGGCGGTGCCGTGCGGGTCCGAGCTCGCCCCGACCATCGGCGCGAGGTTCAGGTGCGCGGCGCGCTCGGGGCTCAGCGTCACGCAGATCAGGCCCCGGCACTCGCGCGCCATGAAGGCGATCCACTCGGAGGTGGCAGTTTCGGCGGGCATCAGCAGGTCGCCCTCGTTCTCGCGGCCCTCGTCGTCCACCACGATCACCGGGCGGCCCGCGCGCAGTTCGGCCAGCAGTTCGGGAATGGAGGCGAGGCTCATGCGACCGTCTCCAGGCCCGCGTCCCGCAGCGCCAGCAGTCGCCCGACATATTTGGCGAGCTGGTCGGCCTCCAGGTTGATGCGCGAGCCCACGCGCCAGCCGCCCAGCGTGGTCACGGCCAGGGTGTGCGGCACCAGCCACAGGCTGAAGTCCTCGGCGGGCCACCCGGGGCGGGTGCCGCCGGGGCCGCCCACGTCCACCAGCGTCAGGCTCACGCCGTCGGCGGTGACGCTGCCCTTGGGGGTCAGGTAGCCGGCCAGGGCGCGCGGCGCCCGCACCCGCAGCGTGTAGGCGCCCGGCGCCTCCTCCACCTCCAGAATCTCACCCACCCCGTCCACGTGCCCGCTGACGATGTGGCCCCCGAACCGGGCCTGCGCCGTCATGGCGCGTTCGAGGTTGAGCCAGCCGCCCCGGACCCAGTGCGGCGCGGTCTTGGCGAGCGTTTCCTGGCTCAGTTCGGCCGTGAAGCTGCGCTCGTCCCAGCCGGTGACGGTCAGGCAGGTGCCCGAGCAGGCCACGCTCTCGCCCAGGCTCAGGTCGGTCCACATGCGCTCGGGGGCGACGGTCAGGCGGGTCAGGCCGCCCACTTCTTCGGTGCGGGTCACGTGCCCGAGTTGTTCGACGATTCCGGTAAACATCACATGCCTCCTGCCGCCGCGAGGCGGGGAACGGGGCGGACCAGGCCCGAGACGAGCAGGTCCGGGCCGAGGACTTCGATCTGGAGGTCGCTCAGTTCGTGCGCCTGCGCCATCGGGCGCGGGGCGAGCGCGAGGGGCGGCAGGCCCGCACCGAGCACCTTGGGGGCGACCAGGGCGCGCACCTCGTCCACCAGCCCGGCCGCGAAGAAGGCGGTCGCCAGGGTCGGCCCGCCCTCCAGCAGCAGGGTGTTCAGGCCCAGGTCACCCAGGGCGCGCAGGGCGCCGGGCAGGCTGCCTACGCGCAGCACGGTCACGCCCCTTTCTTCGTACGGCCGGGCATCGGTGCCGGGCGCCGTAATCAGCACGCTGCCGGGCCGCAGCGCCCGCGCCGTGGGGGGTACACGCCCGCTCCGGTCGAACACCACGGGCCGGGGGTCGTGCCCACCCGCCGCACCGTCTTCCGGGCCACGCACGGTGAGGCGCGGGTCGTCGGCCAGCACGGTGCCGGAGCCGACCGCCACCGCGTCGGCCTCGGCCCGCCACGCCATGACGCGCGCCCAGGCGGGGGCCGAGGTGACGGCGCCGCGCCCCTCGCCCTGCGCCGCCACCCGGCCGTCGAGGGTCATGGCGTACTTGTAGGCGACCCAGGGCCGCCCCGCCGTGACCCGCATCCGGAAGCCGGCCTGCTGGCGCGTGGCCTCGTCCTCCAGCACGCCCACCGTGACGTCTACGCCCGCCGCGCGCAGCCGCGCCACGCCCTGTCCGGCCACGCGCGGATCGGGGTCGAGCGCGGCGACGACCACCCGCGCGACGCCCGCCGCGATCAGGGCGTCGGCGCAGGGGGGCGTACGGCCGGTGTGCGCGCACGGTTCGAGCGTGACGTAGGCCGTGGCCCCGCGCGCCTGCTCGCCGGCCGCACGCAGCGCGAGCACCTCGGCGTGGGGTTCGCCGGCGCGGACATGAAAGCCGCTTCCGACCACCTCGCCGCCGCGCACCAGCACGCAACCCACGGGGGGATTGGGGGCCGCCGTAGGCTGGCCCCGCGCCGCTTCGCGCAGCGCCAAACGCATGTGGTCCACCTCGGAGGGTGGATATTCCGTCTTCATATGGTGACGTCGCCCGCCGGGGTGGCGAGCTGAACGTTTCCCCTTTCTCCCATCCGGACTTGCGGGCCGCCCCTGGGGGTCGGTCCGTGGTTTACCGTCGGCTCTGGAGTTTCACCAGATCGGGCCTGCGCGTTCATGGATTTAAGCAGGCTTCGCGGGCTGTCCTGTCGGAGTCACCGCCGGTGGGGAGTCTCACCCCGCCCCGAAAGAGGTCGGCCCGTTCCCGCAGAGGGTGGTGCGGGCCGTGTCCAGGCTAGAGCAAGGCGGCGGGACAAATGGGCCGCCCCCCCACCGGAGGTCAACCGGATGGAGGGGTCATTAAGAGGCGCAGGCCCTCGGCGGCCCCGGCGCGCAGGCTCAGGGTCATGTGCGGCGTCAGGTCGGTCGGCTGCGGATTGATCTCGACGGCGATTCCGCCCCGGCGCAGGGTCCAGGCGGCCAGCCCGGCGGCCGGGTACACCACGCCGCTCGTGCCGATCACCAGCGCCACGTCGGCGGCGGCGAAGGCGTCCTGGGCGGCCTCCAGGGCGTCTCCAGGCAGGTCCTCGCCGAACCAGACCACGTTCGGGCGCATGCGGTTCCCGGCGGGCGAGGTGGGCGGCAGCGTCAGGGCGTCCGGGGCGGGCAGCGCATGGACCTCGCCCGTCACCTCGTCGCGGGCGTGGGTGAGGTTGCCGTGCAGCTCGGCCAGCGTGCCCCCCAGGGTGCCGCTGCCCACCCGCCCGTGCAGGCCGTCCACGTTCTGGGTCGCCAGGAAAAAGCCCGCGCCCTTCTCGCGCTCCAGTTCGGCCAGCAGCAGGTGTGCGGCGTTGGGCTCGGCGGCCATGACGTCGCGGTAGCGCCCGGCGTACCAGTCCCACACCAGCTCCGGGTCGCGCCAGTAGGCCTGCGGGCTGGCGAGGTCCTCGGGCCGGAAACGTGCCCAGTGGCCGGTCTGCGCGTCGCGGAAGGTGGGGATGCCGCTCTCGGCGCTGACCCCCGCGCCCGTCAGGACGGCCACGCGGCGGGCGGCGGCCAGGGCGGCGCGGGCCTGCTCGGGCGTCATGCCGCGTCCAGCCCGGAGCGCACCTGAATGTGGCGGTAGCGCGCCTGCACGAAGCACCACAGGCCGTAGCACACGGTGCCCAGCGCGACCGCGCCGAGCAGCCACGCCCCGCCGGGCCGGTTCAGCAGCCAGTTCAGCGCGCCGCCGGTGCCGCGCACGCCGGCCGCTTCGCCCTGCACCGCCGCCACGAGCACGAAGGCGCCCACCAGCCCCAGCACGGTTCCGCGCGCCGCCGTGCCGAGCTGCCCCACGCGGCGCAGTGTCCCGGCATGGTCGGCCCCCACGCCGCGCAGCGCGATGAAGGCCATGAATTTGCCCTTCGCGGCGCTGACGAGTTCGGCGACCCCCGCCCCCAGCAGGGCGGCGCCTCCCAGCCCCAGCAGCACCTGCCCGGCCGGCAGCGCCAGCACCTGCGCCGCGAGGTCCTGCGCGCTGGCCCCGTCCTCCACGCGGGCCTGCGTGGCGAGCCGCACCGCGAACCACGCCGCGCCCAGATTCACGGCCCCGCTGGCGAGGTAGCCGAGGCGACGGGCCAGTCCGGCCGCGTCCGTGCCCAGGCGTTCAGGGTCCAGTACGGCGCGCAGCAGCTGCCACAGGGCGTAGCCGACCAGCCCCAGCGCCAGGACGCCCACCAGCACCTCGCCCAGCGGCAGGTCCTCCAGACGGCGCACGGCCCCCTGGGTGTCGGTGGCCGCGCCGCCCCGGCGACCGGCCGCCAGGGTCAGGGCCAGCCCCCCCACCGTGAGGTACACCGCGCCCCGGCAGGCGTAGCCGAAACGGGCGAGCGCCTCCAGGCCCGGCGCAGCCTCCTGCACGGCCTGCTCGCCCGCCCGGCGCAGGTCGCCCACCCTCTGCTGTTCGTCGGCCATGTCGCGCCCCATTGTGGGGGGGTGGGCCCCGGCCTGCCTTCCGGTGTTCTTCAGGCGGGCCGGGGCACCTCAGGTCAGGCCGGGAAAGCGGATGAAGCCGGGCGGCACCGCGCCGGTGAGCCACACGCCGTTCTCGGAGAGAGAGAACACGTATCCGGCGGCGTGCATCGCCCCGGCCGCCACCGTCAGCACGACCGGCGGGCCGCGCCGCGCGCCCACCCGCCGCGCCGTCTCGCGGTCGGGCGAGAGGTGGACATGGTGGCGGGTCATGGCCCGCAGCCCCTGTTCACGGATGGCCGCGAGCGCCCCGCCGGTCGTGCCGTGGTACAGCTCGGCAGGGGGCGGGGCAGGCACCAGTTCCAGGTCCACCGGCACGCTGTGGCCCTGGTTGGCGCGGATCCGCGCGCCCGCCAGCGCGAAGCGCCGCTTGTCGCTGTCGGCCACCACCCGCTCGACCTGCTCCCGCGTGACCCCCAGGTGCGCGAGCAGCGGGGCGAGGGGCACCCAGCCGCCCGGCTCCAGCAGCACGCCCGCCTCGTGCGGCGCGTGCCTCAGCAGGTACGAGAGGCGGTGCGAGAGGGCCTTGTCGTTCATGCGGCCAGTCTGGGAGAAGGGACGCGCCCCGCGCATCGGCCAGGTGGCCTGCCGGGGCCATGGCGGGGGGCTACAGCCGCCGCTCCAGGTAGTCGGCCAGCAGGCGGTAGCTGCGCGTGCGGCCCGCCACGTCGGCCGAGCCGTGGCCCTCGTCCCCGAATTCGGCGTACTCGAAGTCCTCGCCCTCGCGCCGGCCCAGGGCGACCAGCGCGTCGCGGAAACCGCGTGCCTGCCCCACCGGGCAGCGGGGGTCGTTCGCGCCGTGCATCATGAACATGTGGGCCTTCAGGCGCGCGGCGTGCGTCAGGGCGCTGCGGTCGCGCCACAACTCGGCGTCCTGCACCGGGTCGCCCATCATTGAGCGGAAGTACTGCGCGAGCTGCGGCATGTCGCGGCTGTTGGCGGCGTGCAGGGCGTGCAGGTCGCTGATCCCGACGATGGGCACGCTCACCCGGAACAGCTCCGGGTACTTCACGGGCGCGAGGTAGCTGAGATACCCGCCGTAGCTGCCGCCGAACACGCCCAGGCGCGCCGGGTCCACCTCGGGCAGGGTCTTCAGGTACTCGGCCCCCGCCGCCACGTCCTCAAGGTCGCGCCCGCCCCAGTCGCGCAGGTTGGCGTCGCGCCACGCTACGCCCGAGCCGGTGCTGCCGCGCACGTTGGGGCACAGCACGACGTACCCCCGGCTCACCAGAAACTGCGTGACCTCGTCGAAGTTCCGGAAGAACTGCCAGGTCGGCCCGCCATGCACGTGTACGAGCGCCGGCAACCGGGCACCGGGCGGCGTGTTCCGGGGCCGGTAGAGCAGCGCGGGCACGTGCAGCCCGTCGGTCGTGGGGTAGCGGACATACTCGGCCTCCACGAACACGCCGGGGTCGATGGCCCCGTACTCGGCGGGCAGCAGCACCTCGGCGGTGTCGGTGCGCAGGTCGTAGAGCAGCACGGCGGCGCGCGCCGCACTCGTCGAGCGCTCCAGCAGCAGGTGGCTGCCGCCGAGCGCGAACTGCGCCCCTGACGAGACGCCGGGCGCCAGCCGCAGTTCGCGCGCCCCGCCGTCCTCGACCCCGTACAGCACCGGGGTCAGGGTGCTGTCCACGTTGCGGAGCACGGCCAGCCAGCGGCCGTCGGGCGAGAACTCCAGCGCACTTTCGTCAGAGGCCGCGCCCGCCGGGGTCAGCCAGCGCAGGTCGCCCGTGTCCACGTTCAGGACGCCCACCCGCCCCTGGCCCCCGGCGTCGCTGGTCACGGCCACCCGCACGCCGTCGGGGTGCCAGTGGCCCAGGCTGTCGCGGCTGCCCTCCTCCACCCGCAGCACGCGCCGCAGGCCGCCCCCGTCGGCGTTGACCACGTAGCCGTCGAGGTTCTTGAGGTCGGCGCTCTCGTTGGCGCTCAGGAGGACGCGCGTACCGTCGGGGCTGGAGCGCGGTTCGTGCGCGCCCTGCTCGAAGGCGGTCAGGGCCGTCCAGGCCGCGTCGCCCTCCCGCGACAGGTCGTAGGCGTGCACGTTCATCCGGCCGCCGCGCGTGCTGCTCACGAGCAGGCTCCGGCCGTCCGGGTGCGTGTCCTTCACGTAGTCCATGCTCTGCGGGGCGTGGTCCAGGGCGCGCACGGTGCCCGGCCCGACCTCCAGCTCGAACAGCGCCTGCCGTTCGTCGCCGTCCCGGTCACGGCTGAAGTACAGCGCGCGGTCGCCCCGGCCCCACACGAAGCCCGCGTTGGGCGAGCGGGCGACCTGCCCGTCCGAGAGCCGCCGCCGCTCGCGCGTGCGCAGGTCCAGGGCGTACAGCTCGAAGCGGCCGGTCGTGTTGCTGTAGAAGGCGGCCTGGTCTCCCCCGTGCGAGACGGTCAGCCCGAAGGTCAGCGGCAGGGCCACGAGGTCTTCGAGGTGGATCGGGCGGGCCGACGGCTCGGTGGGGGTCATGGGCAGAGTGTAGGGGCGGCCCCGGCCCGGAGCGGCGGCACATGGCGCTCCTGATCCATCTGGCTTACCGGCCCCGGCCCGCCCCGGCCCGCGCGCTACCCTGGCCTTCATGACACAGAGTGATCCGCAGTGGCAGGCGCTTCTCGACCGCTGGCAGACCCTGGCCGACCTAGGAGGCATCGGCGCGCTGCTGGGCTGGGACCAGAGCACCTACCAGCCCCCGGCGGCCTCGGCGGGCCGCGCGCGCCAGATGGCGCTGCTGTCGCGGCTACGTCACGCCGAGGCCACCGACGCGGCCTACGGCCGGATGCTCGACGAGGCGGGCGGGCGCGGCGACCTCTCGCCCGAGCAGACGCGGATGCTGGCGGTGGCGCGCAAGAACTTCGAGGAGGCGACCCGGCTGCCCTCGGCGTTCGTGGCCGAGCTGAGCGAGCACGGCGGCAACAGCTACAGCGCCTGGACCGAGGCCCGGCCCGCCAACGACTTCGCGCGCATGGTGCCCATCCTGGAAAAGACGCTGGACCTCAGCCTCCAGGCCGCGAGCTACTTTCCCGAGTACGGCGGGGCGCTCGACTACTTCATCGACCAGTCCGACGAGGGCATGACGGCCGCGCAGGTGGACGAGGTCTTCTCGGGCCTGCGCGCCGCCCTGGTGCCGCTGGCCGACGCGGCGGCGCAGGCCCGCGCCCCGCGCACCGACTTCCTGCACCGGCACTACCCGCAGGCGGCCCAGCTCGCCTTCGGGGAGGCCGTGATCCGCGACTACGGCTACGACTTCACGGCCGGGCGACAGGACCTCACGCACCACCCGTTCATGACGCGCCTGGGCGGGCACGATGTCCGCATCACGACCCGCGTGCGCGAGGACGACCCGGGCGACGCGCTGTACTCGACCCTGCACGAGTCGGGCCACGCGATGTACGAGCAGGGCGTGGCCGCGCACCTCCTGGGCACGCCCCTGGGCGGCGGCGTGAGCGCCGGGGTCCACGAGAGCCAGTCGCGACTGTGGGAAAACCTCGTGGGCCGGTCGCGCGCCTTCTGGGCGGCGTACTTCGGCAAGTTCCGCGACGCCTTCCCCGAGCAGCTCGCGGACGTGACCGAAGAAGAGATGTACCGCGCGAGCAACGTGGTCGCCCGCAGCCTGATCCGCACCGACGCCGACGAGCTGACCTACAACCTGCACGTGATCACCCGCTACGAGCTGGAGCGCGAGCTGCTGGGCGGTCGCCTCGCCGTGCGCGACCTGGCCGACGCCTGGCACGCCGCCTATGAGGCGAACCTGGGCCTGCGCGCGCCCGACGACCGCGACGGCGTCCTTCAGGACGTGCACTGGTACTTCGGGCAGATCGGCGGGGCGTTCCAGGGCTACACCATCGGCAACGTCCTGAGCGCCCAGTTCTACGCCGCTGCCGAGGCCGCCAACCCCGGCCTGGAGGGCGACATCGCCCGCGCCGACTTCGGCCGCCTGCACGGCTGGCTGCGCGAGAACGTATATGCCCCCGGCGGCCTGTACACCCCCACCGACCTCATCCAGCGCACGACCGGCCAGCCCATGACCGTCGAGCCATACCTGAAGTACCTGCGCGAGAAGTACACCGAGCTGTACGGACTGTGAGAGACGGGGAGTGGGCAGTGGAGTGTGACGGGTAGAGAGAGCCTGACTCCGCCCCACTGCCCCACACCCACGAAGGCCGTCGTGCGCGCAGCGCGCGGGCCATTCCGAGCGGGCAGGGCTGGCCCCGAGCGGAGCCGTCACGCCGCAGGGCAGAGCCGCCCGACCGACACCCGGAACGACTCTTTGCCGAGCGCAGCGAAAAAGCTCCCCCCTCCCAGCGGGAGGGGGGCTGGGGGGGGAGGGCAAGTCGAACCCGAAAGCCTTCCAACCCCGAGACGCCTCTAGCTGCGCCTCAGCGCCGCCCGACCCCCGCCCCCAGCGTCAGCGGCTGGTCCAGCTTCAGCCACAGGAACTCGTTCACGTCCTTGACCGTCGCCCCGCGCCCCCCCGTCGCCGGGTAGTTGTTGTCGTTGGCGACCAGGATCGTGTCGGCGTCCAGCACGATGACGTTCTCGATGGTCACGTAGGGGAAGGTGAACTTGCCCGCGACCGTGCTGGGCGCGAGGTTCTGCGGGTCGCTGACGTTCATCAGGTCGGCCACCAGCGTCTTTTTCAGGGTGCCGTCGGCGTTCTTCTCGCGCAGGCTCACGCTGTAGACCCGCTTGAACTTCGCCGCCGCGCCGCTGCCGCCGTCACGCTCCAGCACGAGCAGGGTATCGGCGTTCACCGGGGTCAGGTCCCCGATGGCGTTGGCCGTATCCTCCAGCGGATAGCGGCCGGCCAGCGCCCACTGGCGGGTGCCCAGGTTCACGGCGTGCAGGCGCAGTTGCCCGGACACGTCGCCCGCCACGGTCTTTTCCAGCAGGGCGTAGGCGGTCACGCCGTCCACGCCCAGCGTCAGGCCCTCGAAGCCGCCGCTGCTGCCGATGTTGGCCGCGTTCGCCGCGCCGGTCGAGAAGGCCGGGTTCTGGGGGCTGCGCACCTGCGCGGCCGTGTACTCGGCGGCCACCTTCGCGCCCGTCGCCGGGAAGTCGGTGAACAAGCCGTCCACGCCCGCGCGCAGGAACTGGCGCATCTCGGCCTCGGGGTCGTTCTTGTAGGCGGGCAGCAGGTAGGCGGGCTCATTGCGCATCGTCCAGGTGTGGACGAGCAGACCGGCGGCGTGGGCGCGCGTCACGAAATCGGTCGTCTGGGCCTTCTCGTCCACGATCCAGCGCTTGTACGGCCCCACGCCGCTGGCGTAGCTGGCGATGTCGCGCAGGGCGGCGTCGGTGGTCAGGGCGTCGTACTTGCGCGCGTCGCCCTTCGCGGTCCAGTCGTAGGGCGCCTCGTCGGGGCTGCTCACGAGCTGCACCAGCGGCAGGTTCACGCCCGCCTTCGGCATGATGTTGGCCTTCAGGTCGCGCAGGTTCGCCGTCTCGAAGGACTGGATGAACACGCGCGCGGGGTCGGTGAAGCCCTCTTTTTTCAGCGTGTCCACGAGGAGCTGCGACACGTCGCGCCCCGCCACCTGCGCCATGTAGGTCGGGTGCTTGGTCTCGGGGTAGAGGCCGACCTTGCGCCCGGTGCGCGCCTCGACGTCCTTGACCAGAGCGATCACCTCGGCCAGGGTGGGCACCTCGAACTGGCTGTCGTAGGCGCGGCCCCGCAGCGCGGGCAGGCGCTCGACGGCGCGCATGGTCTTGAGTTCGGCCAGCGTGAAGTCCTCGGCGAAGTAGCCGCGCACGTCCACGCCGTCGAGTTTCTTGGTGGTCAGGCGGGAGGCGAACTCGGGGTGCGAGGCCACGTCCACCGTCGCCTCGGTGACCTTGCCGGCCGCGTCCACCACCGCGATCACGGGTTCGTGCCGGGCGATCAGCACGCCGTCCTTTGTGACCACGAGGTCGGGTTCGATGAAGTCGGCCCCGCCTTCGATGGCGACCCGGTACGATTCCAGCGTGTGCTCGGGGCGCGTGCCGCTGCTGCCCCGGTGCCCCACCACGACCGGCGCCTGGCCGCGCAGCGTGGGCAGCCCCGCGAGGTTGGGCGTGGGGATGGGCGCGTCGAGCAACCGGCCGTCCGCGCTGAAGTGCAGCAGGTACGGCCCGAACTCGTCGCCCACCCACAGCGTGCCGTCGGGCGCGAAGAAAAAGCCCTCGGGGTCGAAGTCCGCGCCGGTCAGCAGCCGCTCGGGGCCGGCCTCGCCCACGATGGGCCACGCCACCTTGCGGTCGGGGTCACGCAGCGAGATGAAGTTGCCGACCTCGACGCGGCCCGTGCCGGTCGGCGCCGTCTTGGGCGTCAGGTTCAGGCGGTGAATGCGCAGCAGGGAGTCGGCGCTGTTGTTCTTGGCCCCGAAGCCGTTGTCGCTCAGGAACCAGTAGCTGCCCTGCGGCCCGAACTGCACGCCCGAAAAGCCCTGCACCGGCTGGCTGGGAAAGCGCGCCTCGCCGCGCAGGCCACCCGAGTAGGCCCCGCTGGCCGGACCGGCGGCGAAGGTGTCGGCGGGCAGTTCGGCGTAGCCCACCAGCGTCACGGCCTGGGCACCCCCCAGCGCGAGCGAGAGCAGCAGCGACAGGCGGCCCAGGGCGCCGTATTTGGAACGGTTAGACATATGAAAAAGATGAGCCGCGCACGTCAGGAAGGCGTGCGCGGCGGGTCAGGGGGGGGTCAGGCCGACCGGGGGTCCTATTTGTCTTCCGTCAGCGCGAAGCCCTTGCTGAACTGCTCCTGCAACAGCGTGAACATCAGCAGCGGCGGCAACATGGTCACGATGGCGCCGGCCATCACCGCGCCCCAGTCGGTCTGGCCGCCCACCTCGATCAGGCGGCGCAGCCCCACCTGCACGACCTGACGGTCGTCGTGCTGCATGATCACCAGCGGCCAGAGGTACTGGTCCCAGCCGTACACGAACTGGATGACCGCCAGCGCGCCCACCGTGTTCAGGCTCATGGGCACCAGGACATGCGTCAGGAAACGCAGCGGCCCGCAGCCGTCGATGCGCGCGGCGTCGGCCAGGCTCACGGGGATGTTCATGAAGTGCTGGCGGAACAGGAAGGTGCCCGTCGCGCTCGCCAGAAACGGCACGATGATCGCCGCGTAGGTGTCGGCCCAGCGCAGGTCACGGCTCACCACGTCGAACAGCGCCACGATCAGGACCTCGGTGGGCAGCATCAGCGAGAGCAGCACGAGCACGAAGGCCGCGCCCCGCAGCGGAAAGCGGAAATACACGAAGGCCAGCGCGGCGAGCAGGGCCAGCGCCGTCTTGCCGACCGTCACGCTCAGGGCCACCACGAGGCTGTTGAGCATGTAGCGCCCCAGGTGCGCGCCGCTCCACACGCTGCCCAGGTTCTCGAAGAAGGCCCCGCCCGGCAGCAGGCGCGGGCTGGTCACGTCCGAGGAGGTCTGCGTGGCCTTGAGCAGCGCGAAGATCAGCGGCGCGCTGATGAGCAGTACGGCCACGCTCAGCGCGAGGTGCGCGGCCCAGTCGTGGCGGCGACGGGGAGAAGCGGGACGGCCCACAGGTCTAATTCCCATAGTGCACCCGCCTCTCGCCCAGCCGGAACTGGACCCAGGTCACGAAGGCCACGAGCGCCAGCAGCAGCACGGCCTGCGCGGCGGCGGCGCCGGTCCTGAAGTTCACGAAGCCGTCCTGGTAGAGCTGGTAGACCAGGAAGGTCGTCGCGCCCGCGTGGCCGGTGTAGGGCCCCCCGCGCGTGAGGATGTCGGTCAGGGCGAACGAGTCGAACAGGGCCGCGACGATGTTGGCGAACACCAGAAAGAACGTGACCGGCGTGAGCAGCGGCCACGCCACCCGCCAGAACACCTGCGCGGGCGAGGCCCCGTCAATCTCGGCGGCCTCCATCACGTCGCCCGGCAGGTTCTGGATGGCCGCGAGGTAGAAGACGATGTTGTACGCCAGCCCCTTCCAGACCGCCGCCAGCGTGACCAGCCCGAAGGCCAGCACCGGGGTGTCCAGCCAGCGCGGCTTGATGCCGAAGGCGGCCTCCAGCAGCGTGTTCACCACGCCGACCTCCGGGTTGAACAGGAAGAGCCACAGGGTGCCCGCAATGGCTGGGCTCAGCGCGTAGGGATAGATGAGCAGCAGACGGTAGACCTTCGCGCCGCGCAGGGGGCGGCTGGCGAGCCAGGACAGCGACAGCGACAGCAGCAGCCCCAGGCCCACCGACAGTGCGGTGAACAGCAGCGTTTGAGCGGCGACCTGGAGATAGGCCGGGCTCTGCAGCAGCGCCGTGAAGTTCTCCAGGCCCACGAACTGCCGCGTGCCCAGGATCACGTTGGCGCGGTAGGCCGCGAGGTTCAGGGTGCGCAGCGCAGGCAGGTAGATGAACACGGCGAGCACGAGCATGGTGGGCGCCAGCAGCAGCCAGGGCAGCGCCGCCCCCCGGAACACGGCGCGCTCGTCGGCCGCCGGGGCGGCCCCGGCCTGAGCGGGGCGGGCGCGGCGGCGGCGCGCGGCGCGGGCGGAATGCAGAAGGGACATGGACCTCCGGAAGGGGAACTGGGGCAACCCCCGCCGACCTCAGGGGGCCGGGCGGGGGAAGGAAAGGGGAGGGTCTGGAAGCGCGGCGCGGCCCCGGCCGGAACCGGGGTCAGCCGCCTTACTTGAAGTTGGCGCCGTAGTCGCTCAGGGCGGCGTCCACGCGCGTCTTCGTCTCGGCCTGGGCGGCGGCGACGCTCTGGCTGCCCATGACCTTCTGGAGGCCTTCTTCGATGATGGTGCGGGTCTGGATGGCCGCGCCGTTCAGGCCGCCCGCCGTCGCGGTGCTGGGCACCGTATTCAGCAGCTGGTTGAAGGCCACGAGCTGCAGCGGCGTCTGGCTGAACCAGCCCTGCTTGCGCAGCAGGTCCACGCTGCTCTGGCGCACCGGGTAGTAGCCGGTCAGCTTGTGCCAGTCGGCCATGTTCTTGGTGTTGGTCATGTACAGAGCGAAGTCCAGCGCGGCCTTGGCCTGGGCCTGGCTCACGCCCTTGGTGATCCACAGGCTCGCCCCGCCGATGACCACGCCGTTGCGCTTGGCCCCGTCGGGAATGGGCAGCACGCCCACGCCGAGCTTGAAACCGGCCTTCTTGGCGGCGTCCATCTGGTTGCCCAGGTCGGCGGTCGAGTTGATGGTGAACACGGCCTTCTGGCCCGCGAAGATCGCGTTCGTGCCGTCGGTGTCGGCCAGCTTGCCGGTGTAGGTCTCGAATCCGGCGGTCTGCATGTCCTTGTAGAACTGGAAGATCTTGCGGGCGGCGGCGCTGTCCACGTTGCTCGCGGTGGCGCGGCTCTGGCGGCCGTTGCCCCCGTTGACCAGCGGCGCGCCCTGCTCGGCCATCCACTGCTCGAACAGCCAGCCGTACACGGGCAGCGCCGCGCAGGTCACGTTCAGGTTGGCGGCCTTGATCTTCTCGCAGGCCTTCATCATGCCGCCGAAGGTGGTGGGCGGCGTCTTGGGGTTCAGGCCCGCCTTCTGCATCAGGTCGGCGTTGAAGTACAGCACCGGGCTGGAGCTGTTGAAGGGCAGGCTGTTCACCTTGCCGCCGATGGTGTAGTAGTTGATGACGGGTTTGAGGTAGTCGCTGAAATCCACGTTGCTGACGCCGCCCACGGGCTGGAACATGCCGCTGTCCAGGGCGAGCTGGCTGCCGACCTCGAAAATCTGGACGAGGGCCGGGGCCTTGCCCTGACGCGCGGCGAGGATGGTCGCCTGGAGGCTGTCGTTGTAGCTGCCCTTGTAGCTCGGCACGATCTTCACGCCGGGGTGGGTCTTGTTGTACTCGTCGGCGCGGGCCTGGATCCAGCCGCCGCGCTTGGCGTCCCCGAAGGAGTGCCAGAAGTCCACGGTGGTCTGCGCGGCGGCGTTCTGGGCAGCCAGACCCGTCAGGGTGAGCGTCAGCAGGAGCGTTTTCACGCTCCGCAGCTTAGGAACCCTTCATCATCCGGCCATCATCGGCGGGTCAGGCGGGGGTCAACGGGCGGGCGGGGCCGGTCAGGGAACGCCCCTGCGCAGTCAGCGGGCCGTCAGGAGGCTCCGGGGCAGGTCCCCGATCAGGGCGTCTGCGCCCAGGGCCACGAGCCTCTGCACGTCGGCCACCTCGTTCACCGTCCAGGTGTTCACGCGCCAGCCGCCGCGCCGGGCCTGCGCCATCAGGGCGGCGTCCACCAGCGTGTGGTGGGGGTGCAGCGCCGCCGCGTCCACCAGGCGCATCGCCAGCGGCACGGCGTCCAGCGGCACAGCCTTCATCAACCCTAGGCGGTACGTGCGGTGGATGAGCAGCCCGCGCTCGATGTCGGGGGCCAGCTCGCGGGCGGCGCGCAGCAGCAGCGGGTTGAAACTGCTCAGGATCACGCGCCGGGTCAGGCCGTGGGCGCGGACCGCGTCCAGCGTGCGGCCCACCCGGTCATCGGGGCGGGCGGCCTCGTACTTGAGTTCCACGTTCACGTAGGCCCCCGTGTCGGCCGCCCAGGCCAGGGCGTCGTCCAGGGTGGGGACGGTGGCGGGCAGCTCGGCGCGTTTCAGCCCCGGCAGCGCGCGGCCACCTTGCAGGGCCTCGTCGTGGTGGATGACCAGCGTGCCGTCGGCCAGCCGCCGCACGTCGAGTTCCACGCCGTCCAGCCCCGCGTCGAGGGCCGCCTGGAAACTGGCGAGGGTGTTTTCGGGGTGGACGCGGGGCGAACCCCGGTGACCGAGGAGCAATGGAGCCATGCGCTCAGGGTAGGGCCGCCGGGTCAGAAGCTGGTCCGCTCCAGCCGGGACTCACCTCGGGGGGACCGGGCCGGGTCCAGCGGAAACGGTAGGTGAAGGGCCCGCAGGCGTCCTCCCGCCGGGCGTACAACTCCTCGCCCTGAATCCCGGCGTGGGCGAAGAGCCCCAGCACCAGGGGGATTTCCTGCGTGCCGACACCCAGGGCGCCGGACGAGGACCCGATCTGCCCAAAGTCCGGTGCCCGGTATTCGCCGCAGTGCGGGCGGGGCGGCGTGAGAAACCGCTGAGGCTCGGCCTCCCCTTCCGGGGAGACGACCTGATAGGGCAGCTCCTGTATTTCGGCTGCCCAGCGTCCGGGCAGCCACGTCTCCGGTCCTTCGGTCATCACCGCAGGTCCTGGCCGCAACAGCAGCAGCTGTCCCCGGGAAGATTCGGCCAGGACCTTGCCCGCACTGGGCAACACCCGTCCGCTATGCAAGTTGATCGCCAGATGGTCCACCGTGGTGAAGGCCCCTGTCCCGGCCGTGGTGTAGCTCATCACCCCGCTGACGGGCCAGACCGGGCCGAGAAAAATATCGTCTGACTCCTCGTCGAACATGCTCCAGAGCAGGCGGCCCTGTGGGTCATACCGTTGCAGGCCCACACCCCGGGCGCCCCCCGTGATCCCGGCGCGCAGGGCGATCACCAGGGCCGGCCCGTCCAGCAGCAGGCCCGCCACCCTGAACCCTGCCGGCACGCGCAGCACCAAGGCGCGTCCCCGACTCCGGAAATAGACCTGTGTGCCGAGCGAGACGGCCTGTGGTCCAGCTTGGACGTCCACGGCGCTGTGGGGCTGGGCCGCGAGGGTGGGGGAAGGCAGGGCAAGGAGCAGCAGGAGCGCACACAGCCGGGTGGACATGGGCACAGGAACCTCCAGGAGAGAGCGGGTGGGCCTGTGCCCGAGCATAGGGCGCTTCCGGGAGGCTGGGGGACGACTCTGCGTCCCGTCACGCCGTCCCCTCCCCTGCCTCGACCGGGGACCGGGGGCCGCCATTGGCTTTAAGTTGTGTCCATGACCTCACCCGTGGACCGCATGCGCCGCGCCCTCGCCCAGACCGATGCCCGGACCGGCCCGGACGGCTGGCTCATCTACGATTTCCAGGGCCTCAACCCCCACGCCCGGCGTGTGCTGGACATTCCGCCCAGCGTGTTCCTGACCCGGCGCTTTTTCGTGTACGTGCCGCGTGAGGGCCGCGCGACCGTGCTGCACAACCACATCGAGGGGGGCAACTGGCGGCGCGTGACGCAGGGCTGGGACGCCGAGCTGCGGCCCTTCGGCTCGCACGCCGAGCTGGACGCCGAACTGCGCGCCCTCGTCGCGGGTCAGCGCCTGGCGATGGAGTACAGCCCCCAGGGGGCCGTGCCCTACGTGAGCCGCGTGGACGCCGGTACGCTGGAGCGGGTGCGCGCGGCCGGGGCGGCCGGGATCGTCAGCAGCGCCGACCTGCTCCAGTCCTTCCTGGTGTGGTCGCCCGAAGACCTCGCCGCGCACCGCCGCGCCGCCGCCGTGCTCATGGCCGCCAAGGACGAGGCCTTCGAACTCGTCCACGAGCGCCTGAAGGCCGCGCAGCCCGTGACCGAGCTGGAGGTGCAGGCCCTGATCATGCGGCGCATCGCCGGGGCCGGGATGCAGGCGGGCCACGACGTGAACGTCAGCTTCGGGGTGAACGCCGCCGACAGCCACTACGAGCCGAGCGCCACCCAGAACGCCACGCTGGAGGCCGGCCAGTGCGTGTTGATCGACCTGTGGGCGCAGGAGCCGGGACGCCCCTTCGCGGACGTGACCTGGGTGGCCCACGCGGGCGAGCCGGGGGCCGAGTACCTGGACGCCTGGGCGGCGGTGAAGCGGGCGCGCGACGCGGCCCTGTCGCGCCTCCGGGAGCGCCACGCGGCCACCGGCTGGGGCGAGGTGCAGGGCTGGGAACTCGACCGCGCCTCGCGGGACGCGATGGGCGACACCTGGGCGCCGCACTTCCTGCACCGCACCGGCCACGACCTCGGCGTGCAGATTCACGGCGCGGGAGCCAACCTCGACGACTACGAGACGCGCGACACCCGCGCCCTCACGCCGGGCCTGTGCGTGACCATCGAGCCGGGCACCTACCCGGCGGCGCGCGGCTTCGGGCTGCGCACCGAAATCGACGTGTACCTCGCCCCGGACGGCCCCGAAGTCACCACCGACCTCCAGCATGCGCCCTTCGTTCTCGGGGCGGGCGAGTGGGCGGCCGTGCGCGCCGCCGGGTACGGCGAGGCCTGAAGGGCGCCCAACTGACAAGAAACCTTGAAACGCTTCTGCGGGCAGCCCTGGGGGGCGGCGGCGTAGCGTGGAGTATGGCCCTCACCCTCCTGCCGCTCCGCCCCACCCCTGCACAGCAGGCCCAGAAGCGGGCCACGCAACTGGCCTCGGCGCTGCCGCGCCCGCTGGACCTCACGGTGGCCTCCAACCGCTACGCCGCCGCCGGGCTGGCGGTCGGCACCCTGGCCCCGCTGCTGCTGGGCCGGGGCTGGAAGGCCGCGCTGGGCACCGGCATGGCGGGTTTCTCGGCCTGGGCGACCGCCCGCGAACTCGACCCCGACCACCCGCAGACGGCGGCGGTCGCCCTGCCGGTCGCGGCGGCGGCGGCGCTGCTGGGCGGCGCGCCCAACCTGCTGGGCAGCCTGACGGCGGTCAGCAGTCTGCGGGTGCTGTCGGCCACGGTGGGCCACCGCCCCTCGCAGAACGACCTGCTGGCGCTGGGGGTCCAGGCCGCGCTGTCGGCCTTCGCGGGCCAGCGCGCCGCCGCCCTGCTGCCGGGCGCGGCCCTGTCGCTGGCCGCCGACGCGGGCGACCGCTTCGCCCCGGCGCCCGAGGCCGCCCTGTACGGCGTGGCCGCCGGGGTCCTGCCGCCCACCCTGCACCGCCAGGAGAAGGACAGCAAGGAGAAGGGCACGGACCGCGCGGACCAGAAGGCCCCCCCCAAGAAGGCCAGCGACCGGGGCGTCCTGACCGACCTCCTGAGCCTCGCCGCCCTGGGCCTGAGCCAGAGCCTGGCCGCGCCCGAGACGGTGCGCAGCGGCTGCGACCTCGTGCCCACGACCGTCTCGGCGCAGCGGGTACAGCGTTCGCGGCAGCTCGCCCTGGGGGCGCTGGGGCTGGGGCTGCTGCTGCGCGAGAGCCGGGGGCTGGCACCGCTGGCGGCCGCCACGCTCGCGGTGGGCCTGCGCCGCAGCGGCGCGCTGGACGCGGCCACCCCGAAGTCCTGAGGCTACGCCGACCGGCCGGGGAGCGAGCACGGAGGCGCGCCGCGCGGCCTCAAACGGCGTTGCGCTGATTCCAGAACTCTGCTGGAACCATCTGAAGTTCGTCTCATCTTTAAGCCTTCCTGAAGTCCGGTCTGCCCGGCCCCGCCCCACCCCCCCCACCGGCCCGCTAGGCTGGGCGCATGGCGAACCTCGGCTCCTCCACAGTCATGCTCACGGGTGCGGGCGGCGCGCTCGCCACCGCAATAGCGCAGGAACTCGACGACGCGGGCGCGCAGATCGTGCTGGTCGGGCGCGGCGAGTCGCTGGCGCGCGCCGCCGACCGCGTCCCCGCCACCGAGGTCATCGACGTGGACCTCACCGATCCGGCCAGCATCGACCTGCTGCGCAAGGTCAAGGTGGACACCCTGATCCACACGGTCGGGGCCTACGCCACCCAGGACGCCCAGAAGGCGACGGGCGAGGACTACCGCACGATGTTCGACGAGAACATGCTGACCCTGTTCCATGCCGTGCAGGGCGTCCTGCCCAGCATGCTGCGGCAGAAGGACGGCATGATCCTGGGCGTGAGCGCCGGGCAGGCCGCGCAGCTCAGCGGCCCGAAGGCGGCGCTGTACACCGCCAGCAAGGCCGCCGTCGCCGCCTATGTCCTGAGCCTGCACGACGAGCTCAAGGGCCGGGGCGTGCGCGGCTGCGTGCTCTACCCGATGGGCTCCATCGACACGCCCGAGAACCGCGACGAGGGGGTCAAGTGGGAGGCGATGATCGACCCGCGCGGCCTCGCCAAGAGCGTGGCGCACGCCCTCTCGCGGCCCGACCGCGCGCACGTCACCGAGATGAAGGTCTACCCCGACGAGATGGAATGAGGGGCGCGGCGTGACCTGACCCC
Organism: Deinococcus gobiensis I-0; assembly: GCF_000252445.1. Lineage (GTDB taxonomy): Bacteria > Deinococcota > Deinococci > Deinococcales > Deinococcaceae > Deinococcus > Deinococcus gobiensis. The sequence continues at coordinate 150,545 of NC_017790.1, read as the reverse complement.
GCGCCTCCGGGCCGGGGCAGGATCAGGTCACGCGGGCCGCGGCCCTGCGCCCCAGCCGACCCGCACCAGTTCGCCCAGGCCGCCCGAGTACCCGTCGTCCAGACGGGGCCACTCGGGGGGAAAGGGTTGGGTGCGGGTCACGTCGTTGGGCACGACGACCACCGGCATCCCGGCCGCGACCGCCGCAGACGCCCCGTTGAAGCTGTCCTCGACCGCGAGGCATTCGCCCGGCTTCAGGCCCAGGCGCGCGGCGGCCAGGGTATACAGCTCGGGGTCGGGCTTGACCTGCGCCACGTCGTCGCGGGTCGCCGTCACCTCGAACAGGTCCAGCAGATCGTGCTGCGCGAGCCAGGGCGTCACCCAGTCGCGCCCGCTGCTCGTCGCCAGGGCGAGGCGCAGTCCGGCGGCGCGCGCGCCCTCCAGCACCGCCCGCACGCCGGGGCGCACGTCCTGCTCGGCGATGTCGGCCAGGATGCGGCCGTGCAGCGCCTCGTGCACCGCCGCCCGGTCGGCCTGCACCGCCTCGGGCAGCCCCGCCCAGGGGTCGAAGGCCCCCCAGGTGCCGATGCCGCGCTGCCAGTCGCTGAGGCTCAGCTCGCGGCCGTGGGTGCGGTACAGCTCCTGCCAGTGCCAGAATTCGCGGGTTTCGGTGTCCAGGATGGTACCGTCGAAATCGAAGACGAGGGCCTTGAGGCCGCCGGGCAGCGCGGAGGGTTGGGGGGCCGGAGCGGAAGCGGTCATGACGGGCAGTGTAGGAGCCGGGACGTCAGCGGGGCGTGCGCCGACCTGACCGAATCTTGAGGCTCGCCGGCCCTTCCCTTTCGCGGGACGCCCGGACGGGGGCCGGACGGGTACTCTGCGGAGTATGGCGCAATGGGTACAGAACCTGATGGACAGCATGGGCTATCTGGGCATCCTGCTGCTGATGATCCTGGAAAACGTCTTTCCACCGATTCCCAGCGAGCTGATCATGCCCTCGGCGGGCTTCGCGGCCTCGCGCGGCGACCTGAACATCTTCCTGGTGGTCCTGATGGGCACGCTGGGCAGCGTCATCGGCACCCTGCCGCTGTACTACGTGGGGCGGGCTTTCGGAGAAGAGCGGCTGGTCGCCTGGGCCGACAAGTACGGAAAGTGGCTGACCATGTCGGGCAAGGACATCCGCAAGGCCGACGACTGGTTCGACCGCCACGGCACGGGCGCGGTGCTGTTCGGGCGCATGGTGCCGGGCATCCGCAGCCTGCTGAGCCTGCCGGCCGGCATGAGCGAGATGCCGCTGCCCAAGTTCCTGATCTACAGCGCCATCGGCTCGGCGCTGTGGGCCTCGGTGCTGGCGGGCGCGGGCTACGTGCTGGGCGAGAACTACGACCGCGTCGAGCAGTATGTCGGCCCCGCCTCCAAGATCATCCTGGGCGTGCTGGTGGTCGCCGCCGTGGTGTGGTTCGTGCGGCGCAAGCGCAGTCAGGCGGCGGGCGGCAGTGGGGCATGATGGCCCCATGACCTTTCCCCCGCAGCCCGACATTCCCGACGAACTGCGCACCGCGCGGCTGTGGCTGCGCCGCCCCGCCGAGGCCGACGCCGAAGCCCTGATGGCGGCGCGCGACGCCTCGCTGCCCGAGCTGCGGCGCTGGATGGTCTGGGCGCAGTCGCCCCAGGACCTGTCTGGCACCCGCGACAACCTGCGGGCGGCGGCGGCGGCCTTCGCCACGCGCGAGAGCCTGCGCTACCACGTCTGGAACGCCCAGGGCACCGAGATCGTGGGCAGCAGCGGGTACCACGCCCTCGACTGGCGCGTGCCCAAGGGCGAGATCGGCTACTGGATCGCCACCGCCCATACCGGGCAGGGCTACGCGCGCGAGGTGACGGCCGCCCTTACGGAGCTGGGGCTGGAACGGCTGCACTTTCGCCGCCTGGAAATCCGCTGCGACGCGGCCAATGGGCGCAGCGCCCGCATCCCCGCCGCGCTGGGCTACACCCTCGACGCCCGGCTGGTCAACGACGCCGTGGCGGCCGACCACCCCCTGCACCTGCGCGATACCCTGATCTTCAGCCGCGTGCAGTGAGGCCCAGCTCATACAGGATGGCTCTGGTTCCACCTCCTCTCGGACAACCCACCGAGAGGAGTTTGCGTCGCCGCCATCCTGTCTTTCCTTCTACTCGCTTCCCCGGCAGAATGGACGGTCTTGGTCAGAGCAGCGCCGATGACGACGCTTGACCGCTCGCCTGGGCAAGCCTGCCCGCTCCGACCGGAGACTTGCGGCGATGCACCGGAATCATTCGAAGTTCGTATCAGGGCACCAGCCGCGTGCCCGCCTCGCCGCGCGCCGCCGCCGCCAGCACCCCGGCCGTCATGCCGCTGGCGATGGTGGCAAAGGGCGCGCCCCGCTCCAGGGCGTCCAGGGCCGCGCGCACCTTCGGGATCATGCCGCCGGCGATCCAGCCCGCCGCGATGCCCGCCTCGGCCTCGGCGCGCGTGAGCTGCGCCGCGCGGGTCGCCGGGTCCGGGTAGGCGCGGTACACGCCGTCCACGTCGGTCAGGAAGATGATGCCCTCCCCCAGCGCCCCGGCCACCGCTCCGGCGGCGGTGTCGGCGTTGACGTTGAGCATGCCGCCGTCCTCGCCCTGGGCCACGCTGCCGACCACCGGGGTCAGGCCCGCGCCCAGCAGCGCGCGCAGCAGCCCGGCGTTCACGCCGGTCACGCGCCCCACCCGGCCCAGCTCCGGGGCCAGCACCTCGGCCCGCAGCAGGGTGTCGTCGCGCCCGGTCAGGCCGACCGCGTGACCCAGGTCCTGCGCGAGTTCCTTGCCCAGGCGGGTCAGGGCCAGCTCGACCACGTCCATCGCCCTGGGGGTCGTGACCCGCAGCCCGTCCCGGAACTCGCTCGGCACGCCGCGCGCCGCGAGTTCGCGCTCGATCACGGGCCCGCCGCCGTGGACCACCACGAGCGCATATTCGGCGCGCAGGGCGGCGATCTCGGCCGCCACCGCGCGCCGCAGTTCCAGGCTCTTCATGGCGTTGCCGCCGTACTTCACGATCATGTCCGGAATTGTAGGGGACCGGGCGGCGGGTCTACCCCAGCGCGGCGCTCAGGTCCCCGGCCAGCGCCCCGTCCTGCTCGGGTCCGCGCAGGGTCTTGGCGTACCACGTCATCGCGGGGCGGGCATCGAGGGCGAAGCGGTAGCCCAGGCGCGCCCAGAAGCGTGCGCCGCGCGGGTTGTCGCCCAGCACGCTCGCCAGAACCCGGCGCGTGCCCGGCGGCAGACGCGCTTCGAGTTCGCGCACGACCTGACCGCCCCGCCCGGCGTTTTGCCACTGCTCGCAGATCATCAGGAGGTTGATGGTCACGTCGCCGGGCTGTGGGTAATCGCACTTGTAGTCCAGCAGCCCCACGAGGCGGCCCCGCTCGTCGTGCAGCAGTTCCAGCCGGCGCCGGGGGTCGCTCAGGGCCGAGGCGATCTCGCCCTGGACCTCGCTGATGCTGGGCACCCGCGACCCGAGCAGCGCGAAATAGCCGGGCGTGGCCTGGTAGATGGTATGCAGAATCGGCGCGTGGTGCAGCGCCATCGGCGTGACGTCCAAAATCGGTCTTCCTCCGTCCGGTCGGGCCTGGGCATGACGGTCGTGCGGCGCCGGGACGGAGCCGCCGGGACCACGGGTGGGGGGACCGGACGAGCCGAGCATAGCGCCCACCTTCCCGCTTTCCTTGTCCATTCGTGTTCAGGGCCAGTTCAGTGTGTCTTCACCCGGCTGGGGGGGCAGGCAGGGTATGCTGATGGGATATGACCGGCCTGTTCACGCCGCCTCTCGCCGGTTTCTATGCCCGGCAGCTCGCCCGCCCCGGCGCGGTGCTGGCTCCGATGGCCGGATACAGCGACGCCCCCATGCGTCAACTCGCCGCCGAGCAGGGCGCGCTCTGGACGGTCAGCGAGATGATCAGCGCGCGCGGTCTGGTGCTGGGCGGCGAAAACGAGAGCCTCAACCTGGGCCGGCCCTACCCCGGCGAGCAGGGCCGGGTCGTGCAGCTGTTCGGGGCCGACCCCGAGGTGCTCGCCGAGGCGGTCCGCCGGGCCGAAGCCTGGTTCTCGCCCGCCGCCATCGACCTGAACATGGGATGCCCGGTGCCCAAGGTGCGCGGCAAGGGCGGCGCCTGCCTGCTTCAGACCCCGGAGGTCGCCTACGACCTCGTGCGGGCGATGCGCTCGGCGACCTCGCTGGACGTGAGTGCCAAGATCCGCCTGGGCTGGGACAGCGACCGCAGCCTGGAGGTCGCGCAGGGCCTCGCAGAGGCGGGCGCGGCCGTGATCACCGTGCATGGCCGCACGAGCGCCCAGCGCTACACCGGCGAGGCCGACTGGGCGGCCATCGCGCGCGTGGCGGCGGCCGTTCCCACCCCGGTGATCGGCAGCGGCGACGTGCTGAGCCCCGCCCAGGCCACCGAGCGGCGCGCCCTGGGGGTCGCGGCCGTGATGATCGGCCGCGGCGCGGTGGGCAATCCCTGGATCTTCCGGGCGCTGGCGGGGGGAGCCCCGGCCGTGCCCGACGCCGCCACGCGCGCCGGCACCGCGCTTCGGCACGCCGAACTGCAGGACACCTTCTATACCGCCCCCGACCGCCACCGTCCCGGCGAGCTGCGGCGCGCGAGCATGCGGCCGCTGCGCAAGGTACTGCCCAAGTACCTGCCCGACCTCCCCGAGCTGCACCCGGCGCTGCTTCAGGCCGAGACGCTGGACGACGTGCGCGCGGCTCTCGCCCCGGTCCTGGCGACGCGGCCGGCCGGGCCGCGCGGGCCGGCCGTGGGGGTCGCCGGGAGCCGGGCGTGAACGTCCCCGAGTACTACGCCTACCTCGCGGCCTCGCGCGCCCAGCTCTGGGACTTCTTGCGGGCGCTGCCGCCGGAAGACCTCGACCGCGACGTCATCGGACCGGGCGACCGCTTTCACAGCGTCAAGGACCTGCTGCTGCATGTCAGCGATGTCGAGGACCACTGGATTCACGCGGTGGCGCGCGGCGACGGCGTAGGTGTGGCGCAGCGCTACCCCCACGACTGGGTGCGCCCGCAGGCCGGACAGTATTCCCTGGCCTGGATCATCGATTACGGCCGGGAAATCGGCGAGATGACGCAGCGGTACCTCGGGACCGCCCCTGACCTCTCGCGGCGCGTCAAACTCGTCCACGACGACCCCGAGAGCGACACCGTGACCCTGGAGCAGCTGTTCTGGCACGTCATGACCCACGAGGTCCGGCACGTCGCCCAGATCACGCTGCTCGTGCGCCAGCAGGGCCACACGCCGCCCTGGCTGGACTACCTGCGCTTCGCGCGCCCGCAGGTCGCGCCCTCCGCCGCGGGCACCGATTTCGCCGACAGTCTGGACCCCGAAGACTTCACGGCGCCGGAATAATCTCCCGCAACGTTGCCCACCCCGCAGGTCGCCGAGGTCAGGTGCTCCGCCCCCAGCACGGCCCCCAGCCCGCCCTGCGTCTGGCCTCTCCCCAACTCTGTACAGGGATCTAGCTGCGCCCGGCGCACCTCACGAAAAGGCCTCCCCGACGGGGGAGGCAGGACGGGTGGCGGAGAAGCTTATTCGGAGCGCGGGGGACGCGGGCCACGGTCGCCCCGGTCGGGACGCGAGCCACGGTCGCCGCGCGGTTCGCGGGGCGCGCGCGGAGCAATCTTGCCTTCCAGCTCGGGGCGGATCAGGTCGATCTTGCCCCGGTCGTCGACGTTCACGATCTTGACGCGCAGCTTGTCGCCCACGTTCAGCACGTCCTCGACCGCATTGATGCGCTCCTCGCTCATCTGCGAGATGTGCAGCATGCCGTCCTGGCCGGGGTACAGGTTCACGAAAGCCCCGAACGGCGCGGTCTTGACCACCGTGCCCTCGAACTCCTCGCCCACCTTCGCCTCGCGGGTCAGGCCCGAGATGCGCGCGCGCACGGCCTCGGCCGCCTCGCCCGACGCGCTGAAGATGCGGATGGTGCCGTCTTCCTCGATGGTCACCTGCGCGCCCATCGCTTCGAGTTCGCGCACCTGCTTGCCGCCGGGCCCGATGACCTTGCCGATGAGTTCGGGGTTGATCTTCATGGACACGATACGCGGCGCGGTCGGCGAGAGTTCGGCGCGCGGCGCGGCGAGCACCTCGGCCATCTTGCCCAGGATGTGCAGGCGGGCCTCACGGGCCTGCGCGAGCGCCTCACGCATCACGGCCGGGGTGATGCCCCCCACCTTGATGTCCATCTGGAGGGCCGTGACGCCATCGGCGCTGCCGCAGACCTTGAAGTCCATGTCGCCCAGCGCGTCTTCGAGGCCCAGGATGTCGGTCAGGATGCGGTAGCGCTCGCCTTCCATGACCAGGCCCATCGCCACGCCCGCGACCGGCGCCTTGAGGGGCACGCCCGCGTCCATCAGGGACAGGGTCCCGGCACACACGGTCGCCATGCTGCTCGACCCGTTCGATTCGAGCACCTCGCCCACCACGCGGATCACGTAGGGGAATTCCTCGAAGCTCGGCAGCACCGCGCGGATGGCCCGCTTGGCGAGGTTGCCGTGCCCGATCTCGCGGCGCGACTGCCCACCCATGCGCTTGACCTCGCCCGTGCTGTACGGCGGGAAGTTGTAGTGCAGCAGGAACTTGTCGCCGGTTTCGCTGCTCAGGTCGTCGATCAGGATCTCGTCGCGCTCGGTGCCCAGCGTCGCCACGCCCAGCACCTGCGTCTCGCCGCGCGTGAAGATCGCGCTGCCGTGCGCGCGGGGCAGGGGCCGCGTCTCGATCCAGATGGGGCGCACGGTTTTGGAGTTGCGGCCGTCGGCGCGCAGGTCGTCTTCGAGGATCAGGCGGCGCAGTTCCTGCTTCTCGACCTTGCTGAAGGCCGCCTTGAGGGCCAGGATGCGCTCGGCGGCGTCCTCGGCGTCCTCGGGCACGCGCTCGGCGATCAGGCGGTCGCGCAGGGCCTTGAGGTTGGCGCTGCGCTCCTTCTTCTTGACGGTCAGCAGGGCGCCGCGCAGCCCGCCCACGCGCGCGGCCTCGGCCAGCTCGGGCACGAGATCGGTGCTCAGGTCGCTCTCGGCCAGGAAGTTGAACTTTTCAAGACCGATCTCGACGCGCATCGTCTCGATCAGGCTGATCACGCCCTGCATCTCGGCGTGGGCAAATTCGATGGCCCCGACCAGGGTCTCCTCGTCCACCGTCTGCGCGCCCGCCTCGACCATCATCACGGCGTCGCGCGTGCCCGCGACCACGAGGTCCATCACGCTGCGCTCCAGCTGCTCGGCGGTCGGATTGACGACGTACTGCCCGTCGATCTGGCCCACGCGTACACAGGCGGTCGGTCCGGCCCAGGGAATGTCCGAGACGCTCAGGGCCGCCGAGGCGCCGATGGGCCCCAGCACGTCCGGCGCGTTCTGGCCGTCGGCCGAGAGCACGGTGATGATGACCTGCGTCTCGTGGCGGTAGCCTTTGGGAAACAGCGGGCGGATCTGGCGGTCGGTGATGCGTGCCGACAGGATCGCCTTCTCACCGGGGCGGCCTTCACGGCGCTGGAAGGAGCCGGGAATCTTGCCGACCGCGTAGTGCCGCTCCTCGAACTCGACCGTCAGGGGCAGGAAATCGAGAAGGCTCTTCTCGTCGCGCGCCTGCGCGGTGACGAGCAGCAGGGTGTCGCCGTAGCGCAGGGTGACGCTGCCGCTCACCAGTTTGGCGAGGCGGCCCGTCTCGATGCTCAGTTCACGGCCGCCGAGCATCGTCGTGTAGGTCTTTCCGATCATATGGAAGCAGTGTAGCCCGCAGGGGCCACCCCGAAAGGATGTTCGGAGACCAGCCCGGTTCCGGGCGCTCAGGCCTCGGGGTCGGGGGCGGGCGCGCGGGCAGGGGCAGCCGGCCCGTCGCGGCGCAGTTCGGAGGCGGGCACGCCGTACAGCGGCCCCTGGTCGGTCTGCACGTCCACCGTGCCGGCCAGGGGGTGCAGCTTGGTCACTTTGCCGCAGGCCCCGCTGCCCTCGTGGCAGACCTTGGCGTTCTTGCGCGGCAGGTCGGCCAGCAGTTCGAGGTACTGGGTGTGCTCGAACTGGAGGCAGCACAGCAGGCGCCCGCACGGCCCGCTCAGTTTCTCGGGGTTCAGCGGAAGCTGCTGGTCGCGCGCCATGCGGATGCTGACGGGGGCGAAGTCCTGGAGATGGTTGCTCGAACAGTTTTCGCGTCCGCAGGCCCCCAGCGTGCCGATCATCTGCGCCTGCTCGCGCGGGCCTATGGCGGCGAAGTTCACGCGGGCGCGGGTGTGCTCGCGCAGTTCGCCGATCAGGCCCCCGAGTTCGATGCGTTCGTCGGCGCTGTAGCTCACGGTGACGAGGCTCTCGTCGAGCGTGAACTCGACCGCCACGAGCTTGACTTTCAGGGCGCGCTCGCGGGCGCGGGCCCGCAGCAGCCACTTGATATCCTCGCCCCGGCGGTGCAGGTCGTCCCACTGGGCACGGTCCTCGGGGCTGGCCTCGCGCAGCACCGCCCCGTAGCGGCCGCGCGGGTCGGGGTCGGTCGCCTCGCCGCGCACCGTGGCGACTTCCGGGCCGCGTTTGCCCTGCACCACCACGCGGGTGCCCACGCTGTAGGGCACTTCGCTGAGCATCGCATGCAACCGGGGACTCCGCTCGAAGCGGACAGGCAGGACAACCACGTCCGCCACCATGTCACGAAACCCCGCGCCGCGCCAAGAGCGGAGGCACAAAGTGCCGATCTCTCCGCGCGAACGGACAGGGGCTGCCCAGGGACGGAGCCCCGGACAGGGCAGGGGGCCACCCGGCCGGACGTTTCCCCGGCGGGCGGCCCCTGTGGCCCTGCACGGCCCGGCGCTCAGTGCAGTTCGGCCAGCACCTCGATCTCGACCCGCACGTCGCGCGGCAGCCGGGCCACCTGCACGGTGCTGCGCGCCGGGTAGGGCGCGGAGAAGGCCTGCTCATAGACGCTGTTCATGACCGAGAACTCGTTCATGTCGGCCAGGAACACGGTCGTCTTGACCACACGGTCGAGATCGGTCCCGGCCGCCTGCAACACGGCGCGCAGATTCTCGATGACCTGGCGCGTCTGGGCCTCGACGCCGCCCTCGACAAGCTCGCCGCTGGCCGTCAGGGGAATCTGGCCGCTGGTCACGACCAGATTGCCGAAGCGCACCGCCTGGCTGTAGGGACCGATGGCGGCGGGGGCGTCCGGGGTCTGGATGATCTCTTTCATGCGCACACTGTAGCCCGCCGAGTCCGGGGGCCACGCACCGGGCTAGCCCAGGTCGCGGGGGCGCTCGTCCGGCCCGGCGGCGCGGCTGGCACGGGCGCCGCTCAGCCGCCCGGCGACGCGGCCCGGCTGGCGCGGTGCGGGGCGCGACCGGGCCTGGAGCCACCGCTGCCCCGCCAGCACCGCCACGAGCAGCCCCAGGCCCAGCAACGCGCTCACGGTCCGGTGCTCGGGAATCAGGATGACCCCCAGCAGCGTGAAGTACCCCAGCGTGAGCAGCAGGTAGGTCAGCATGCTGCTGCCCCGGCGGCTGTTGAGCAGCACGTCCACGTATTCCGGCCCGTTGCCGCTGCGCTCGGGCAGGGCGTAGCGGGGCAGGCCGGCGTCGCGGGCGATGTCCACGACCACCGCCGTGATGTTGTCGGGCCCTCCCGCATCGTTGGCGGCGTTGATCAGCACCCGCGCGAGCTGTTCGGGGTCGTCGGAGCGCGACAGCAGACTTTCGAGCGCCGGGCCGTCCACCACGCCGCTCAGGCCGTCGCTGCACAGCAGGAGACGGTCACCGGACCGCAGCGGCAGGCCGAACAGTTCCAGGCGCACCCGTTCCTCGCCGCCCAGGGCGTTGCTCACCACACTCTTCCACTGGTGATGGCGGGCCTCTTCCTCGGTCAGGAAACCCAGGCGCACCTGTTCGGCCACCCAGGAATGGTCGTCGGTGAGGCGCTGGAGTTCACCGCCGCGCAGCAGGTAGGCGCGTGAGTCGCCCACGTGGGCGATCAGCACCGCGCCCCGGTCCACGAGCGCCGCCAGGAGCGTGGTGCCCATGCCCACCGACTCGCCCACCGCGTGGCGCACCACCGCGAGATTGGCCGCCTGCACGGCCCCGGCCAGCCGCTCGGGAGCCGGTCCCCGGCTGTCGAGAAAATGCTGGGTCAGGGTGTCGAGCGCGAGGTTGGCCGCCAGTTCGCCGGCGGCGTGCCCCCCCATGCCGTCGGCGACCGCGTACAACCCGCCCTGCGGCAGATCGAGCGCCACCGCCGCGTCCTGATTCACGCCCCCGACCCGCTGACGCCCCACGTCCGTAAGCACACCGGACGACATCAGAGGCGCTGGCGGGGGCCGCATCCGTCCCACTATAGGTCAGGGGGAGTCCCACACACGAATCAAACTTAACACTCACTGACCTGCCGCAGCTGTTTCTGGCGTGCTGGCACGCAAAACAGCTGCCGGCTCCGGAGCCGGCCAGACCGGACGGCCGCAGAGGGCGGTCAGTCCTGCGCGCCGGGCACCTGGCGGCGCAGCCACAACACGAGCGCTTCGGCCGAGGCCGGGTTGGTCGCCAGGGGAATGTCGTGTACGTCGCACAGCCGCACGAGCGCCGACACGTCGGGTTCATGCGGCTGCGCGGTCAGCGGGTCGCGGAAGAAGAACACGGCGAGCACGCGTTCCTCGGCCAGCCGCGCGCCGATCTGCTGGTCGCCGCCCAGCGGCCCCGACAGCACCCGCTCGACCGTCAGGCCCGTCTGCTTTTGCAGGATGCCGCCGGTCGTGCCGGTCGCCACGAGCGGAAAATGCCCGAGCACGTCGCGGTGTGCCAGGGCGAACAGGGCCAGTTCCAGTTTCTTCTTGTCGTGGGCGATCAGGGCCACCTGACGCGGCGCGGCGGAGGTCATGGCCCCGATTGTGGCATGCCCCGCCCCGAGCGCCGCCGCCCGGTCTACCCGCGCGCCTCAACCCAGTTCGGCCTCGAAATCGCCGCCGTCCTCGAGCAGCAGTTCCATCCAGCGGACGAGGGCCGCGCGGGTGTAGCCGCCGCGCAGGATCATGCTGCTGTCGAGGTGGTAGCTGTCGTCGTACACGTAGGCCTGGGTGTAGTAGTTGCCGTTCCATTCGTTGAGCAGTTCCAGGTCCGGCTCGTCGCCGGCCTCCCAGCTCAGGCCGGCCGACACCCGGTCACAGACCTGCGCGCGGCACTGGCTGAGCCAGACGTCCACGTCCTGCCCCGAGGGCGTCACCACGCTCAGCGACGGGTCCTCGTCGGGCTGCGCGGGATTGACGGTCACGCGGTAGCCCGCCGCGCGCAGCGTCGCCGCCACCGACTCCGTGGTCGCCGGCTGCACCTGCGCGCCGCCCACCACCGGAGCCGCCCCGCCCGCCTGGGCCACCGAGAACGTCAGACCTGCCGCCAGCACCGCACCAGCCCACATTTTTTTCATACTTCACAGTACGGTATCGGCCGCCTCCGACCTGCCACATTCTCGCCTTGACACCTTCCTCATGATTTTCATCTTTGTAGAATGACATGATGAGGAATGACCACGCCCCGCGACCCGGCCCTGGCCTCTCCCCCGCCCGCGCGGCGGCGGCGCACCTTCGGGGTCTATATCGGGCGCTTCGAGCCGCCGCATCAGGCCCACCTGCTGGTGATGCTCGAAGCCCTACAGAGCGTACAGAAGCTGATCGTGGTGATCGGCTCGGCGCGGGCAGCGCGCAACACCAAGAATCCCTTCACGGCCGAGGAGCGCCAGGACCTGATCGCGGCGATGCTGCGCGGGGCGGGCGTGGCGCGCAGCCGGGTGCTGTTCGTACACGTACGCGACTATTTCTACAACGAGAGCCTGTGGCTGAGCGAGGTGCAGCGCGGCGTGGCCGAGTACACGCGCGGCAGCAGCGACGTCGCCCTGATCGGGCACCTCAAGGACGAGAGCAGCTACTACCTGCGGTCCTTCCCGGCCTGGGAGTTCATCCCGACCCATGTGGTCAGCCCGCTGAGCGCCACCGACGTGCGCCGCGCCTACTTCGAGGACCGCCTGGAGGACGTGCGCGGCATGGTGCCCCCCACCGTCCATAGCTTTCTGGAGACCTTCCGGCAGGGAAGCGACTACGCCGAACTGCGCGCCGAGTACGACTACCTGCGCGAGTACCGCGCCGCCTGGGCCACGGCGCCCTATCCGCCGGTCTTCGTGACGGCCGACGCCGTGATCACCCGCAGCGGGCACGTGCTCGTGGTGCGGCGCGCGGGCCGGCCCGGACGCGGGCGCCTCGCCATGCCGGGGGGCTTTCTGGAAACGCACGAGACGCTCCTGGCCTGCTGCGTGCGCGAGGCCCACGAGGAGACCGGGCTGAGCGAGGCCGTCCACCTCGCCGGGCAGCTGCGCGCGCAAGCGGTCTTCGACTACCCCGACCGCAGCCTGCGCGGACGCACGGTCACGCACGCCTTCCATTTCGATCTGGGCATCGGGCAGCTGCCGACCCTGCGCGCCGCCTCCGACGCCGCCGAGGCTTTCTGGATGCCGCTCTCGGACGCGCTGGCCGGCCCGGACCTGTTCTTCGAGGACCACCACGCGATCATCGAACATTTCCTGATGCGGGGCTGAGACCGGGTCCGGAGAGCAGGCCCGGGCGACCCCGGACCCTATTTGCCCGCGCCGCCCACGCCCCCGCCGAGGGGCACGCCACTGGCCGAGACGCCCGTCATCAGGGCCGTGCGGATGCCGGTGGCGATGCCCAGGGCCACGCGGTCGAGGTAGTTGTTGTCGCGCAGGTTCAGGCCGTCGACCGGGTGGCTGGTGTAGCCGATCTCGATCAGGGCGGCCGGAATGCGGCTGTTGCGCAGCACGGCCAGCGAGCGGTTGTTGCGCAGGCCCTGGTTGAACGCGCCGGTCTCCGCGATCACTTCCTGTTGCAGGGTCTGGGCCAGCGCCGCCGAGAGGGGGTGGTTGGGGTTCCACCACGTCTCGACGCCGTAGCCGCGCAGCACCGACGCGGCCGGCATGGCGTTGACGTGGATGCTCACGTACATCTGCGTGCCGGGGGTGCCCATCGCCGCGCGCATATTCAGGTCGGTGTTCTTGTCGCGGCTCAGCTCGCGGTCGCTGTCGCGGGTCATGACCGCGTCCACCCCGGCGGCGCGCAGCAGCCCCGCCACCCGCAGGCCCACGTCCAGCGTGACCTGCTTCTCGACGATGCTGCCCACCGCGCCCGGGTCCACGCCGCCGTGCCCGGGATCGATGATCACGCGCGGGCGCACGAAGCTGGCACTCAGCGCCAGGATGGCCGTGCCCCGCGTCATCGACATGGGCGGCACGGCCGCGATCACCTTTTCACGGGCGCTCAGCGGGGTCAGGTCCGCCAGGGCAGGCGAAAAGTCGATGGCGAGGCGCGAGCGGTCGCCGCTGCTGGGCGCGAGCAGCTGCGCGCGCCAGCCGCTGCGGGGCGTGGTGGGGGTGCCGGTCACGAAGATCACGTTCAGGCCGGCCGACGTGGGTTCGTAGCGCCACGAGCGGACCTCGGGCGAGACGTTCTGGGCCGTCTGGGCGATGGCCCCCGAATTCGCCCCGGTGATCTCGACGCGCAGGCCCACCCCGCCCGGCACGATGCGGTAGCTCGACCCCGGCGGCAGGTCCAGGACCATGCGGGTCAGGCCCGGGTTCTTGCCCACCCGCGGAGCCCCCAGCGACGCGCCGGGTTGCAGGGCACCGGGCACGCGGCCCACCAGGGCGCTGGGCTTGTCGGCGTCGGCCCCGGGCAGGGCGGGCGCGGGGGGCAGCACCGGCGCCACCACCACGCTGTCGCCGGGGGGCAGGCCGGGGGCCGTGCCGTGGGTGGTGGGGGCGTCGTTGGCGTCGTCGGCGCGCGTGGCCTGCGCCGCCGCCTGGGCCTGCGCCAGCGGCGTGTTCAGGGCGGCCTGTGCGGCCGCCGAGGTCGCGGGCGGGCCGCTCAGGACCGTGCCCTTCACCGTCGGGCCCGCGCCCCCGGCCAGGGTCGCACCGAATTCCAGGATCAGGACGCGCGTGCCGCCCAGGATGGTCGCCTCGCTGGCCCGCCACCCGTCGCTCAGCGACAGCGGAAAGGGGGTGACGAGCGTGACCTGGCCGCCCCCGGCGCGGTACTCGGTCACGCTGGGCCCCAGCCGCGCCGTGACGGCCGGCAGCACCCGCGCGCCCGCCACGTCCAGCCGCAGCCCGCCGAAGGTCGGCGCGAGCGTGTAGGTCACGCCGGCCGGCAGGTCGAAGACCACGCGCGTCGTGTTGCCGTCGCTGCTGCTGCGCGGAGTCCCGAAGGTCGCGTTCTGCACTCCGGTCAGGGTCAGGGGGGCCGGAGCGGGGGCGGCCTGCGCCGGGCCGGTCACCGCCGAGGGTGCCGGTGCCCCCGGACCGAGACGCAGCGACGGGGCCGCCTGCACCGGCACGCCACGCTGAAAGGGGTCCGTTTGAGCCGCTGCCCATGACCCTAGCAGCAACGCCGATGAGAGCAAGATGGCAGACGGCTTCATTTGCGTTCCATATTGACCCGCAGGCCGTGAGAAATCCGTACGACGGCTCATGATCGCGAGCCTGCTCACTCTGTCCTGCGGAAGTGGGGGGGCGCAGCGCAGTTGACGGCGCGCCCGGGGTGCAGTCAACTGCGGAGCCTATGAGCCTCGACCAGACCCTGGGCATGCGCCTGCTGGACCACTCGCCCCAGCGGACCCGCGTGACCCTGACGGTCGGCCCGGACGGCGTGAACATGCACGGCAGCGCGCACGGCGGCCTGATCTTCAGCCTCGCGGACCAGGCCTTCGCGGTCATCAGCAACCTGGAGGTCCAGGCGGTCGCCGCCGAGACGCACCTGAGCTTTTTCCGCGCGGCCTTCCCCGGGGACCGCCTCGTCGCGGTCGCCACCCCCGAGCGCGTGGGCCGCACGCTCGCCACCTACCGCGTCGAGGTGCGCCGGATCAGGGACGAGGCCGACGAGGGTGAACTCGTGGCGCTCTTCCTGGGCACCGTCTCCCGGCGCGGAGCTCAGCCTTCCTCCAGCGGATAGGTGCGCGCGGCGCGCAGGGCCAGCCAGATCAGGTGGCAGTAGAAGGCGAACACCCCGGCAAACACCAGCCAGCCGGGGAAATTGCCGATGTCGGCCAGGGCCAGCGCCTCGGGAAATTCCAGGATCCAGCCCTTGGGCTGCCCGAGGTCGAGCTTGGCGAACCACGCGAGCAGCACCGCCGCATAGATCCACAGGTAGTTGCGGTTCAGTCGCCAGCCCAGGGCGTCGGCGCGGCTCATGGGACTGCGCGGCTTGGCGAGTTCGGCCAGCAGCAGCTGGTGCCAGCCGGGGTCCACCCGGTCGCCCAGCATCGCCGGATAGAAGAAGCGCTCCATGATCCGCACGCGGTGGTGCGCGATCTCGTAGGTCCGGAAGCGCCGGGCCTCCAGCCGCAGGAAAAAGTAGTTCATGAACATGGCGAACAGGAAGGTCGCGTGGCTGTTGTTCACGTCCCCCAGCGCGAAACTCGCCAGGCCCGCCGTGGTCACCACCGACCAGTTGGTGGTCATGTCCAGGCGCTGGCGGTAGGCCGTCATCTTGCCGACCTCGGCGCGGTAGAGATGAATCAGGGCGTTGGCCTGGTTGCCGCTGTAGCTGACTTCCGTCAGGCCACCTGCCTGCGCCGCCCCTGGTCCCCCGCCGGCCCCCGGCATCAGCCCCGTGTCCCTTGCATGGCCCCAGCGTAGCGCGCCGGGCGGCGGCGCAGGGCGGCCATTACGGCGGCGCGGCGCTCAGCGCGTGATGTCGAAGCGCAGCAGCGTGGAGACGCCCGGACCCGCAGTCCGGAGCCGCGTCAGCAGTTCCGTCTCGAGGTGGCCCCGTCCCTGCACACTCACAGTGGCGAAGGCGGCCTGCGCGCCGGCATAGGCACTGATCCCGTCCAGGTTCAGCGGTGCGGGCGCGGCGAACAGCAGGGCGGTGTGGGTCCCCAGCGGCTCCCCTGCCCTCAGCTGAATCTCGGCCCCGGCACCGGGAAACTGATATGCCGCGCCGGGCGCCAGGGTCACGGGGCTGGTGCGCAGGCGGTTGGGGAGCAGCTGTTGGATCTCCCCGTCCGGATTCTCGACGAACAGGGCCACGTTCCAGGGTGCCGGCGTGCCCGAGAGGGTCAGCGAAAAGGTCAGGGGATCGCCGGCCCGCAGCGGGCTGGGGGTCAGGCCCAGCTCGGCGCGGGGCGCTCCGGCCACAGGAGCCGAATCGGTGCCGCAGGCGGTCAGACCCACGCAGAGGGCCAGGGCGACACAGGACAACAGGCGCATGACCCGACCCTAGCGCGGCGTCCTGGGCCGCGCCGCCGCACATGCGTTTCCAACGAAAACCCCCCGCCACGGGGACGGGGGGACAGGCCTACGGCCAGACTTACTTCTGCGCGTGCACCACGAGCTTCATGGGGATGGTGACTTCGGGGTGGGCGCGGTACGCGATGTCGTACTCGCCGATTTCCTTGACGGTCTTCGGCATGTCGATCTTGCGGCGGTCCACGTCGAAGCCCAGCTTGTCCAGGGCGCCGGCCACGTCACCGTGGGTCACGGCCCCGTAGATCTTGCCTTCGCCGGCGCGCACGCTCAGCTCGACCGCGACGCCGTTCAGGCGGCTGGCGAGGTCTTCGGCGACGGCCTTCTGCTGCGCCTGCTGCTTGACGCGGCTGCGGATCTGCGCTTCGAGGGTCTTCATGTTGCTGTTGGTCGCCGGGGCAACGATGCCCTGGGGAATCAGCCAGTTGCGGGCGTAGCCAGGCTTGACGTTCACGACGTCGCCAGTCTTGCCGAGCTTGCCGGGTTCAAGAAGAATTACTTGCATGTCAATTCTCCTTATTTCCGGACCAGTTTCTCGGTGTAGGGCAGCAGGGCCAGCTGGCGGGCGATCTTGATCGTCTGCGCGATGCGGCGCTGGTGCTTGGCCGAGAGGCCGGTGCGGCGGCGGGGGAGGATCTTGCCGGTGTCGGAGACGAAACGGCGAAGCATCTTGACGTCTTTGTAGTCGGTGATTTCCAGTTCTCCGATGGAGAAGGGATCGACCTTCGGCTTGCGGGGACGCTTGGGTCCCTTGCCGCGCGGCTTGCGCTCGGCGCTGCTGTTCTGGGTCATGGTGGGGGTCCTCGGCGCAAATTGCGCCTATGGAGTGCGCTCAGACGGCGCTGGCCGTTTCCCGGCGCACTCCGGAACCTGCTCAAAAGGGCAGGTCTTCTTCCTCGGGGGGGAAGTCGTCGAGACCTTGATCAATATCTAGGCCGCCCGAACGGTTCCCCTGGGTCGCCGCCCGGCTCGGCTGGCCGTAGCCGCCGCTCTGGGGGCGCGCCGCACTGCTCGCGGTCTGCGGGCGAGGTCCGGCGGGGGTGGCTGCGGCGTACCCGGAATTGGGCGTGCCCGCGCCTCGGGACAGGCTTTCGACTCGCGTCGCCTCTACTTTGGTGCTGTTGCGCTTGTTGCCGTCACGGTCGGTCCAGGCCTCATTCACGAGTCGGCCCTGCACAAGGACGGGATCGCCCTTCTTCAGGTCCTTCATGCGCTCCGCGAGGTCCCGCCACAGCGTAATGTCGATCCAGTGGGTCTTTTCCTGCTTCTGCCCCTGGCGGTCGTTCCAGGTCTCGTTCACGGCCAGGCCGAGTCCGAGCACCGCGTCGCCGGCGGGGGTATAGCGCAGTTCGGGGTCGCGCGTGACGTTCCCGATCATCACCACTTCGTTCATGCCGCTGCCCATGCGTACGCCGCCTCCAGCGTCCTGCACGAGTTCCGGGGCGTACCCCAGCTGCTCCATGCGCAGGGCCTTGACGCGCACCATGCTGCGTTTGCCGCCTTCAGGCGCTTCCCACTGGCTGTACTCCAGGCTGCCTTCGACCATCACGGCGTCGCCGCCTTTCAGGTTGCGTTCGGCCTGCCACTCGGCGGGTTTGCCGAGAATGCTGACCCGATGGTACCAGGGAAGCTTGCGCTCGCGTCCGTCGTTACCGACGATGTGGTCTTCTCCGGCGACCGTGGCTTCGAAAACCGCCGTGCCGCTGGGGGTGTACCGCAGTTCGGGATCGCGGGCGAGTGCGCCGATCAGATAGACGTGGTTCATGCCTCGGGCCATGACAGAGACTCCTTGCTTGCTGGCGAAAGTACTTGGTTGCTGCTTAGCTGGCGTTAGCCCTTGCGGGTCCATCAGATCATAACAAGCTGACCTAATTTATGTCAATAACGTAAATCAGGCCTTCTTGGTCTTCCACTCCGGGCGGTCCTTGACCACCAGGACGCGGCGGACGTTGTCGCGCAGGCGCAGGTTGCTCGCGATGTCCTTTTCAGGGTTGCCACTGCTCTTGATGGTGTACATCAGGTAGTAGCCCTCGCGGTCCTTGCCCACCTGGTAGGCCAGGCGGCGGTTGCCGAGGTCGTCGAGGTTGCTCACCTCGCCGCCGGCGTTGCGCACGGCGCCCTCGATGTAGTCCTTCTCGATTTGCACCTGCTCGGCGCTGATGTTCGGGTTCAGGATCAGGTTCAGGTCGTACTGGTTCATGATTCACCTCGCTTAGCGCCGCGGGCCACGCTTCCGTTCGGAAAGCAGGCGGCAGGCTCAGGCCTCGCCGGGGCAGCGCAATTGACGATCTTAGCAGAAGGCGGCCCCGGCTGCCAGAGGCAGCGGAAGGCAGGCGACCGCTCCGGGCACAGGGCTCCTGCCCCCTGCTCAGGCCTGATGCTCGGAAACCGGCCGGAGCTGGTTTTTCCAGTCGAAGGGCCAGGACACCTCGGCCGCGATCTGGCCGGGCTCGGGCTGGCCGTCCTGCGGGTAGTAGAACTCGCGGGGGTAGCTGGCCGGGTCCCCGTTGGCCTGGGCATAGGCGCGCGTCAGACGGCTGGCCTCGGCGGCGACCTGGGGATTGACCTGATCGGCACGCAGGGTCAGGTAGGCCTCGGTGCGTGCGGGGGCCACATACAGGTTCAGGTCGTGCGGGCGGTCCTGGCCTTCTTCCTCTCCGAACTGAAGCTCGCCGCTGTAGGGCACGCAGACCTCGACCGGCCCCCGGTTCCCGCCGCCGACGGGGCCGTGGTACACGACCATGCACGGCCCCACCACCCGCCCGCCGTGCGCGCGCACCAGGGCGGCGAGCGTGCCGGCAGCCTCGGCCACGAAGGCGGTCACGTCCTCCAGGTCCACGCGGCTGGCCACCGTGGCGAGCTGCTGGGGCGGCACCGTGCGGTGCGTCACGTCGGCGAGGACAGGCAGGGAAACGGCGTCGGACATGGGCCTGATGGTAACGGCTCGGGACCGGGTGGGCCGGCGGGCCAGCCGTCCAGACGACCCCGGCGGTCCCCCTTGACACCCGGGGGGCCGGAGCGCACACTGCACTCAACCGCAATGTAATCGTTTGCAGGTCTTTTGCTCCGTCCGGGAGCGGAAACTGTGTCTGTCACGCCTTCTGTTCAGGGAGATCGTTTGCATGACGCGTATTCAGGATGTCGCCCAACTCGCGCAGGTCTCGACCGCCACCGCCTCGCGGGCCCTGAGCCGCCCGCAGCAGGTGGCCGCCGAAACCCGCGAGCGGGTGCTGGAGGCCGCGCGGCAACTGGGTTACCAGCCCAACGTGCTGGCGCGCAGCCTGCGCCAGGGCGAGACGCGCACCCTGGGCCTGATCGTGGCCGATATCCTGAACCCCTTTCATGCGCTGCTCGCCAAGGGCGTGCAGGACACCGCCGAGCGCCACGGCTACAGCGCCTTCCTGTTCAACAGCGACGAGGACCCGCAAAAAGAGCGCCGGGCGCTCGAAACGCTGCGCGGCCAGCAGCCACAGGGCGTGCTGATCGTCCCGACCAGCGGGGCGGGGCGCAACCTTCAGACGTTGCCGGGGCTGCCGGTCGTGGAACTCGACCGCGTGTCGGGGCAGCCCAACCCGACCGTCACGGTGGACAACCTCGACGGCGCGATGGCCGCCACCCGGCACCTGACGGGCCTGGGCCACACCCGCATCGGCATGGTCGTGGGCCAGCAGGACATCACCACGGCGACCGAGCGCCACACCGGGTTCCGTCAGGCGCTGCGCGCGGCGGGCGTGCCCTACGACCCGGCCCTGGTGCGCCCCGGCCACCACCGCGAGGACGACGGCTACCGCGCGGCCCTGGACCTGCTCTCGCTGCCGGCCGCCGAGCGCCCCACCGCCCTGTTCGTGGGCAACAACGAAATGACGGTGGGCGCGGTCCTGGCCGCCCGCGAGCTGGGCCTGCGCATCCCCGAGGACCTGTCCATCGTGGGCTTCGACGACTCGCGCTGGGCGCAGACGATGTGGCCGCCGCTGACGGTCGTGTCGCAGCCCGCCTACGAACTGGGCGTGCTGGCCTGCGACCACCTCGTCGGGCTGCTCACGCGCCGGGGAGGCGTGCCCTCGGCGTCGCTGCCCCTGCCCGCGACCGGCCCGCCCGCCCCGGCCCCTGCGCGGCTGCAACTGCCCACGCAGCTCATCGTGCGCCGTTCGACCGCGCCGCCCCCGGCGACCATCCTCCCCGCGCCACCAGCGGCTGACCCCGCGTAAGCGACCGCCCCCGGCCCCCCGCCCCCCCACCCTTCAGGAGTCCCGCCATGCAAAAAAGCAAAGTGTTCGCCGTCAGCGCCGCCCTCGCCACCGTCGCCACCCTGGCCGTCACGACCGCGCACGCGGCGCTGGCCCAGGGCCAGCCGGTCATCGGGCTGATCACCAAGACCGACACCAACCCCTTCTTCGTGAAGATGAAGGAGGGCGCGCAGACCGAGGCCACCCGCCTGGGCGCCAAGCTGCTGACCGGCGCGGGCAAGGCCGACGGCGACAACGCCGGGCAGGTCACGGCCATCGAGAACATGGTGGCGGCCGGGGCCAAGACGATCCTGATCACGCCCAGCGACTCCAAGGCCATCGTGCCCGCCATCGCCAAGGCGCGCGCCGCCGGGGTCATGGTCATTGCGCTCGACAGCCCGACCGAACCCGCGAGCGCCGTGGACGGCCTGTTCGCCACCAACAACTACCAGGCGGGCGTGCTGATCGGGCAGTGGGCCAAGAAGGCGATGGGCGGCAAGAAGGCCGTCATCGCCACCATCGACCTGTTCCCGGGGCAGCCGGTGGGCATCGCGCGCCACAACGGCTTCCTGGCGGGCTACGGCATGAGCGGCGTGTCGGCCGGCACCGCCGGGCAGGTGAACGCGGGCGTGGCCTGCGCGCAGGACTCCTTCGGGGACCAGGCCAAGGGCCAGACCGCCATGGAAAACTGCCTCCAGAAGAACCCCGACATCAACCTCGTCTACACCATCAACGAACCGGCCGCCGCCGGGGCCTACCAGGCGCTGAAGGCCGCCGGCAAGGAAAAGAGCGTGCTGATCGTGTCGGTGGACGGCGGCTGCGCGGGCGTGCGCAACGTCGAGGCGGGCGTGATCGGCGCGACCAGCCAGCAGTACCCGCTGAAGATGGCCGCCATGGGCGTGGCGGCGGGCGTGAACTACGCCAAGACCGGCAAGAAGGTCAGCGGCTACACCGACACGGGCGTGAACCTCATCACCAACAAGCCCGAGAGCGGCGTGAAGAGCCAGAACGGCAAGTACGGCCTGGCCAACTGCTGGGGCAAGTAAAGCCCTGAACTGAGCCGCGTGGCCGACGGCAGACATGTCGCCGTCGGCCTTCTGCTTCTCCGGAGGACCACCTATGACCCAGACGCCCACGGCCACGCCTCCCGCGCGGCGCGGCCCCCAGTTGCCCAGCCTGACCACGCTGGGGCCACTGATCGCGCTGCTGCTGGCCTGCATCTTCTTCGCCACGCAGTCCGACCGTTTCCTGACCAGCCAGACGCTCGCGCTGGTCCTCAAGCAGATTTCCTACGTCGGCGTGCTCGCCATCGGCCAGACCCTGGTGATCCTGACCGCCGGCATCGACTTGAGCTGCGGCGTCATCATGGCGCTCGGCGGCATGGTCATCACCAAGCTGGCCGCCGAGCAGGGCCTGCCGCCCGTCCTCGCCGTCCTGGCCGGCCTGGCGATCACGACCGCGCTGGGGGCGGTCAACGGGCTGCTCATCTCGCGGCTGCGGCTGCCGCCCTTCATCGCCACGCTGGGCATGTACGGCATCGTGTTCGCGGCCACGCAGATCTACTCGAACGCGCAGACGGTCTCCAACCTGCCCCCGGCGCTGAACTTCCTCGGGTCGGGCTTCGCCCTCGGCAGCGCGACCTTTTCCTACGGCTCGGTGCTGATGCTGCTGCTGTTCGGGGTGGCGTGGTTCTTCCTGACCCAGACCGCGCCGGGCCGCCACGTCTATGCCCTGGGCAACAACCCCGAGGCCGCGCGCCTGACCGGCATCCTGACGACCCGCGTGCTCATCGGCGTGTATGCCACCGCGGGGCTGCTGTACGGCGTCGCGGCCCTGATCCTGGTGGGGCGCGTGGGCGCGGGCGACCCCAACGCGGGCCAGACGGAGAACCTGGAGAGCATCACGGCGGCCGTGCTGGGCGGCACCAGCCTCTTCGGCGGGCGCGGCAACGTGCTGGGCACCCTGCTGGGCGCGATGATCGTGGGCGTGTTCCGCGTGGGCCTGACCCTGGCGGGCGTGAACAGCGTCTATCAGGTGCTCGTGACCGGCATCCTGATCATTCTCGCGGTCGCCACCGACCAGCTCTCGCGGAGGAAGGCATGACCGCAGCCCCCCACCTGACGCCCGCGCCGACCGGCCCGGCCCGCCCCCTGGTCATGGAGGCGCGCGGTCTGGTCAAGCGCTACGGGCACGTGACGGCCATCAACGGCGCCGACTTCGAGCTGCGGCCCGGCGAGATCATGGCCGTGATCGGCGACAACGGCGCGGGCAAGAGCAGCCTCATCAAGGCGCTCTCGGGCGCGGTCGTGCCCGACGAGGGCCAGATCTTCCTCGACGGGCAGCCCATCTCGATCCGCAGCCCCATCGAGGCGCGCCGGCACGGCATCGAGACGGTCTATCAGGACCTCGCCGTCGCCCCGGCCATGACCATTGCCGAGAACCTGTTCCTGGGCCGCGAGATCCTCAAGCCGGGGCCGCTGGCGCGCACCTTCCGCATCCTGGACAAGAAACGGATGCTCGAAGAGGCCGTGCGCTACATGCAGGACCTGCAATTCGCCATCAAGAGCATGAGCCAGCCGGTCGAGACGCTCTCGGGCGGGCAGCGCCAGGGGGTCGCGGTGGCGCGCAGCGCGGCCTTCGCGCGGCACGTGGTCATCATGGACGAGCCGACGGCGGCGCTGGGCGTGCGCGAGAGCAACATGGTCCTCGACCTCATCCGCAAGGTGCGCGACAAGGGGCTGCCGGTCATCCTGATCTCGCACAACATGCCGCACGTCTTCGAGATCGCCGACCGCGTGCACGTGCACCGCATGGGCCGCCGGGCCGCGCTACTCGACCCCCGGCGCATCAGCATGGCCGACACGGTGTCGGTGATGACCGGGGCCATCAAGCCCGAAGAACTCAGCGCGGATGTCCTCGCGCACTAGGCGGGGATTCGGGGGGGCGGCCGGCGCGGGGGGTCCGGCCGCTCCCCTCGTGCTGGCGCTCGACCTGGGCACCGGCAGCGTCAAGGCCGGGCTGGTCGGCCCGGACGGCGGCCTCGCGGCGCAGGCGTCCCGGTCCTACCCGGTGCTGGCCCCCCGGCCCGGCTGGTCCGAGAGCGACCCGCGCGACTGGTGGACGGGCGTGGTGGCCGCGAGCCGCGAGGTGCTGGCCGGGGTGGACCCGGCGCGCGTGCGGGCGATCGGCCTGAGCGGGCAGATGCATGGCGTGGTTCTGGTAGACACGGAGGAGCAGGCCCTGGGGCGCGCGGTGCTGTGGTCGGACACCCGCTCGGCCGCCCACCTGGACCCCTTCCGCGCCGTGGACCCCGAGCGGCGACGCAATCCCCCGGTCGCGGGCTTTGCCGGGCCGACGCTGCTGTGGCTGCGTAACCACGAGCCGGAGCGCTACGCGGCCGCGCGCCGCGCGCTGCAACCCAAGGACTGGCTGCGCCTGCACCTGACTGGCGAGGCGGCGGGCGACCCCTCGGACGCCTCGGGCACGCTGCTCTACGACTTCGCGGCCGGCGACTGGAACGGCGAACTGGCCGAAACGCTGGGCCTGCGCCCCTCACTGCTGCCCCCGCTGCGGCCCTCGGGCCGTGCGGGCGGGCGGCTGCGCCCCGGCCCCGCCGCCGATCTGGGGCTGCCGGCCGGGCTGGAGGTCGCGGTGGGGGCCGCCGACACCGCCGCCGCGCTGCTCGGCTCGGGGCTACGGCCCGGCGAGGCGCAGCTCACGGTGGGAACCGGGGCGCAGGTCCTCGTGGCCTCGGCGACGCTGCCCCCGGCGCGGCCCGCGCTGAACGTGTTCCGGGACGCGCAGTCGGGCTTCTACACCCTGGCCGCCGTGCAGAACGCGGGCAACGTGCTGGAGTGGGTGCGGCGCACGCTGCGGCTCTCCTGGCCCGAGATGTACGCGGGGGCGCAGGAGGTCGGGCACACCCCCTCTCCCCTGTTCCTGCCCTACCTGAGCGGCGACCGCACCCCCCACCTCAACCCACATGCCCGCGCGGGCTGGCTGCGCCTGGACGCCTCGCACGACCACCGCCACCTCGCCCACGCGGCCTTCGAGGGGGTCGCCCTCTCGGTCGCGCAGGCGGCGGCCGCGCTGGAGCTGCCGGGCGACCTGCCGCTGCGGCTGGCGGGCGGCGGCAGCGTGGACCCCTGGTGGCGGCAACTGCTGGCCGACGCCCTGGGGCGCCCCCTGCACATCAGCGAGGCGAGCGGCGCGTCCCTGCTCGGCGCGGCGGCCCTGGCGTGGCAGGCCGTGGGCGAGCCGTGGGAGCCGGAGCGCCCGGATATCACGGGCGTAGTGCAGCCGCGATCGGGGCGCATCCCGGCAACGCGGCACGCCGAGTTCCGGGCGGCGTACGGGGCGGCGCGGGGCGGCGAGGACGTCCAGGGATAGACCCAGGCTCAGGCGACACCTGGGCGCCTTCCAGCACAAGAGGCGGCCGGGACATCCCGGCCGCCTCCTTCCGTGCGCTTTACAGCTCCAGCAGCATGCGCGCCGGGTCTTCGAGCAGGTTCTTGATCATCACGAGGAACTGCACCGCTTCCTTGCCGTCGATGATGCGGTGGTCGTAGCTCAGGGCGATGTACATCATCGGGGCGATCACGACCTGACCCTTCTGGGCGATGGGGCGCTCGATGATGTTGTGCATACCCAGGATGGCGCTCTGCGGCGCGTTGATGATGGGGGTGCTCATCATCGAGCCGAAGGTGCCGCCGTTGGTGATGCTGAACGTGCCGCCCGACATGTCGTCGAGGGTGAGCTTGCCGCTCTTGGCCTTCTGGGCGTAGCCGGCGATGCCCTTCTCGATGGCCGCGAGGCTGAGCTGCTCGGTGTCGCGCAGGATCGGCACGACCAGGCCTCGGTCACTGGCGACCGCGATGCCGATGTCGTAGTAGCCGTGGTAGATGACGTCCTTGCCGTCCACGCTCGCGTTGACCACCGGGAAGGCCTTGAGGGCCTCGGTCGCCGCGCGCACGAACAGGCTCATGAACCCGAGCTTGACGCCGTGCTTGGCCACGAACTGGTCCTGGTACTTCTTGCGCAGGTCCATCGCGGGCTGCATGTTCACCTCGTTGAAGGTGGTCAGCAGGGCGGCGGTGTTCTGCACGTCCTTGAGGCGCTCGGCGATGCGCTGGCGGATGCGCGTCATGGGCACACGCTCCTCGGGGCGGGGGCCCTGGGGCAGCGGCGCGGGCGCGGCGGCCTGCGGGGCCTGGGCGGCGGGGGCGGGCTGCATCCCGGCCGGCTTGGCGGCGTCCTGCGGGCCCTGGTAGGTCAGGCCACCCTGGGCCGCCACCACGGCGTCGGCCTTGGTGATGTTGCCCTTGGGGCCGGTCGCCGGAATCTGGGCGGGGTCGAGGTTCTGCTCGGCCACGATCTTGCGCACGGCGGGCGAGAGGTCGTCGCGGCGCGTCGCCTCGTTGCCGGCAGCCTGCGCCGGGGCCTCGCCCGAGACGGGGCCGGCGGCCGGGTCGGCGCTGACGGCGGCGGCAGGGGCCGGAGCCGGGGCGCTGCCCGCCTCGCCCACCGTGCCCAGCACTTCCTCGCTGAGCACCGTGTCGCCTTCCTGCTTGGCGATGCCCGTCAGGACGCCGTCTTGCTGGGCCGTGACTTCCAGCACGACCTTGTCGGTCTCGATTTCGGCCAGCACTTCGCCGCGCGTCACGGCTTCACCGGGCTTCTTGTGCCAGGTCAGGAGGGTGCCCTCACTGACCGACTCGGAAAAAACAGGAACCTTGATGTCCGCCATATCCCTCAGAGTCTACCCTTATGCGGGCTGTGACTGGCGCAGGAACGTTCCGCCCCGCCATGTACGCAACGCACCAAAAAGCGGGAGAGGCGGCCCGCGCAGGCCGCCTCTCCCGGACACGCGGTTTCAGGCCTGCGCGCTCGCCTCGGGCTTCAGTTCGACCTGGGCCTCGAAGTCGCCCTTGCCGACCTTCTCGCCCAGGGCGGCGGCGATGACGGCCGCCTGCTCGCGGGCGTGCACGCTGGCGTACCCGGCCGCCGTGCTCGCGCTGCGGGCGCGGCTGGCGTGCGTGAGGGTCTGGCCGTCGGCGAGGACCTTCTCCAGGTCTTCCCAGATCATCAGCCACGCGCCCTGGTTCTCGGGTTCTTCCTGCGCCCAGACGACCTGCGCGCCGGGGTGCTTGGCGAGCTCGGCGCTCAGGGCCTCGGCCGGGAAGGGGTAGAGCTGTTCCAGGCGCACGAGGGCCGTGCCCGCGTAGCCTTCCCGATCGGCGCCGCGCGCCTCGCTGAGTTCCCAGTGCAGCTTGCCGCTGCTCAGGACCACGCGGCGCGCGCCCTGCACTTCGGGGTCGCCGATGACCTCGTGGAAACGGCCCTCGGCCAGTTCGGCAAGCGGGCTCATGGCGAGCTTGTTGCGCAGCAGGCTCTTGGGCGTCATCACGATGAGGGGCTTGCGGTAGGGCCGCAGCACCTGCCGGCGCAGCAGGTGGAAGATCTGCGCGGCGCTGCTGGGCACCACGACCTGCATGTTCTTCTGGGCGCACAGCTGGAGGTAGCGCTCCAGGCGGGCGCTGGAGTGCTCGGGGCCGGCGCCCTCGTAGCCGTGCGGCAGCAGCAGCGTGAGGCCGCTGAGGCGCTGCCACTTGCTCTCGCCCGCCGAGATGAACTGGTCGATGACCGCCTGCGCGCCGTTGGCGAAGTCCCCGAACTGGCCTTCCCAGGCGATGAGCGCCTTGGGTTCCGAGGTCGAGTAGCCGTACTCGAAGGCCATGACCGCCTCTTCCGAAAGGGTCGAGTCCACGACTTCGGCGCGGCCCTGATCCGGCGACAGGTGCGCCAGCGCCATGTACTCCTCGTTCATGGGGTCCTGCGCGGTCTGGTCGTGCAGCACGGCGTGGCGGTGCACGAAGGTGCCGCGCCCCGAGTCCTGGCCGACCAGCCGCACGCCGTAACCCTCGTCGAGCAGCGAGGCGTAGGCCAGCATCTCGCCCATGCCCCAGTCCAGGGGCTGCTCGCCCCGGCTCATGGCGGCGCGCGGGGTCATGACGGTGCGCTCAATGGTGCGGTGCACCTTGAAGCCCTCAGGGACGCTGGCGAGCTTCTGGCCCAATTCGTTGAGCTTTTCCAGCGGCACGGCCGTCTCCACGCCGTCCTGCCAGTTGGCGGTGTAGCCCGACCAGTCGGCGGCGAGCTTGCTCTGTTCGAGGTTCTCGACCTCCTCGACGACCGTCTCGCCCCGGTCGAGCTGGTCACGGAAGCGGGTCACGAGTTCGGCCCCCTCGCCGGCCTTCAGCACGCCCGCCTGCTCCAGCTGCGCGGCGTACAGCGCGCGCGTGCCGGGGTGCGAGTCGATCTCGCGGTACATGATCGGCTGCGTCATGCGCGGCTCGTCGCCCTCGTTGTGGCCGTTGCGCCGGAAGCAGATCAGATCGACGAACACGTCCTTGCCGAACTCCTGGCGGTAGGCCAGCGCGAGGTCGCCGCAGAACGCCACGGCCTCGGGGTCGTCGCCGTTGACGTGCAGCACGGGCGCGTTGGCGATCTTGGCGACGTCGGTACAGTAGCGGCTGGAGCGGGTGTCGCGCGGGTCGGAGATGGTGAAGCCGACCTGGTTGTTGATCACGATGCGCACCGCGCCGCCGGTGGCGAAGCCGCGCAGGCGCGAGAGGTTGAGCGTCTCCATGACGACGCCCTGACCCGACACGGCCGCGTCGCCGTGCACGGTGATGGGCAGCACCTGCTTGCGCTCGGTGTCGCCCCGGCGGTCCTGGCGGGCGCGCACGCTGCCGTGGACGACCGGCGAGACGATCTCCAGATGGCTGGGGTTGAAGGCCAGCGCGAGGTGCATCGGCCCGCCGGGCGTGCGCACGTCGCTGGAGTAGCCCATGTGGTACTTCACGTCGCCGGCCACGTCGGGGTTGTCGCTCAGCTTCTTCTTGCCGTCGAACTCGTCGAACAGCACGCTGCTGGGCTTGCCGAAGATGTTGACCAGCGTGTTCAGGCGGCCACGGTGAGCCATCCCGATGACGACTTCCTTGACGCCCACGCGCCCGGCCTGCTGGATCAGGCGGTCGAGCAGCGGAATGAAGCTCTCGCCGCCCTCCAGCCCGAAGCGCTTGACCCCGGGGTACTTGTTCTTGAGGTACAGCTCCAGGCCCTCGGCGGCGTTGAGCTTGCTCATGAAGCGCCGGCGCTCGGCGTCGCCGTACTGGCCGCGCCCGCGCCCCGGCTCGATCTGGGCCTGGAACCACGCGCGCTCGCTGGCGGGCAGGTAGCTGAACTCGAAGCCGATGGAGCCGCAGTAGGTCTGCTGGAGCTGCCCGATCACGTCGCGCAGCGGCCCGCTGTAGCTGCTGTCCTGCACGGTCTCGCCCAGGTCGGCCTGCGAGAGCCCGTAGTACTCGGGCGTCAGCTCGGGGACCACCGGCAGCCCGCGCATCTTCAGCGGGTTGGTGTGGGCGCTGATGTGCCCGTACACGCGGTAGGCGGTGATCAGCGCGCCCGCCGCCTGCTGGGCGCCACTGACCCCCTGGGGCACGGGCAGCACGGCCCCGCCCCGGCGCTGGGTGCCCAGCTCATAGAACTTCTGCTGCACGGCCGCGTGTCCCCGGTCGGCCGCGCCGCCGCGCAGACCGTCGAAATACGCGCGCCACTCGGCGTCCACACTGGCCGGATCGGCGAGGTAGCTCTCGTAGAGGCCCTCGATGAAGGCCGCGTTCCCGCCCCACATCATCGTCTGCGACTGCGTCATAACGCCTCAGCATACGCCGCGCGGCCCTGTCGGAGGGTGGGATGGGCCGGGGGTACGCAGGGGGTGACGCCCCGCACCATGAACGCTATGCACGCAACAGACGAAACGCGCCCCCGCAGGTGCTTCCGGGGGCGCGGCGGCCGGGCATCCCGGCGGGGCGGGTTACTGGCTGGTGAGGGGGGTCGTCACATGCAGCGTGTACTGCTGCACGTCGGCGCTGCGCAGGCTGCGACGGTAGGTCGTGCTGCCCAGCGGCAGATAGACCTCGTGCTCGGCGCGGCTCCAGCCCTCGCGCAGCGACCACACCTGCGCCATGTCGGGCGAGGCGGTCTGAAAGCTCACGCGTAGGGCGGCGCTGGCGTAGGCCACACGGTCGTGGGTCATCAGGTCCAGGGCCTCGCCGCTGTCCTGTTTGCCGTCGCTGTTCTTGTCCTGCCACATGACCCAGTGCAGCAGCAGGGCCTTGACGCCATTGGGGCTCAGGCTCGCCGTCACGCCCTGGGGCACCAGGGTCTCGGCGGCCACGGCCCGCTCGGACGCGGCGCGCCACTGCACGGGGTTGGGCGCGGCGCTCGTCTGGCCCGCCGATACGGGCATCTGGTAGATGCTCTCGCCCGTGTCGGTCGTCAGGCTCAGGTAGGTGTTGGCGGGCGCGGCGGGAAACCGGACCTCGACCCCGGTCGGCAGCGGCGGCAGGCCGGGCAGGCTCTCGCCCGACGTGCCCTGCCCGCAGGCGCTCAGGCCCAGGGCCAGCAGGGCGGCGGCCGTCAACAGGCGCTTCACTGGCGGCCCCCGGCGAGGCCCTGGCTCCGGAAGGGGTCACGCGGCTCGCGCAGCTTGAGGGCGACGGCCTGATTTTCCTTGGCGACACTGTTCATGGTCACGAGGTACTCCTGCGGGGTCGCGCTGGGGTTCAGCACTTCGCGGCGCACCAGCGACCAGCCGGCCGTACGGGTACCGGTTTCGGTGCTGCGCGTACCGTCGCCGTTCACGTTCACGAAGCTGTATTTGAAGGCCTCGCTGGCGAACCCGTAGAGGTCGTTGGAGGTGTACTTGAGGTTGTCCAGGGTAGGCATGGTCCCGTACCCGCTCGCCGTGTAGGCCAGGAACCCGACGTTGCAGGTCAGCACGGTGTTGGGGGTGACGCTCACGCTCTGCTTGCCCGAGGCCTCGCCGGTCAGGAAGGGCGTCGTGCATTTGGCGCTGTTGCGGGCCTGCCGCAGGGCGTAGCCCGACAGATACAGCGGCACGTCCCCCCCCGAGGTGCCGGAGCCGGCCGGCGTGCTCGTGATCAGGACCGGCTGGCCCACCGTGCCGTTCGCCTCCAGCGGGTAGTACAGGGCCGCGATCCACAGGTTGCTGCGGTCGACTCCCTCGGGCAGCGAGAAGCGCAGGGCCACGCTCTCGTCGGCGGGCGGTGGCGGGCCGGGGCAGGCGGTGAGCAGCCCGGTCAGGGCCACGCAGGCCCCCAGCAGGGGCCAAGAAACGGCTCGTGTCTTCATGTCGCTCTCAGGTTAAGCGGAGGAAGAGACCTCCGGGACCGCAAATGCGGCAACCCGCCTGTGGGGCTGCCCCGGCGCCTGGCCGCCCCACAGCAGCGCCGCAAACGCCGCCACCCCCACCCCGGCCAGCAGCAGCCCGGCATGCCCCGGCACCAGGAACACCAGCGGCAGGGCGGCGGCCAGCAGCGTGGGGGGCCACCAGCCGCCCCCTAAGGCGCGCAGGGCCAGTCCGGCCCCGACGGCGGCGCCCAGCGGCGCGGCCAGCAGGGCGGGCAGGTAGCTCAGGAGTGCGCCGCCCAGCACCGCGCCCAGCGTCAGGCCCAGCAGGGCCAGGGCCGCCGCCGCCGGCATCAGCCGCAGACCCCGCATCCGGCCCCACAGCAGGGCGAACACGGCCGCCAGCAACAGCGCGGCGGGCGCGAAGGCATAGAGTTTGGCGGCCGTCTCGCGCCCGCTGCCCACCGGGAAGGTCAGGGCCACGTCCTGCGCGGTGATCACGTTCTTCAGCTCCCAGGCCAGGGTCGTGCCCCCCAGGGTGCGGGCCGTGCGGGTGGGGGGCAGGCTGTAGCGCAGGAACCGGGGCGCACCGTTGGTCTGCACCGTGAGCGAGAAGTCGCGCAGGCTCTCGCGGCGGCTGCCCAGCACGTAGCTCCAGCCGCGCGCGCCCTGGTGGCGGTAGTGGACCTCTACCCGCACGCGCTGCCCGGCGGCCAGGCGGCCCTCCCAGAAGCCGCGCAGGGCGTCCGAAGCGGGCAGTTCCCGGCCGTCCACGCTCACGGCGAAATCCGACAGGGTGCCGCTGCCCTGCGGCAACGGAAAGCTGAAGCGGGCCGTCACCGGCCGGTCCAGCGGATTGGCGAAGGCGTACTGCGCGGCGAAATTCGCCTGATAGTAGGGTCGGCGGGCCCCCCACAGCGGCGACACGAAGTTCAGGGAAGCCCGCAGACGTGATCCATCCAGCCGGATGGGTTCCTCGGCGCGCTGGGTGACTTCACGGGTCAGGACCGCGCCTGCCGCCGTCCGGCGCACCCGCTCGGCCAGCCGGGTCACGTTTCCGCCGGGGTCGCCCAGGTACGGCGCGAGCACGTCCAGGCCTCCGTTCAGGCCACCCGCGTCCAGCCGCCGCAACAGGTCGGGGGGCAGCGTCAGCGAGCGCGTGTAGGTCCGCTCGGTGAGGTAGGTCACGCGCGGGGCCTGCTGGGTGGTGGGGGCGGCGTCGGCGTCGGCTCCGCGCCCCTGCACGGCATTCTCGGCGGCGGCCAGACGGCCCTGCACCACCCGGCCCAGCGGGCCGTACACCCAGAGGGCCGCGCCCAGCAGCGCCAGCACCCCCGCCCAGGCCAGCGGCCGCGACAGCGCGGGCACCAGCCGACGCCCCCAGCGCCGCGCCGCCGCCGGATTCAGCACCCGCCACAGCCGCGCCGCCAGACCCAGCACCAGGGCCAGCACCAGCAGGGGCCACAGCCGCCCGGCGCCCTGTCCGAGGGCACTCCACAGCGTTTCCAGTGTCGCCTGAACCATAGGTCTCCTCCGGAAGACCCTCCGACGGCCCCCCTGTTCACATGATGTGTATGGCACTCACAGTACTCAGCGGCGGAAGGTCGCCACATCCTCCTTTGTGTGGAGGGCAGGCCGATTTCGCCCCGAATCGCCAGAATCCGTTCATATCCGCCGGGTCAGTCGCCGCGCGACCCTATGCTGGCCTGACATGTGCCGCTTCCGCCCTGTCCCGCCCCGCCGCTTCCGGGTCCAGCCCCGGCTCCGGCTCCGGCCTCAGGGACGGCGATGACCGGTATGCGCCGCGCGGTCCCCTCTCCGGCGGCCCACCCCGAAGGGCGTCCGGTGCCGCTGGCGCTGATCCAGGGCGCACTGTTCCTGGGGCTGAGCACCGCCTTCTGGCTGGCCCTGCGGGGGCTGGGCGAGGCGCCCTCCCAGGCGGCCGAATCCCTGAAGCTCTGGCTGCTCGCGGGCCTGCTGGGCCTGGGACTGGACGCCGGGCGACCGGGGCGGCGCCTGCTGGCCCAGGACCGCACGCTGTGGCGCTGGCCGCTGGCCTCGGGGGTCGTCGCGCTGCTGCTGTTCGCCGTCATCGGCAGCCAGGGCGCGCGGCCGGCGCTGCTGGCCCTGCCGCTGTGCGCCGTCTGGTGGGGTGCGGGCCTGGCGATCCGGCGCTGGCACCGCCGCTGGCGGCCCTGGCGGGTGGGCGTGCTGGGAGCCGGAACCGGGCCGGCCCGGCTGCCGGACGACCTGCTGGCTTTCGGGGGCCTGCGCTACGTGCCCGTCGATCCCCAGGAGGAATGGTCGCCCGCGCAGCTCGACGCCCTGCTGCTGCGGCCCGGCGACCGGCTCACCGAGGACCGCCAGCGCCTCATCGCCCACGCCCAGGTGACGGCGGTGCCGCTGTGGCCCAAGACCCAGCTCGACGAGGAGATCAGCGGCAAGGTCGCCGTCCACCTCATCCAGAGCGAATGGCTCGACCGGACGCACTTCCGTTCGCCCTACAGCGGGATCAAACGCGTTTTCGACGTGGCCGCGACCCTGCTGGCCCTGCCGGTGCTGCTGCCGCTGGCGGCGGGGGTGGCCGTGACGGTGCTGCTCAACAGTGGCCGGCCGGTGCTGTTCTGGCAGGAACGGGTGGGCCAGGGCGGGCGGCCCTTCCGCATCGTGAAGTTCCGGACGATGAGCCGCGACTCCGAGCGCAGCGGTCCCGCCTTCGCGCAGCGCGCCGACCTGCGCGTGACCCCCACCGGGGCCTTCCTGCGCAAGTTCCGGCTCGACGAGCTGCCGCAGTTCTGGAACGTGCTGCGCGGCGAGATGAGCATCATCGGCCCCCGCCCCGAGCAGTCGGCCTTCGCCGCCGACTTCGAGGAGAGCATCCCGCTCTACGCCTCGCGCCACTGGGTCCGGCCCGGGATCACCGGCTGGGCACAGGTCAACCAGGGCTACACCGACAACCTGGGCCAGACGATGGAGAAGCTGCGCTACGACTTCTACTACATCAAGCACCTGTCGCTGCGGCTGGATCTCCTCATCGTCTGGAAGACCCTCCAGACCATTCTGGGCGGGTTCGGGGCGCGCTGAACGGGAATCCCGACCGCGAGCGCGCCGCGCCGCGTACACTGCCGGGCATGACCGCCCAGGCCTCCGCGACGCGCGACGTGCTGCTCACCTGCCCTCTCGACTGCCCCGACGCCTGCCGCCTGAAGGTCACCGTGGCGCGCGGCGAGGACGGCCGCGAGCGCGCCGTGAAGCTCACCGGAGACGCCGCGCATCCCTACACCCGGGGCTTCGCCTGCGCCAAGACCGTGCACTACCCCGCCCGCCAGAACCATCCCGACCGGCCCCTGTATCCGCTGCGCCGCGTGAACGCCAAGACGGACGCCGAGCCGGTCTTTGAGCGCGTCACCTGGGACGAGGCCCTGGACGACATCGCCGCGCGGCTGCGCACGCTGCTGGACACGCGCGGCCCCCGGAGCGTCCTACGCTACAACTACGCCGGCACGATGGGCCTGATGGAAGGCACCCACGCCCACGCCCTGTGGCGCGCGCTGGGCACCCCCGAACTCGACGAGACGATCTGCGCGACCGCCGGCACGGCGGCCTGGAGCCTGGGCTACGGCACCCGCCTCGCGGTGGACCCGCTCGACGTGCCGCACGCCCGCCTCATCGTGCTGTGGGGCATCAACTCGCTCTCGACCCACAGCCACCTCACGCCGCAGATCACGGCGGCGCGCAAGGCGGGCGCGCGGGTCATCTGCGTGGATCCCTACCGTAACCGCACGGCCGCCTACGCCGACGAGCACCTCAAGATCCGCCCCGGCACCGACGCCGCGCTGGCCCTGGGCGTGATGCACGAACTGTTCGCCCACGGCTGGACCGACGAGGCCTATCTCGCCGAGGCGACCCTGGGCGCGGACGACCTGCGTGCCGAGGCCGCCGCCTGGCCGCCCGAGCGCGTGGCCGAGGTGACGGGCCTGGGGACCGACGAGGTGCGCGCCTTCGCCCGCGCCATCGGCACGACGCGCCCCACCTATATCCGGGTGGGCTACGGCATGACCCGCCACGAGTCCGGCGGCACCAACCTGCGCGCCGTGACGCTGATTCCGGCCCTGACCGGCGACTGGCGGCACCGGGGCGGCGGCTGCGTCCTGAGCACCAGCGGGGCGTTCAAGCTCAAGCGGGCGCGGCTGGGCGGCGCCCATCTGGTGCGGCCCGGCACCCCCCACGTCAACATGAACGAGCTGGCCGGCGCCCTGCGTCCGGAGGCGGGCCTGGGGGCCCTGATGGTCTACAACACCAACCCGGCGGTCGTGGCCCCCGACGCCTCACGGGTACGCGAGGGGCTGCAACGCGACGACCTGCTCGTGGTGGTCCTCGAACAGGCCATGACCGAGACGGCGCGGCTGGCCGACTACGTGCTGCCCGCGACCACCTTCATGGAACACGCCGACCTCTACACGAGCTACGGCCACCACTGGCTGAACTACAACCCGGCGGCGCTGGAGGCCCCCGGTGAGGCGAGGCCCAATTCCTGGGTCTTCGCGCAGCTTGCCCGCCGTCTGGGCGTCACCGAGCCGTCGGTGTACTGGACGGTGGACGAGCTGATGGCCGAGCTGCTCGACACGAACCATCCCTTTCTGGAGGGCGTCACCCACGAGCGGCTGAAGGCCGAGGGCAGCGTGCGCCTGAACGTCCCCGAGGGCTTCCTGCCCTACGCCCACGGCGCCGAAACGCCCAGCGGCCGCGTGCAGCTCTCGCCGGCGCCGCAGTACCGCCCCCCCCTGGCCGA